>NZ_JBEFAK010000046.1:0-84246 GCF_040137845.1 Nonomuraea sp. B19D2 | reverse complement strand
CAGCGCGACCGTTCCGACAACCCCGAAGCTCCGCAGCAGGTCGCCCCAGATCGAGAGCGCCAGCCCGCCGACGAGGTAGATCGGGAAGAGCTGGCAGGCCAGCCCGTACGGCACCGCCCACCGCACCGCAGGCAGTCACCTTTCCTCGAGCTCCTGCATCAAGCTCGAGAGTGACACCGTCACGTGATGATGCTCAGAGCACTCGCCACGCTGTAGGAGATAATCGTTCCGACCGCGGTCACCACGGTCACGCCGGCCCCGACGCCGAAGAAGGTGCCCCAGAACGGGGCCTCCATCGACTCGAGCTCCTGCATGCCCAGCTCGAGGGGGAGGTCTGTCATTGCCTCCATGGTCATCCTCCTTTCCTGCTGCGATGTAGTTGACGTGGTCTCGGGCGTCTCACGTCGTGACGACGACCGAGGCGGCGGCAGCGGCCACCGTGGCGCCCAGAACGGCGCCGCCGAAGGCCACGCTTCCGACCGAGATGATGACGCCGATCTTGAACCCGGACCAGAAGCCCGGGGCGTCCATCGGCTCCAGCTCCTGCATGCCCAGCTCAAGGGGGAGGTCTGTCATTGCCTCCATGGCCGTCCTCCTTTCCTGCTGCAATGTGGTGGGCCTTGTCTCGGATGTCTCACGTCGTGACGACGACCGAGGCGGCGGCAGCGGCCACCGTGGCGCCCAGGACCGCGCTACCGAAGACCAGAGATCCGACCGAGATGGTGACGCCGATCTTGAATCCGGACCAGAAACTCGGGGCGTCCATCGGCTCCAGCTCCTGCATCCCCAGCTCGAGGGGGAGCAGGTCGAGCTCGGGGCTAAGCGTTGCGCTCATGAGAGCACCTCCTTTCTCTTCATGTGAGGAGCACCCGCGCCTTTGTGACGCGGGAGTCTTGGGGCGCGGCCGCGCGGACCGCGCAGGTCAGGAAGTCGCTGATGTCGTCCCGGGTGAGGGCGCCGAGCATGGGCAGCCCCATGCCCCACGCGCGGACCGTGCGGCCCGCGATCGCATCGACCGTGTCGGCGTCGGCGCTGAGCGATCTGTCCACGCCCCAGCCGTCGATGAGGGCGGCGATGCCCTCACCCGGCGAGGCGGGAAGCCCGGCCGGGGCCGCCGCCCGTAGCCCTGCCCAGAGCCGGGCCAGGCGCCGGGCCGAGCCCAGGCGGTCATCGCCCGCGGCGATGCGCCGCCACAGCTCCGGCATCACGACGGCGATGGCGGACATCTTCCTCGTCCCGAGCCCGGTGGACAGCTCGTTGGCGATCATCCAGCCCTTATTGACGAAGACGGGCCTGCCGACGTGCAGCGTCTCGCTGTGGGTGAGGCCGCTGAGTTTGGCGATCTCCAGCAGGAGCGCGTCGCCGGCCCTGCCGTCCGCCGCGAGGGCGCGGGCCGCCGCGTAACCTTCCCTGACCACGAGCGTGGCCAGCGTCTCCACCAGCGCGTCCTCCGTGGGCCGGTCCTCGTGGTCGCCGAGGTATCCGCTGGTGATCCTGAACAGCACCTCCAGCACGCCCTCCGAGACCAGCTCCGCCGGCAGCGTCGCGGTGGCCAGCGGATCGAGGACGGCCAGGTCCGGCCGCAGGCGGTCACCGGTGATGAGCCGCTTGCCCCCCGGGTAGGAC
Source organism: Nonomuraea sp. B19D2 (assembly GCF_040137845.1). Classification (NCBI taxonomy): domain Bacteria; kingdom Bacillati; phylum Actinomycetota; class Actinomycetes; order Streptosporangiales; family Streptosporangiaceae; genus Nonomuraea; species Nonomuraea sp. B19D2. Next base: position 82,620 of record NZ_JBEFAK010000046.1, on the reverse strand, counting down.
AGGCACGCGACCATGCTGACCTCTGTCCCCGTGCCCAGCGTCGTCGGCACGGCGAACAGCGGCAGGGCGCGTCTGGTGGACGGCGGCAGCATGAGCATGCCGCTGCGCTGGCGTACCGTTAGGCGGCGCAGCGCGTCCTGGTCGCCGCACAGCACCGACGCCAGCTTGGCCTGGTCGAGCAGCGAGCCGCCGCCGACGGCCAGCACCAGTCCCGTGCCCGTCAGCCGGGTGGCCAGTTCGCGGACGCCGTCGACGCCGCTGGGCCCGTCCAGCTCGATGAGTGTCTCGCGGAGCCGCGCCTTGCCGACCTCACGCCGGACGCGGTCCACGATCGGATACTCGGCGACGGCGGTGTCCACGAGCAGGGTCACCGTCCTGGGGCTCGCGGCCGTGGCCAGCCAGGCCGCCAGGCCCGTGGTGCCGTACAGGACGTGGTTCACGCGCCCACCCCCTGATCGGCGTACGCCGACAGACCCTTGCGCACGCACTCCATCAGCTCGCGCAGGTCCGCCTCGGTGTAGGTCAGCGCGGGAATGAGCTGGAAGCCGTTGACACCGGGGTGCACTATCGCCCCGGCGCGCCGGACGGCCGCGACCACCTCGGGCACGTGGACCTGCGGCAGGGGGACGCCTTCCACGGTGCGCAGGCGCACCGCGCGGAAGCATCCCTTGCCTGTCGCCCCCGCCACCAGCGGGTGGTCGGACTCCAGGGCGGCCAGTTCGGCATCGAGGAGCGCGGACAACCGCCTGCTCATTCCCTCCGCGTCCAGCCGCCGCATCTCCTCGATCGTGGCCAGGATCGCTGCGCACATGACGGGGGTGCCCGCCTGCGTCTCGCCATGCGCCAGCAGCGCTCCGCCGGTGGTGAAGGCCTCGGCGACCTGGTGCGAGACCACCACGGCCGCGGCGGCGCACGTGCCGTTCGTCAGCCCCTTGGAGGTGATCAGCAGGTCGGGCGGCTCCGGCCACTCCTGCGTGGCGAAGAAGCTCCCCGTCCGGCAGAAGCCGGTGGCGACCTCGTCGGCGACGAGCAGGAAACCGTGCTCGCGGCGAAGGCGGATCAGGGCGGCCACGTACTCGTCGTCGAGCGGGATCGCGCCGCTGCCCAGCACCGGCTCCACGACCACTGCCGCGACCTGGCCGCCCAGCCGGGACAGCAGGCGCTCGAGCTCCTCCGGCTCGTTCGGCGGTACGTGCCGGGTCAGCCGCTGGTCCACCCCGTACAGTCGCTGTCCGAGGTCCTCGCCGGTGAGGGCGAAGCCGCCGAAGGTGAGACCGTGATAGCTGCCCAGCAGCCCGACGACGATCTTGCGCTGGGCGGTGCCGGCCAGGGCGTGATAGTGCCTGGTGAGTTTGGTCATCGCGTCGTTGGCCGCCCCGCCGGAGGTGGAGAAGATCACCCGCCCGTAGTGCTCGGGGCCGCAGAGCTCCACCAGGGCCGCGGCGGCGTCGCGGGCGTAGACGTTCTCGTAGCGGAAGACGTTCAGGTACGACGCCTTGCGCAGCGCGTCCGCCGACGCCTCGGCGACGGCGGCATTGCCGTAGCCCAGGTTGCAGTTCCACAGGCCGCTGGTGCCGCACAAGAGTTCGCGGCCGTCGGCGAAGCCGACCCTGACGCCCTTCGCGGAGACCGCGCACAGCTCATCGGAGCCGTGGGAGTCCGGCGGCAACAGAGCGGGCCAGAGCGGCGGGATCGTGGTCGTCACGCGGCCACCTCGGCTTCCAGCAGCACGTCGCGGTGCCTGGCGGTCTGGTTGCCGAGCGGGGTGCGGGAGCGAACCGCGAAACCGTTCTCGGTCAGCTCCGACACCAGCAGGTCGGCGGGCAGCACACGGATCGCGGTCGTGCAGACGGTGAGCGGCTCCTCCTCCATCTGCACAGGGAAGACGACGACCACCCGCCGGCCGTCGGCCCGCTCCCAGCGCTCGTAGAGGCGGTACGCGCGGCCGCTGAGGCCGGTGACGACCAGCTCAGCCTCCTCCTGGCCCGCCGCGGCGTGCAAGTCGAGAGTGGACAGCAGGAAGCGGCCCTTCGGGAGCAGATGAGAGCGGACCGCGCGGTAGAGCGCCTCGCGGCCCCTTTCGTCGAGCAGGGAGATCGACGAGGTGCCCAGAAGGACCACGCCGAATCGCCGCCCGAGCGAGAAGTCGCGCATGTCGGCATGGACCACGGAGCAGCGCTCGGCGAACCTTCTGCCGCGCTCCTGATCCAGTCGTTCCTTCAGCAGCAGCAGCAGGTTCTCCGACAGGTCCAGTGCGGTCACGTCCCTGCCGAGGGCGAGCATGGGCAGCGTCAGCCTGCCCGAACCGGCGGCGAGGTCCAGCACGGGGCCGGGCAGGCCGCGGACCGTCCGGACCAGCTCACGTATCTCCTCAGTGCCGACGCCGGCCAGGTCGTGATAGACGGCCGCGCCCGACTGGCTGTACAGGTCGCACACCACCGCGCGGTTCTCGAGCTCGGCCAGCAGGGCGCGAGCACGGCGGGGAAGCTGGAGAGCGCTGAGCGATGTCACAGCGCAGCCACCTTCTCGGGGGTCAGGCGCACGCCTGCTTTCGCGAAGAACTCCGTCACGCGGGCCAGCCCCGCGGGGTCGTCGTGCTCGGCGGCCGCTTCCGCCGACCCGCACACCAGCAGGGCCTCGACGAGCTGGCCTGCTCGGTGCTCCACCTTGAAGGTCCGTGACGGCCATGGCATGTGCACGTAGGCGGACGACTCCGTCCAGAGCAGTTGTGGTAGGTCCGTCGTCGCCATGTCGACCGGGTCGGCGACCTCCTCCAGGCCGCGCACGAGCCGGCCGCCGAACCCGGAGACGCGGATGTCGCTCTCGCCGCGGGCCAGCAGGTCCTGGATGGCCATGATGGCGCCGTGGTAGCGGCGCAGCCAGGGCCGGGACGTGAGCTCGGCCACCCGCCGATCGTCGGGGACTGCGGCGGCCAGGCAGATCGCGCATGGCGTGTCGCTCTCGGCGTTGCGCCGTACCCATTCCTTGCGGAGCGAGGGCAGGTCGTCGCCGGCGTGGCCGATCGGGGACCCGGTGGGCGAGGTGGAGATCGCGCCGTCGGCGCTGACGAACAGGCGGTGCTGCGGGCCGTCGCGGTCGGTGCCCGCCCCCAGGGCCGGCACGTCGGCCAGCCGGACCGCGGGATGCATGAGGAACTCGCGGAACTCGCCCTCTGCCTTGGCCCGGTCGGCGTCGTCGAGGAACAGCTCGAAGTCGGCCTCGGTGAAGATCCTGATGGCGGTGGGGCCGATCACCGACATGAACTCGCTGGTCGCGTAGTCCTGCGTCTGCAGGAAGAACGAGTCGGACAGCGAGATCTCGCTGCCGGGCTCGCGCAGGGAACCCGTGTAAGCGACGACCACGGGGCCCGTGTCGTCGCTGGGCCCGCCGGGCAGGAAGGCCACCGTCTCGGGGCCCACCACCTCGGAGCTCCGGAGCCTGTGCAGGTAACCGGGGTCCTCCAGGACGACGGTGGAGACGTGGTCACGGTCGCCCAAAACCGGGGCCTGACCCGTGGCCCAGTGCATGAGGTTTCGCTTGTTCGAGGTCAACGCCTTCCCCCTTCAGCGCAGTTTCTGGCCGGTGAGTGCCCCGATGAGGGCCTTGAGCTCGTTCAGCGTCTCCGTGGGACCCTGCAGGTGCTGGACGCCGGTCAGGTTGAGGATGATCTCGTCGACGCCCAACTCCTCGACCGCCTTCAGCTGCGCCACGACTTCGTCGATGTGGCCGCTGACGAATGCGCCACCCTCGACGATGGCCGCCGCGTCGGCGGCGGTGTCCTCGCCCTTCACCGCGAGACCGGCCTTCTGCAGCATGTCGATGTAGTGCGGTGCCTGCAGGTGCAGCGAGTTGCTGGCCAGGGCCTGCTCCACCGGAGTGCGGTCGGGACGGCGCAGCGCCACGGGCATCATCGCGGCCACCCTCGGCATGTCCCTGCCCGCCGCCTTCGCGCCCTCCCGCAACGCGGGGATGATCGTGTCACGCAGCCACGCCGGGGGAGTCAGCCAGGTCACCGCGACATCGGCGATCTCGCCTGCCAGCTTGGCCATGCCGCGCCTGAGCACCCCGAGGCCGATCTCGACCTTGGGAGTCACGGCGGGCGGAAGCATGCCCTGGTAGCCGAAGTACTCGCCGTTGTAGTCGATCGACCGGCCGCTGAGCAGGCCGCGCACCACCGTGACGTACTCCCTGACGGCGGTGAGCTGGCTCGGGTACGGCTTGCCGAGCAAGGCTTCCTGGAAGCGCATGGGCCCGGGGCCGAAACCGGCCACGACGGGCTCACCCGTGTTCATGGCCACAGACCGAGCCTGCAGAGCGGCCTCGTACGGGTGCCGCAGCGGCATGAGCGTGACACCGAAACCCACAGGGACGCGGAATCCGGCGCCGGCCGCGTACACGAAACCCTGGTGCGGCTCGACGAGCGTCGACTGTCCCTGCCACAGAGCGTGGGCAGGTGTCATGTCCACGAGCGCGGCATACGGAATGATTTGCTCCGGCCGTCGTGGAACAACTGGGATGAGCACCGAGTATTTAGTCATCTATCAATCCATCGTGCGAAATTCCGGCGTTTGTCGAGATGGTTGCTTACATTGCACTTATACGCCGGGCTGAGTTCCCCGACGCTTCCTCGCGGGCATCCGCGCAGGTCCGGGGCTATTGGATGACAGATGTCATATGGCACCGATGATTTCGGCGACTTCTCGGCGTGGTCGCCCCCGGCATAGCGTGGCGGCACAGCCATTCCGCCAGTGAGGACCTCATTCCGTCCAGCACATACGCCCTGAAGCTGGAGCGCGGCTCCTGCATCGTCCCGCGCCAGCCGTACACAGCGGACCTCTGAGAGGAAGCCATGTCATTCGAGTCCGCACCGACAGCCTGGGTGCTAGCCGCAGCTCTCGTTCTCTACCTGGCCGCCGTCGCCCCCTTCCTGGGCCGGCGCGCCTATCCGCGCCTCGAACGCGGTGAGATCTCCCGCCCGCGCTACTACACCGCTCTGTCGGCGGAGATGTGGGTGTGGGCGGCGGTGGCGATCCTCGTCGTGGCCTTGTCGCCGAGCATCAGCTCGGCCGACGTCGGCATCACGGAACCGGCCAGCCCCGCGATCGCGTACGGCGTGCTGGTGTGGCTGCCCATCGGGATGATTCCGGTCGTGTTGCTCCTCCGCTGGCTGGCGAACCAGGGCATCATGCTGCCCTGGCACGCTGGTGTCTCGGACCTGATGGCACGGACCCGCCGAGAGCGCTGGCTGGCCGCGATGCTCGCCGTCTCGGCCGGTGTCTGCGAAGAGGTGGTCTTCCGCGGCCTGTTCATCGCGCTCGGGCGTGAGCTCGGTCTGTCACTCACGGTCGCCGCCGTCGTCGCCGTCGCGGTGTTCGTGCTCGGGCACATCTACCAGGGGCCGGTGGGCACGCTGATGGCGGTGGTGACCGGTACCGCGTTCACCTTGATGTACCTGCGTACCGGCAGTCTCCTGGCGCCCATCGGCCTCCACGTCATGGTCGACGTTGTCGCGCTCATCCTGATCCCCCAGCCCGGTCGCGCGAAGGCGCCCGTCAATGCCTGAGAGGAGACCCCCGTGCCTCGTGTCTCGGTGATCTGCCCCGCGTACAACCGCGGCCCCGCCATCGCCGCCACCATCTCGTCAGTGCAGGCACAGACGCTGGGCGACTGGGAGCTGATCGTGGTCTCCGACGGCAGCGACGACGACACCGACGAGGTGGTGCGGGCGCTGGTCGAGCGGGACGACCGGATCCGTCTGGTGCGCACCCGTCACCACGGCCATCCCTCCGAGCCCCGCAACATCGGCCTGGCCGAGTCCAAGGGTGAGATCGTCGCTTACGTTGATCACGACGACCTCTGGCTGCCACGCCACCTCGAACTGCTCGCCGGAGCGCTGACCGGAGGCGCCCAGATCGCGGCGACCGCCGCGACCAAGGTGGACGCATCGGGCACGGCGATGGGCGTCACGTCACCGCTCTCCCTGTGCTGGCACCCCGAGTTCCAGGTGATGCACGCGGTGTTCGAGCCGTCCCAGGCGGCTCACATCGCCGGGCTGGCCGAGGAGGTCGGCGGGTGGCGGGTGTCCATGACAGGGCTGGAGGATTGGGACCTGTGGCTCAGGATGACGGATGCGGGCGCGCGCTGCCAGACGGTCGCGGAGGCGACGGTGCTGGAGCTCGTGGACCCGGGCACGCGCCAGTCGATGGTGGTCACGGAGCACGGCTGGGAGATCGCCCGGTTCGAGAGCATGCTGGCCGCGCGGGCCGCCTACCGGGCGCTTAAGGACCTGCGCCGCGTCGAGGCGGCCCGTGCGGCGATGCTGAAGGACGCACGGGCCTGGTACGGCTCGCTGGCGGCCGAGGGGGAGCTGGTCGTGCCGATCGGGTGGCACAGCGACTGGGCGGAGATCGACAAGGCGCTGGTCGACACTGTCTCCCGTACGCCGATCACCAGCAAGGAGCTGTGGCCGGACATGGCGATCGAGCAGCGGGACGGCTACGTCGCCCTGGTGCACCTGGTCTCGAGCATGACCCCGGAACACGCCCGGCGCATCGGCGACCTGACGCGGAAGGTCATGCGCCACCAGATGGCGCTCTACGCCGACGTGCTCGAAAGCCAGCGCCTCACCGCGTGAAGAGCGTCGGCCCCACTGGCCGCCGACCGCCGCGGTCGCCCCGCCGGGCTTCTAGCCTGCGAGGATGCGGCGGAGGAACTCCTCGACGGCGGCCACCGCCGTGTCGTGGTCGCCGCCCCTGGCCACCAGCAGCGCGCTCTCGTTGACGGCCGCCAGCAGCATGTGCGCGTGCAGGTCGAGGAACTCGGCCGGCACCGCCCCCGTGGCCCCCAGCGCGGCCTTGAGCATCCCGAACGAGTAGCGCTCCTCCATGGCCCGCCACCGCTCCCACCCCATCACCGACGGCGCGTCGATGAGGACGATGCGCTTGATGACCGGATCCCCGGCGAGCGCGATCCAGGCCAGGACGCCGGCCCGGAGGGAGGCGGCCGGGTCGGCGATGCCGCGGACCGCTTCGAGGATCTTGCGGCCGATGGCCGACTCCGTGGCCTCCAGCACCGCCTCGAACAGGGCGTCCTTGCCCGCGTAATGGTGGTAGAGAGCCCCCCTGCTCAGCCCCGACTCCTGCAGCACCGCCTCGATCGAGGTGTCGTCGTAGCCACGCTCGGCGAACAGCCGCGTGGCGATCGCCAGGACCCTGTCGCGGGTGGCCGCTCCACGCTCCGCCTTGAGGTTCATGCGACCACCATAGACAAACCGACCGTCAGTCGGTAATTTTCCATACCGACAGTCGGTTTGGTAAATCTGAGGAGCGCCAATGGACGGCATCAGTTACGTGGATGTGGGCGAAGGCCCGGTCAGCCTGTTCGTGCACGGCGTGGGCACCAGCTCGTACCTGTGGCGCCACGTCATCGAGGCGTTCCGCGACGAACGCCGCTGCGTGGCCATCGACCTGCCGCTGCACGGCGGCAGCGCCCCGCGCGACGACCTGTCGATGCCCGCGCTGGCCGAGGCCGTCGAGGAACTGTGCGACGGCCTCGGGCTCGGCGAGGTGGATCTCGTCGCCAACGACACCGGCGGCGCCGTGGCCCAGATCTTCGCCGTACGCCACCGCGAGCGCCTGCGTACGCTCACCCTCACCAACTGCGACGTCCACACCAACGCCCCGCCAGAGGCGTTCAAGTCCACGGTGGAGCTGGCCGCCAAGGGCGAGCTGGCCGCGCTGACCGCGGCCGTGCTGGACCAGCCGGAGCTGCTGGCCCAGACCGCATTCGGCGTCGGCTACGAGCGGATCGACCACCCGGCCGAGCTGGTGGACGCGTTCCTGAAGCCGATCTTCGCCAAGCCCGGCGGCGGCCGCGCCTTCGAGCGGATGCTGACCTCCATCGACTCCAAGGACCTGGTCGCCATCGAGCCGCAGCTCACTGTGCTGACCGTGCCGACACTGGTGGTCTGGGGCACGGGAGACGCGTTCTTCGACGTGAGCTGGGCCCGCTGGCTGCGTGACACGATCCCCGGCGTCAAGGAGGTCGTCGAGATCGAGGGCGGGAGGCTGTTCTTCCCCGACGAGAGGGCGGATGAGCTGGTGCCGCATCTGCGCCGGTTCTGGGCCCAGCCATAGCCTCGGCCCCCAGCCGTAAGATCGGCTCCATGCACCTGGAGACGCTGTGGCGCTACCCCGTCAAGTCGATGCTGGGGGAGGAGCTCTCCGAGAGCGAGGTCACCGAGCGCGGGCTCGCCGGGGACCGGGCGCGGGCGGTGCTGGACGTCGCGACCGGGAAGATCGCCAGCGCCAAGAACCCGCGGCTCTGGCGCGGCCTGCTGGCGATCGAGGGCGCCCGGGCGCCCGGGGAAGAGGAGCTGTCGGAGCTGCTCGGCCGGGAGGTGCGGCTGATCGACGTGCCGCCGGAGGGCGCCGAGTTCGAACGATCGGTGCCGGAGCGGGTGCTGGCCAAGGGGGTCGACGCGGAGGTGCCCCACACCGTCGGCCGGCTCGGGGGAGCGTCGCCCGAAAGCACGTTCTTCGACTTCGCGCCGGTCCATCTGATCACCACTTCCGCCGTCGAGCGGATCGGGGCGCTCGGCACGCGCGGGCAGGTGGAAGCCCTCCGCTACCGGCCGAACCTGGTCGTCCGGACGTCGGAAAAGGGCTTCCCCGAGAACGACTGGGCAGGCCGGGAGCTGTACGTGGGCGAGGAAGTGGTGCTGGAGGTCATCGTGGCGACCCCGCGCTGCGCCGTGCCGACCCTGGCGCACGGGCCGCTGCAGCGCGACGTCGAAGCCCTGCGCACAGTGGCCAGGCACAACCGGGTGCAGGTGTTCGACATGGGGCCGCAGCCGTGCGCGGGGGTGTACGCGCGAGTGCTGCGGCCCGGCCGGATCAAGAAGGGCGACCAGGTACGGCTCGGAGCTCCCCGCCGCCCGTGACGGCTCAGACCAGGGGCGTCAGGTACTTGTCCAGGTCGTCGAGGATCTTGCCGGCGGCCGTGACGCCGATGCCGGTCATCCAGACCTCGTCGTCCACGTTGTGTGCGTTGTTCGACTTGACCGCCTTCAGGTTCTTCCACAGCGGCCCGCCGGTCACCGCCGCCTGCGACTTGGCGGCCGCGTCCCCGTACGCCGTGTAGAAGATCACGTCGGCGTCCGCCTTGGCGATGTTCTCCTGGCTCAGCTTGCCGAAGCGCTTGTCCGCCTGGTCGGCCAGCTGCTGCGGCTCGGGCCGCTGGATGCCCGCGTCGCCCACCACGATGCCGCTGAACGACTCCGGCCCGTACATGCGGATCTCGGTGGGCATGAACCGCACGATGCTCACCTGCAGCTTCGAGAACTTGGCGCCCACCTCCTTGGCCCGCTTCTCGTACGCCGACATCAGCTGCTGGGCCTGGTCCTTCTTGCCCAGCGCCTCGGCGTCGAGCAGGAAGTTCTCCTTCCAGGTGATGCCTACCTTCTCGGTGAACACGGTCGGCGCGATCTTGCTGAGCTTGTCGTAGAAGGCCGCCTGCCGGAACTTGCTGCCCAGGATGAGGTCCGGCTTGAGCGCCATGATGGCCTCGATGTTCGGGGCCTGCAGGGTGCCGACCGCCTTGGTGGCGGACAGGGCCGAGCCGAGGTACGCGGGCCACTTCTGGTTCTCCTGGGCCTGCGCCGCGCCGACGGGCGCCATGCCGAGCGAGACCATTGTGTCGAGTTTGTCCGTGTCGAGTACCACGACCCGCTTGGGGGTCATCGGCACCTTCGTCTCTCCCATGGCGTGCTTGACGGTCCGGGTCGGGCCGCTCTCCTGGGAGGAGGTCGATGTGCCGCAGGCGGCGAGGGTGAGGGCGAGGGCGGGGAGCATGGCGGCGACGGCCAGGCGGAGGCGCATGAGCATTCCTTGATCGTATTAGGTTAGGCAATCCTAAGTGTCTCACGCCCGATATAGCAGAGCCGAAAACGCATCAGTGAGAACTCCGAAACCTACTCGAAACACCCATCCGGCGAGATTCACGAATGTGAAACACGCCTGGTCGAGCCACGAAACGCCGGGCGAACACGCTGTGGCAACACGTCACATGTAAGGAGGGTCGCGTCGTGAAGATCGATAGCGGCACCACAGCCTGGATGCTCGCGGCCACCGCGTTGGTGTTGCTGATGACTCCAGGTCTCGCTTTCTTCTACGGGGGCATGACCAGGGCCAAGAGTGTCCTGAACATGATGATGATGTCGTTCGGCGCCATCATCACGGTGACCATCGCCTGGGTGCTTTTCGGACACTCGCTGGCGTTCACCGACAACCCCATCGGGGCGATCAACAACGTGGTCGGCGGCTTCGACGCGCTCGGCCTGCAGAGCCTGGTGGACACCGCTACGAAGGACGACGGCACCGGCATGCCGAGCCTGGTCTTCTCCGCCTTCCAGCTGACGTTCGCCATCATCACCGTCGCGCTGATCAGCGGCGCGATCGCGGACCGGGCGAAGTTCGGCGGGTGGATCCTCTTCAGCATCCTGTGGGCGACGATCGTCTACTTCCCGGTCGCACACTGGGTGTGGGGCACCGGCTGGCTCAACACGATGGGCATCGAGGACTTCGCGGGCGGCACGGTCGTCCACATCAACGCCGGCGCCGCCGGCCTGGCATTGTGCCTCGTGCTCGGCAAGCGCCACGGCTGGCGCAAGGAGCCGATGCGGCCGCACAACCTCCCGTTCGTCCTGCTCGGCGCGGGTCTGCTGTGGTTCGGCTGGTTCGGCTTCAACGCCGGCTCCGAGCTGGCCGTCGACGGCACGGCCGGTCTGGCGTTCATGAACACCCAGATCGCCGCCGCGGTCGCCGCCGGCGCCTGGCTCCTCGTGGAGAAGATGCGTGACGGGCACGCCACCAGCCTCGGCGTCGCCTCCGGCGCGATCGCCGGCCTGGTCGCCATCACCCCCGCCTGTGGTTTCGTGGACCCCTGGGCCGCGCTCCTCATCGGCCTGGTCGCCGGCGTCGTCTGCGCCTACGCCGTCGGCCTGAAGTACAAGCTCGGCTTCGACGACTCGCTCGACGTGGTCGGCGTGCACCTCGTGGGTGGCGTCATCGGCGCCGTCTCGCTCGGCTTCCTGGCCGCGTACCCCTTCCTGGAGCAGCAGAGCAAGGGCCTGTTCTACGGCGGCGGCATCGGCCAGCTGGGCCTGCAGGTCCTCGGCCCGGTCGCGGTCGGCGGCTACTCCTTCATCATCACCTGGGTTCTCGGGAAGATCATCGACAAGACGATGGGCTTCCGGATCTCCACCGAGGAAGAGATGACCGGCATCGACGTCACCGCGCACGCCGAGACCGGGTACGACCTCGGCACGGTCTACGCCTCCGGCGTGACCTCCCCCAACGGGCCCACCGCCCCGGCTGTCAAGAAGGTGGACGCATGAGGCTCATCACGGCGATCATCAAGCCGTTCAAACTGGATGACGTGAAGGCCGCGCTGGAACAGTTCGGCATCAAGGGAATGACGGTCAGCGAGGCGAGCGGCTACGGCCGCCAGCGCGGCCACACCGAGGTCTACCGCGGCGCCGAGTACCAGGTCGACCTGGTGCCGAAGGTCCGCCTGGAGGTCCTCACCGAAGAGGATGACGCCGAGGACGTGATCGACGTCATCGTCAAGGCCGCGCACACCGGAAAGATCGGCGACGGCAAGGTCTGGTCCGTCCCGGTGGACTCCGTCATCCGGGTACGCACGGGAGAGCGTGGTCCTGAGGCCCTGTGACCGCTCCTGGATCCGCAGTTAAGCGAGGCCATTGACATCGCGACGCCCGGACGACGGCGTCCGGGCGGAGCCGGGCAAGGGGGCACAGCAGTGAGGGGAGAGGCCCGTTCGTACGCCGCGGCCCGCAAGGAGCGGGCCGCGGACATCGACCGCTGGCTCAAGGATCTGTTCAGGACGGCGAGCGACGGCGACCACGTCTCACTGGTCGCCGTCGGGAGCCTGGGAAGGGGCGAGCTGGCCCCGGGCAGCGACCTCGACCTGGTCCTGCTGCACAACGGCCGGGCCGACGTGGCGCGGGTCGCCGACCGGATCTGGTATCCGGTCTGGGACTCCGCGGTCAACCTCGACCACTCGGTACGGACGGTCGAGGAGGCGGTGAGCGTCGCCAGACAGGACCTGAAGGCCGTGCTCGGCCTCATCCAGGCCAGACACGTGGCCGGCGACCCCGAACTGACCAAGAAGGCCAGGGAGGCGGTGCTGGCCGAGTGGCGCGCCGACTCCCGGCGCAGGCTCGGCGAGCTGCGTGAGGCGACCGACAAACGGGCCCAGGCCAGCGGCGAGCTGGCCTTCCTGCTCGAACCCGATCTCAAGGACGGCCGCGGCGGGCTCCGCGACGTTCAGGCCATGCAGGCCGTGGCCGCCGCCTGGGTCGCCTCGGCCCCTGGGCCCAGGGCGCGCGAGGCGTACGAGCTCATCCTGGACGTGCGGCACGCGCTGCACATCGTCACCGCCCGCGGCACCGACCGGCTGGTGCTGCAGGAGCAGGACGCCGTGGCCGGGCTGCTCGGCCTGCTCGACGCGGAGGCGCTCATGCGCCGGCTCGCCGAGGCGGGCCGGACCATCTCCCACGCCATCGACGGCACCTGGCGCACGGTTGACAGGCTGCTGTCAGGCCCCGCTCCCCGAGGTCGCCGCCCGCTGGCGGACGGCGTGGTCGAGCACGGGGGCGAGGTGGTGCTCGCCAGGGGTGTCGACCCGCGCAAGGACCCCGTGCTGGTGCTGCGTGCCGCCGCCGCGGCGGCCGACTCCGGGCTGCCGCTCGCCCCCGCCACGGTGTCCGTACTCGCAGCTCAGTCGCCTCCCATGCCGGTGCCCTGGCCGGAGGAGGCGCGCGACTGCCTGGTGTCGATCCTGGGCGCGGGCCGCGCCGCCGTGCCCGTGTGGGAGGAGCTCGACCAGGCGGGCATCCTTGTCAAACTGCTTCCTGACTGGGAACGCGTCCGCCATCGTCCCCAGCGCAACCCGATCCACCGCTTCACGGTCGACAGACACCTGATCGAGGCCGCCGCGAACGCCGCCAGCCACACCCGCGACGTCTCCCGCCCCGACCTGCTGCTGATCGGCGCGCTGCTGCACGACGTCGGCAAGGGCTGGCCAGGGGATCATTCCGCGACGGGCGAGGTCGTGGTCCGCGACATCGCCACCCGCATCGGCCTGCCTCCGCAGGACGTCGAGACCCTCGCCACGGTCGTACGCCACCACCTGCTGCTGCCCGAGACCGCGACCCGCAGGGACCTCGACGACCCGGTCACGATCGAGAAGGTCGCTGCCACCGTGGGCTCGCGGGAGGTCCTCGACCTGCTGGCCGCGCTGGCGGTCGCGGACGGCCACGCGACCGGTCCCGCCGCCTGGAACGGCTGGAAGGCGGGGCTCGTCGCCGACCTCGTACGCCGCGTCAGGTCCGTGCTGGCCGGCGCGCCGCCGCCCAAGCCGCCGACCCTGTCGGCCGAGCAGGCGGCGCTCGCCAGGCACGGCGGCGGAGCCGTGCGCGTCAACGGGGGAGCCGTCACGGTCGTCGCCCCCGACCGGGTGGGGCTGCTGTGGAGCGCCGCCGGCGTGCTCTCCGCCCACCGGCTCATCGTGCGCTCCGCCTCGTCCGCCTCCGCGGGCTCCACGGCGGTGATCGAGTTCTCGGTCATCCCCGAGTACGGCTCACCGCCGGACCCCGCGACACTGGAGTCCGATCTCCGTCTCGTCCTTGCTGGCCGTCTTGACATCGAACAGAGATTGGCCCGCCGCACGCGCTCCATGAGGCCGCCCCGGGTACCGGTGGCTCCACCTCGGGTAACACTCGTCGACGACGCCTCCGCGACGGCCACTGTGGTGGAAGTCAGGGCCCATGACAGGCCGGGACTGCTGTGGCGGATTGGACGGGCGTTCGGTGAGTGTGGTCTTGACGTGAGAGCCGCTCGCGTAGAGACTCTCGGCGCGGAGGCGGTGGACGTCTTCTACGTCGTGGATCGCGCCGGTCGCCCCCTCAGCGACGCCGCACAGAGGGCGCAAGTCCGCGATCAGGTCCTTGCCGCACTGCGATAACCAACAGCACACGACGCCGGTCACGTTTTGTAACAATTGTGTCCGAAATGCCCGGTAAGTCAGAAGCTGCGGATACCTTGTGGAACGGCTTTAAGGCCCGTGCTGGGCGGGACGATTGAGGGGTACGGGAAGCAGTGACTACGGGGAACTCCGACAGCGGCCTCGCCGCGAAGCGGGACCGCGGGAAGCGGCCCCAGCCACGCCTCGGCCTGCGTAACTGGCGCGTACGGTGGCGGCTCACCGCGCTCATCCTGGTGCCCACGATGGCCGGCGTCGTGCTCGGCGGAGCGCGCGTGGTGGGCTCGGTCCAGAGCATCGCCGACTACGACCGCACGGCGACCGGGGCCGAGCAGGCAGGCCACATCCGCGACCTCGTACAGGCGATCGGGCTGGAGCGTGACACGAGCGGGTGGATCGGCGCCAGCCGCGCGATGCGCAAGAGGCTCGCCACGCCGCTCGAGCAGCGCAAGGCGGCGGTGGACGCGCTGGTCAAGACCGTGAACGCCGACCTCGACACGATGGACGAGTCGTACGGCCCCCGCATCGTCAAGGCCGCCCAGCAGGCCAAGTACGACCTGACCCGGCTGCCGAAGATCAGGACCGAGGGCCAGACGGACACCATCCGGTACGACTTCCTCACCGACACCCTGCTCAACCTGCACGACGAGCTGAGCCTGCTGTCCGACGACTCGCAGATCATCGGCCAGTTCCGCGCCCTGGACGCGCTGGCGGCGGCCAAGGAGGAGATCTCCCGGCAGCGCATCCAGCTGCTCAAGGCCTCCTACGACACCCAGGACGTGGACGCCAAGGAGGTCGAGGGGTTCATCGCCTCCAATGCCCGCCAGTTGAGGGACATCTCCGACGTCGGGGCGGAGGCCGGCGCGGACGTCGGCCTCAAGCTGTCCCGGGCGCTCACCTCCAACACCCAGTACGTCAACGTCCAGCTCACCAAGGCCCGCGCGATCACGCTGGTCAGCGGCCGGGCGCCGGGCGCGCGCATCAGTGACAACCTGATCTCCGCCAACGGCAGCCGCGACCAGTGGTTCAACGACAACACGGCCGCCATCAAGGTGCTGAGCGGGATCGAGAAGGAGCTGGCCGGCGAGGTCGGCCTGCGCGGCAAGGAGCTGCGCGAGGCCGAGATCCGCAACGCGATCATCGCGGGCGCCCTGATCCTGGCGCTGCTGCTGCTCGTCCTGCTGCTCACCGTGGCCATCGCCCGCTCCATGGTCGGCCCGCTGCGCAGGCTGCGCACGGAGGCGCTGGAGGTGGCCGGCTTCCGGCTGCCCGACGTGGTGCACCGGCTGCGGGTCAGCGGTGACGCGTCCGTGGGCGACGTGCGGCCGATCGAGGTCGAGGGCAACGACGAGATCGGTGAAGTGGCCAGGGCCTTCGACCAGGTGCACCAGCAGGCCGTGCGCCTGGCGGGCGAGGAGGCCGAGCTGCGCAGCAACATCAGCTCGATGTTCGTCAACCTCTCGCGCCGCACCCAGACGCTGGTCGAGCGGCAGATCTCGCTCATCGACGGCCTGGAGAAGGGCGAGCAGGACGGCGCCCGGCTGGCCGACCTGTTCAAGCTCGACCACCTGGCCACCCGCATGCGCCGCAACTCCGAGAACCTCCTGGTCCTCGCCGGTCACGAGGCCACCCGCCGGCGCAGCCAGCCCGCCAAGCTGGTCGACGTCGTACGCGCCGCGCTGTCGGAGGTCGAGGGCTACGAGCGCGTCCAGGTCCGGGTCCACCGGGGCACCTCGGTGCTCGGCAGCGCCGCGAACGACCTTGTCCACCTGGTCGCCGAGCTGGTCGAGAACGCCATCCAGTTCTCGCCGAGCAGCTCCCAGGTCGTCGTCACCAGCAGCCTCATCGAGGGCGGCGGCGCGCTGCTGTCGGTGAGCGACACCGGCATCAGCATGACCGAGGAGGAGCTGGCCGAGGCCAACCGCCGCCTGGCCGAGCCGCCCGTCGTGGACGTGTCGGTCTCGCGGCGCATGGGCCTGTTCGTGGTCGGCCGGCTGGCGCTGCGCCACGGCATCAGGGTCCAGCTCAGGAAGGGCGAGGGCGCCGGGCTGATCGCCATGGTGCTGCTGCCGCCCACATTGATCACCGACGGTACCCAGCAGCCGCTGCCGCAGCGGCCCGCCTTCGGCGGCGGCTCCGTGCCGACCCCGGCGGCCCCGCCCGTGCAGAACGGGACGTTCAGGTCGTTCGGCAGCTTCGACTCCTTGGACGGCAGCGCGCGGCCAAGCGGCCCCGCGCCCCGGCACGGCTTCCGGTCCCCTCAGAGCATGCCGGAGCCCCCCTCGTACGACAGCTCGCCGTTCCACTCGGATCCCGGCAAGGCGGGCGTGAACGGCTTCTCGGCCGACACCGACGGGGGCTCGTACCGCAGGCAGTCGGCCTCGTTCGACTCGGGCGGCTATCCCTCGTTCGCGACCCCGGGCTCGTACCCATCTGGTAGTGGCGCGTTCCAGACGCCTCCGCCGGCCCCGGCGTATCCCACGAACGACGTGCGCCGGCCGGACCCGACGCCCTCGGTCGAGGTGTCGCCGATGGAGCCCGAGCAGGAGGAGTACCTGCCGATCTTCGCGGCGGTGGAGTCCGCCTGGTTCCGGAGGCCGCCCAACGAGCCGGCCCGCGAGGCGGCGCCGCGGCCGGTAGCCGGGGGTGAGGACAAGTCCTCGCAAGCCGTACCCTCTGGGGAGGAAGCGTGGCGAACGGCGGCCGACGCCGGCTGGCGCGCGGCGGCCGCTGCCGCCGAGCCCAGCCTCGGCGGCATCACCGCCGCCGGGCTACCGAAGCGCACCCCCAAGGCCAACCTGGTTCCCGGTACGGCGAACCAGCCGGCGCAGCCGCAGCAACCGCAGCGGCCGGCTCCGACGCCGCCGGTCTCGGCGGACCGGATGCGGAGCCGGATGGCCAGCTACCAGCAGGGTGTGCGACGAGGCCGCCAGGAAGTACGTGGACAGGAGGAAAAGAGTGAGTGAGCGTCCCGCCGGGGAGGATGCGTGACAACCCTTAGCCATGAGGCGAACAGGTTCGACTGGCTGATCACCGACTTCGTGCGTAACACGCCCGGAGTCGCGCACGCGGTCGTGGTCTCGGCCGACGGCCTGTGCCTGGCCGCCTCTGAAGGCTTCCCGCCGGACCGGGCCGACCAGCTCGCCGCCGTCTCCGCCGGCCTGCTGAGCCTGACCGTGGGCGCCTCCAGGGTGTTCGAGGGCGGCGCGGTGACGCAGACGGTCGTCGAGATGCAGCGCGGCCTGCTCCTGGTCATGGCGATCAGCGACGGCTCCGTGCTCACGGTGCTGGCGGCTCCGGACTGTGACATGGGGTTGGTGGCGTACCAGATGACGTTGCTCGTAGACAGAGCCGGACAGGCACTCACGCCGGCCCTGCGGGCCGAGCTCCAGGCCGCCAGGACCCGGTGATGTGATGGAACTGATGGGAGCGGGCCGTGTATGGCGTTGACGGCGCAGGGGACGACGAGCCCCTGTTCCGTCCTTACGCGGTGACCGGCGGCCGATCCGAGCCGCGCTATCACCTAGCGATGGAGACGTTGATCTCGTCCATGTCGATCCCGGACGACGAGATGGCCATGCTCACCCCCGAGCAGGAGGCCATCATGCAGCTGTGCAGGTCGTTCCGGTCGGTCGCCGAGATCTCGGCCCTGCTCCGCGTCCCGCTGGGCGTGGCCAGGGTGCTCGTGGCGGACATGTCCGACGAGGGGCTTGTCCGCCTGCACCAGCCACGCCTCAGCCAGGGACAGCCAGACCTCAACATGCTCGAAAGGGTGCTCAGTGGACTACGCAGGCTCTAGCCCCGGGCTGACGTCGACGAAGATCGTCGTCGCCGGTGGGTTCGGCGTCGGCAAGACGACGTTCGTGGGGGCGGTGTCCGAGATCCTGCCGCTCACGACAGAAGCGGTGATGACGGACGCGTCCGCGGGCATCGACGACCTCGGCCTCACCCCGAACAAGCAGACCACGACCGTGGCCATGGACTTCGGCCGCGTCTCACTCGACCGTGACCTGATCCTGTACCTGTTCGGCACGCCCGGGCAGCACCGGTTCTGGTTCATGTGGGACGACCTCGTCCGGGGCGCGATCGGCGCGGTGGTGCTGCTCGACACGCGCCGGCTGGCCGACAGCTTTCCCGCGATCGACTACTTCGAAGAGGCGAAGCTGCCGTTCGTGATCGGCGTCAACGGCTGGGAGGGGCAGTTCCCGCACTCCGAGGAGGAGGTCAGGGAGGCGCTCGCGCTGTCGCCGCACGTGCCGATCGTGCGTACGGACGCCCGCCACCGCGAGTCGGTCAAGGCGACGCTGATCTCGCTGGTCGAGCACGTCGTGCGGCTGCGCGCCGCGCCGGTCCGCTAGGCCCAGGGGACGCTCTCCAGCGAGTTGAGCACGGGGACCAGCTGCTCCTCCTCGTAGGCGAAGTGGGCCTCCAGCTCGTTCGCGATGCGGTCGAGCGTCTGGGGGTCGGCGGCCTCGCGCAGCTTCCCGAGGAGCTCGGCGATCATCGCGTGCTCGGCGCGCAGCCGGTCGAGGGCCTCCTCCAGCTCGGGGAAGAGCTTCTCCAGGTGCGGGAACGCCACCCGGTCCTCGCCATTGTGGTGGAAGGCCATCGCGTCGCAGAAGGCCAGGCAGTGCACCCGCAGGTCGCTGGCCGGGGCCCCTTCGCGCACCTTGGCCAGCTCCCCTCTCAGGTGGTCGTGGATCCTGGCCAGCTCGTCCCCGAACGCCTGCAGCCGCTCGGTCTCGGGGTAGAGCGCGACGACCGGGATGACCCGGTCGGTGCCCTCCTGGTAGGCGGCGAAGGCCGGGTCGATCGCGCTCTGCCTGGCGTACATGCGGTCGCGTTCCTCGCCCTCCAGCGGCACCGCCCTGGCCGCGAACCGGTCCTCGCCCAGCTCCACGATGACCCTGGGGTTGGCCAGCACGTTGTGGTACCAGGCCGGGTTGGCCTCGGCGCCCGCGTTGGAGGCGAACACCAGGACCCGCTCGCCGTCCCGCAGGTAGACGGCAGGGTTGGTGCGCCGCCGGCCGCTCCTGGCGCCCGTGGTGGTGAGCAGGACGAGAGGCGCGCCCTCGAACATGCCGCCCACCTTGCCGCCGTTGGCCCGGAACTCCTCGATCACCTGCTGGTTGAAATCGGACACGTCACTATCCTTAGACGAGACTTCATATTTGCTTTGCAACCAAAGCTAATTTAGACAACAAGGTATTGAGGATGTCAACTGACGGCTTGAGCGTGGACGACGGGATCAGGACGCTGCTGCTGCTGATGCCGCGCATGGTGGGGCGGGTCAAGCGCCTGGGGGTGCCTCCTGAGCTGCAGTCGTTGTCGCTGGCGCCCAGGCATCTGTCGCTGCTGGCGTACCTGCTCTTCGACGGCCCGATGACGGTGAACGAGCTGGCGTCGCGGCTGGAGGTGGCGCCCGCGACGGTGAGCCTGATGGTGGGGGATCTGAGCCGGAAGGGTGTGCTCGACCGGCGCGAGGACGACGCCGACCGGCGCCGCACGATCGTGAGCATCGCCGACCGGCACGCGGAGTCGATCAATGAGTGGCTCGGCTACGGCGCCACGGCCTGGCGTCAGGCGCTGGAGCCGCTCACGCCCGAGCAGCGCCGGATGTTCGTGGACACCCTCCTGGCCTACGAGCAGGCGCTCTCCGGCGGCTAGCGGTCGAGCCGCTGGTATCGGCGTACCGACAGGAAGAAGAAGACGGCGGTGATCACCACCGGCCAGATCACCGCCATCAGGACCGCGTGCTGGGCCACCCACGAGTCCCCGCCCCATCCGCGGTTCCCGAAGAGCTCCCGGGCCGCCGCCACCGTGGACGACAGGGGGTTCCACTCGGAGATCGCCCCCAGCCAGCCCGGCATCGTGCCCGGCGCGACGAAGGCGTTCGACAGGAAGCCGATCGGGAACTCCAGGGTCTGCACCGCCACCACCGCGCCCGGCTCCTTGGCCAGCAGCCCCAGGTACATGCCGGCCCAGAGCAGCGAGAAGCGCAGGAGCAGCAGCAGGCCCACCGCGCCCAGGGCGCCGGAGAGCGAGGAGGGGCGCCAGCCCACCGCCAGGCCGCAGGCCAGGAGCCCGGCCAGGACCAGGACCGAGTTGAGCAGGTCCGCGACGGCCCGGCCGATCAGCACGGCCGAGGGTGCCATGGGCATGGAACGGAAGCGGTCGGTGACGCCCTTGGACGCGTCGGTGGTGACGGCGACCATGGTGGCGCTCAGCCCGAAGAGCATCGTCATGCCGTACATGCCGGGCATGAGGAAGGTGAAGTAGTCAGCCCCCGGGGGCACCTCGACCGCGCCGCCGAACAGGTAGCCGAAGGCCAAGGTGATCATCACGGGGAAGAGGACCCCGAACACCACCGTCATCGGCTGGTTGGCCCAGTGGATCAGGTCGCGGCGGGCGACCGTCCACCCGTCGGCCAGAGCCCATCTCATCTCGCGTCTCCTCGGCGGTTGGTGAGGTTCAGGAAGACTTCGTCCAGCGTGGGGCGGCGCAGCGCGACATCCTCGACCGCGATCCCGGTCGCCGCCAGGGCCGTGAGGACTTCCGTGAGGGCCTGCACCCGCTCGTCCACCGGCGCGCTCACGTGCCTGGTGTCCCGGTCGACCTCGGCCGGTCCGGACGCCACCCGCCCGGCGATCGCGGCGGCCTCGTCGAGCCGCGCCGGGTCGTGGATCACCACGTCGAGCCGGTCGCCGCCGAGCTTGGACTTGAGCTCGTCCGGTGTGCCCTCGGCCACCACCCGCCCGGAGTCGATCACCGAGATCCGGTCCGCGAGCTGGTCGGCCTCCTCGAGGTACTGGGTGGTCAGCAGCACGGTCGTGCCGCCCGCCACGAGTTCGCGCACCGCGCGCCAGATCTCCGCGCGGCTGCGCGGGTCCAGCCCGGTCGTCGGCTCGTCGAGGAACAGCACCGGCGGCGCGAGGATCATGCTGGCCGCGAGGTCGAGCCTGCGCCGCATGCCGCCCGAGTACTCCTTGGCCGGCCCCTTGTGGTCCAGCCCGAACCGTTCGAGCAGCTCGCCCGCCCTGGCCCGGGCCTTGGGCGCGCTGAGGTGGTAGAGGCGGCCGAACAGCTCGAGGTTCTGCCGGCCGGTCAGGATCTCGTCCACCGCCGCGTGCTGGCCGACCAGGCCGATGCTGCGGCGTACCTGGCGGGGCTGGGTCGCCACGTCGAACCCCGCGACCTCGGCGCGGCCGCCCGAGGCCCGCAGGAGCGTGGTGAGGATGCGGACGGCCGTGGTCTTGCCGGCGCCGTTGGGGCCGAGCAGGCCGCACACCATGCCCCGGCCCACGTCGAGATCGATCCCGTCCAGCGCGGGCTTGTCTCCGTACGTCTTGCGCAGGTCCTGCGCGAGCACCGCTGACATACGTGTCCCTTCCCTGATTTCGTACGGCGTACCGTACAGCATACGGTTGAGTTCGCGCAATCGTACGGTGTACCGTACGAATGTGACCGTTGAGTACTCCGGGAAGGGCGACCCCGCGCGCAGCCTGGCCCTGCTCTGGCGCACCAGTGAGCGCGCCAGCCGCAAGGGCAAGCCCGAGCTGAGCGTCGACCGCATCGTGCGCGCAGCCATCGAGGTCGCCGACGCCGAGGGGCTGCAGGCGCTGTCCATGCGGCGCGTGGCCGAGCGGCTGGGTGTCGGGACGATGTCGCTCTATACGTACGTCCCGGGCAAACCCGAGCTGTTCGACGTCATGCTCGACACCGTCTACGGAGAGACGGCCAGGCCGGAGGACGTGCCCGGCGGATGGCGGGGCAGGCTGGAGCAGATCGCCAGGGAGAACTGGGCGCTCTACCTGCGCCATCCGTGGCTGCTGCAGGTGGCGGCGAGCCGGCCCGTGCTTGGCCCGAACGTCACGGCGAAGTACGACTACGAGCTGCGCGCCGTGGACGGCATCGGCCTGTCGGACCTGGAGATGGACTCGGTGATCACCCTGGTCACCGGGTTCGTGCACGGGACGGCCAGGGGCGCGGTGGAGGCCGCCCAGGCGGAGAGCCAGACGGGCATGACCGACGAGCAGTGGTGGGCCGCGCACGCGCCCTTCTTCAGCCGCATCGCCGACGCCGGCCGCTTCCCCACGGCCTCGCGCGTCGGCCAGGCCGCCGGCGAGCAGCTCAACGCGGCCTACAGCCCGGAGCACGCCTTCGAGTTCGGCCTGCAGCGCGTGCTCGACGGCATCGAGGCGCTGGTGAACAGGCGGGCGAGGCCTACTCCGCCGGGCAAGTGAGCGGGGCAATGAGGCTCGGCCGAGCGCTCTCAAGCCGATGTGTCGAAGAGTGATGTACCTGCCAAGTCCATCGGACTGAAGGAACTACGGCATGCGGCACGCTGCGCATTGCTTTTGTGGCGCATGGCGGGACGTTGGTGCTTCTGTTGTCTCACGGTGACAAGGCAACGTTGACAGCAAGAAGTTCTACAGCGAGTTGATCGAGGTCGCGTTGGAGCGCTACCAGCAGTGGCTCGCCGGCAAAGAGGAGGGCAAGTGAAGCACGACGACAGCGCCCTGGCTGAAATCTTCGACGCGCCTGGTGAGATGGAAGAGATTCGTCGGCGGGCGGCGCGTCGAGTCGCGGGGCTTCGCTTGGGAGAGATACGCAGGCGTAGGGGGCTGACACAACAGGTGGTGGCCGAGCGCATGGGGGTGAGCCAGAAGCGGGTGTCCGCTATCGAATCCGCCATGCTGTCCAACATCAAGGTGTCGACCCTCGCTGCCTACGCCGAGGCGCTGGGCGGCAGCCTGGATGTGTCCATTGACATTGATGATCTCCATCTGACCGTGGCGTAGTCAGGCCGGTCGCGGGTGCCGGCGCACGGACGCGCGGGAGCGGCAGGCGGTCAAGAGCACCCTCATCTCGCTCGTCGAGCACGCCCTGGCCGCCCGGCCCTAGCTCGCCGACCACCAGTGGGCGGCGACGAGCTCGGCCACCAGCGTCTCGGTGAGCAGGGCGACGTCCGGGTCGGTGTCGTGGACGTACCTGACGGCGGCCGTGGCGTCCTTCACCTCCGCGCCCACGGTGACCACCGTGGAACCGCGCTCGCGCACCCACTCCATGGCCTGGGCGTCGTAGCGGGAACCGGGGAAGAGCAGGGCTCGGTAGTCGAGGGTCTTGGTGAGGTAGACGTCCACGTGGGACCAGTCGCCGCTCTCGCAGGCGTCGGCCGGGCGGCGCGGGCCCTCGCGGAACATCAGCGCCGACTGCTCGGCCGACGACAGACGCTCGGCCGGGGCGATGGTGTAGACGCCGTGCTCGCCGTCCAGCAGCTCCATCGTCAGGGGGAGCCACTCGTCCCTGCGGTCCAGGAGGTCCTCGGTGGCCTCGGCGGCCCGCTCGACCAGCCGGGGCACATCGCGGTCGGTCCCGGTGAGGTGAGCCTCCAGAGCCAGGAGGAGGGCCAGCGTGTGCTGGAACGTACGGCAGGCCACGCCGCCGCGCTCCTCGCCCGCCCGCATGTCGACGACCAGACCGGCCGCCTGGGTGAGGGGCGAGCCGGGGGAGTTGGTGAGCGCCGCGAGGAAGGACGGGCCGTTCGCGTACCGTTCCGTGGCGTCGAGCGTCTCCCTGCTCTTGCCCGTGGCCGAGATCGGGATGACCAGGGTGTCCTCGGCGGCCGGACAGGTGGCGGCGGCCGAGGCGTAGTCGGCGTACGCGTCGATGCCCGCGGCGCGCAGGCGCAGGGCGGCAACGCCCGCGGCGTACCTGGAGCTGCCCATGCCCAGGAAGAGCACCCTGGTGAGGCCGCTCGGGAGCCGCTCGAAGGGGCTCTCCGCCCGGAGCGCGCCCGCCAGGCTCCGCAGGGCGGCCGGCTTGGCCTCCAGGTCGGACAGGTAGAGCTCGGAATTCACGTGACGTTCTCCTCTTGGTACCAGGTGCGCAGGACACCCATGGGGGCGTAGCGCCAGCGGGGCAGATGGCGGGCGGCGTAGATCAGCTCGCGGCACTCCTGCTCCACCTCGAACGGGCGGATCAGCCCTTCGTCCAGGAGATCCGGCCTGTCCTCTTCGGCCAGGCGTTCCTTGTACGCGGCCAGCAGCTCGGCACGGGCCTTCGCCGCCCAGGCGACCGCCTGATCGGGGCGCACGTCCCGCCGTCTGACGGCGACCTGGGCCACGTGCTCGAGGCTCGTGGTGAGCTGGGCCACGTCCCGGGCGGCGGGCTGGCACGGTTCGGCGTCGGTGACGGTCGGGTTGCCGTCGAAGTCGATCACGGCGTAGCCGTCCCGCCACTGGAGGATCTGGCCCACGTGGAGGTCGCCGTGGATCCGGATGCGGGGGCTCGTGATGTCCGCCTGGAGGGGCGCCAGCTCGTGCCTCATGCGTGCCGCTCTGGTGGCCAGCCACGCGCCGTCCTCGCCGTCGGTGAGCTCGAGCGCATCCACGAGTGCGGCCTCCGCCCTGGCCGCCGCACGGGTGCGCGCTTTACCGGCCGAGGGAACATCGGAGGGGAAGGTGGCGAGGGCGAGGTGGAGGCCGGCGGCGAGGCGGCCGATGGCGGGAGCGAAGCGCGTGCTGCCGGCGACGGCCTCGTCGACGCACCACTCCCAGCCGTCGCGGGCCTCCGGCAGATAGCCGGTGACCAAGGCGAGGAGCTCCTCGTGCGCGCCCACCGTGCGGGTCAGGGCAGCGTATGGCGGGGCAGTGTCGTTGAAGCCCGCCTCAACGAGATGGGCGAAGATCTCCGGAGTGGGGTGGGGCAGGGGGACCGGTGGGGTGAGCCACTTGACCACGACCTGCTCGTCCACCACCACCGAGTAGTTCGTCTGGTCCACGTGAGGGCCGAAGTCACGCTCACCTGGGGCCCCAGTGTGGAGATCTCCAAGCCGGTACGAGAGGGTTGGCAACGGCAGAAACCAGCGCACTCCGAACGGCTCCGGCACCTGGTCCTGGAGCAGCAGCAGGAGCACCGCAGTGAGGCCGCGGTCTCTGGCGGTGAGCGGCGACTCACCGAGAGAGAGCAGCCGGGTGGCTATTGAATCCCAATTCAACTCGTAGACCAAACTTCCAGGTAGCAATGTCAGCAAAAGTCTTGCTCATGTTGATTTACCCTGCAACACTCCTGCTCTGGTCTGCTGTGTCCGGTAAGGTCGCGCGACCCCTCAAACAGCACAAATTTCAGAAGGAGTAGCGGCCGTG
Source organism: Nonomuraea sp. B19D2 (assembly GCF_040137845.1). Lineage (NCBI taxonomy): Bacteria > Bacillati > Actinomycetota > Actinomycetes > Streptosporangiales > Streptosporangiaceae > Nonomuraea > Nonomuraea sp. B19D2. Next base: position 57,409 of record NZ_JBEFAK010000046.1, on the reverse strand, counting down.
TCCCGTACCCGGTTCACCCGTCGTCTCCCGGCCGCCATGGCGGCGGTCGGCCTCACGCTTGCCGTCTCGGCGTGCGGCGGTGAGTCGTCGACCAGCTCAGAAGGCGCGGCCGTGGCGGCGGCCGACCAGCTCAAGCCGAACGCGGACCTGTCGCAGCAGACACTCCAGATCACGGTCTGGGACGGCTACACGCCCAAGGAGCTGCCCCAGAGGGTCAAGGAGAAGCTCAAGGTCAAGGACATGAAGGTCGCGCTGCACGCCACCAACGAGGAGGCGATGACCAAGCTCACCGCCCCCGGTGACAGCGGCGTCGACGTGGCGTTCGTGTCGGGCCAGTACGCCCAGGCGCTCAACGCGGCCGGCCTGCTGGAGCCGATCCACCCCGAGCTGATCCCCAACCTGGCCAACCTCTACCCGGAGGCCACCCAGCTCTCCTACGACAAGGGCAACAAGTACTCGGTGCCCTACACCTGGGGCACGACCGGCATCTGTTACCGCAGCGACCTGGTGAAGGCCGAGCCGACGAGTTGGAACGATCTCCTCAAGCCGCCCGCCTGGGCTGACAAGAAGATCACCATGATGACCACCGAGCGCTGGCTGGCCCTGCCCGCGCTCAAGGCGCTCGGCTACTCGGTCAACACCGACAAGGACGACGAGATCGCGAAGGTCAAGGACGCCCTCCTCGCGCAGAAGCCCCACCTGCTCACCTACGACGACACCACGTTCGGCGACAAGCTGAAGTCCGGCGAGGCCGTCATGGTCGAGGCGTGGGACGGCTGGTGCCCGACCACGGACGAGAAGAACAACATCAAGTTCGTGGTGCCGAAGGAGGGCAGCGACCTCTGGGTGGACACCATGGTGATCATGAAGTCCTCCAAGAACAAGGAGGCCGCGCACGCTCTGATCAACTTCATCCTCGACCCCGAGATCCACAGCTGGGCCGCCGAGAACATCAACTACAAGGTCCCGAACAAGGCCGCCATGGAGAAGGTCACGGTCCCGAAGGGCTCGCTGCTCGGCATCAAGCCCGCCGAGCTGCTCAACGGTGAGTCGATCGTCGACCTGGGCCAGGCGTCGACCAAGTACACGCGCCTGTCGACCGAGATCACGGCACAGCAGTAACCACGGTGAAGTCTGAGGTCAAGGCCCGGCCGGTGTCCCGTTGGCGGGGGCGCCGGCTGGGTGCGTTCGTCTTCCTGTCACCCGGTGTCACCTACCTGATCGTGCTGCTGCTGGTGCCGCTGGCGCTGGTGCTCAGCAACACGGTGTTCCAGCGAGGCCGCTTCGGCGGCATCGTCTACGAGTTCACCACCGAGAACTTCGAGCGCCTGGCCGACCCGCTCTATCTGGGCGTGGTGGTCACCTCGCTGAAGCTCGCAGCGCTGACGACCCTGGTCGCGCTGCTGATCGGCTATCCGACGGCGTACGTGATCGCGCAGCTCCCGCGGAAATGGAAGACGGTGGCACTGGTCGCGATCGTGCTGCCGTTCTGGACGAACTTCATCATCCGCGTGTACGCGTGGATCATGCTGCTCAGCGGCCCCGGCCTGGTCAACTCGCTGCTGGGCACGCAGCTGGAGCTGCTGTACAAGCAGGGCACGATCGTCGCCGGGCTGCTCTACTCGTATCTGCCGCTGATGGTGCTGCCGCTGTACGCGGCGATCGAGCGGCTCGACCCGCAGCTCAGGGAGGCCTCGGCGAACCTGGGCGCCTCCGGGTTCACCACGTTCAGGAAGGTCACACTCCCGCTGACGGTGCCTGGCGTGATGACCGGGTGCCTGTTCGTCTTCGTGCCGAGCTTCGGCAACTTCGTCATCCCCGAGATCCTGGGCGGCAGCAAGTCGATCATGGTGGGCAACCTGATCCGCGACCAGTTCCTGAAGGCCCGCGACTGGCCGTTCGGCGCCACGCTCGCGCTGGCGCTCATCGCGGTGCTGATCGTGCTGCTCCTCGCGCAGGCATGGGTGGCCCGCCGTGCGTAGGTCAAAGTTCTTGTATGTCCCGTTCTGGGCCACGTACGTCTTCCTCTACCTGCCGATCGTCGTGCTGGTCGTCATGTCGTTCAACTCCGGCAAGTCGGCGTACACGTACGAGGGCTTCAGCCTCAAGTGGTACGGCGAGCTGGCCCGCGACGAGCGGGTCAGGGACGGCCTGGTCAACACGCTGATCGTGGCCGCGGGCTCCACGGTGATCGCCACGGTGCTGGGCACACTCCTTGCCGTCGGGCTGGCCAGGTACAGCAGGTCGAAGTTGCTGGACGCCATCGCGCTCATGCCGGCCGTGCTGCCCGATCTGGTGATCGCGATCGGCCTGCTGCTGTTCTACGGCGTGATCGCGCTCACGCTCGGCCTGTACTCGGTGGTGCTCGCCCACGGCCTGTTCTCGATGTCGTTCGTGGCGGCGGTGGTGCGCACGAGGCTCGCCAACTCCGACACCTCGCTGGAGGAGGCCTCGCGCGACCTGGGCGCCGGGCCGGTGGAGACGTTCATCAGGATCACGCTGCCGCAGCTCGCGCCGGGCATCGTCGCGGGCGCGCTGCTGGCGTTCACGCTGTCGCTGGACGAGTTCGTGATCGCGTTCTTCACGATCGGCAACAGCGAGCAGACGCTGCCGATCGTCATCTACTCAATGATCCGTTTCGGAGTGACCCCGAAGATCAACGCGCTGGCCGCGATCCTGCTCCTCGTGAGCTTCACGGCCGTGATCGCCGGGCAGCGTATGACCAAGATCGGTGAGGCTCGTGCTCAAGATTGATGGCATCACCCGCAGGTTCGGTGACGTCACCGCGCTCGACGACGTGTCGCTGGAGATCGGCCAGGGCGAGTTCTTCGCCCTGCTCGGCCCCTCGGGCTGCGGCAAGACCACACTGCTGCGCATCATCGCCGGGTTCGAGACGCCCGACGCGGGCTCGGTGACCCTCGACGGCGACGACCTGCTGTCCAAGCAGCCGAACCGGCGGCCGATCAGCCTCATGTTCCAGTCGTACGCGCTGTTCCCCCACATGACCGTGGCCAAGAACGTGGCCTACGGGCTTGAGCGCGAGCGGCTGCCCCGCCAGGAGATCAAGCAGCGCGTTGGTGAGGTGCTGGAGACCGTCGGGCTGTCGGCGCACGGCGGCCGCAAGCCCGCCCAGCTCTCCGGCGGCCAGCGGCAGCGGGTCGCGTTGGCCCGCTCCATCGTCAAGCGGCCCCGCCTGCTGCTGCTCGACGAGCCGCTGTCGGCCCTGGACAAGAAGGTCCGCGCCGACATGCAGCTGGAGCTCAAGCGGCTGCAGCACGAGGTCGGCATCACGTTCGTGGTCGTCACGCACGACCAGGAGGAGGCCATGTCGCTGGCCGACCGCATCGCGGTCTTCGACCGCGGCAGCGTGCGCCAGGTGGACGAGCCGGTCGCGCTCTACGAGCGGCCCCGCACGCCGTTCGTGGCCGACTTCGTCGGCGCCAACAACCTCTTCCACGGCACGGCCGGCGGGCCCGACGGGATCAACACCGACGAGTTCGGCATGCTGGCCGGCACCCCGCTGGAGGAGCTGGCAGCGGGCGCCAAGGCACTGCTGGCGGTCCGGCCCGAGAAGGTCGAGCTGGCCGACGAGAACGCCACGCGCGGCCTCAAGGGCAGCGTCCTGGACGTCAGCTTCTACGGCGGCGTGTCGCACATCTCCGTGGACGTGCCGGGCCGCGCCAAGCCGCTGCTCGTCGCCGTGCAGGGGGCGAGCTCGATGGAGGTGGGCGCCAAGGTCAAGGTGCGCTGGAACGCCGAGGACGCGGTCATCATGGCGGTCTATCCATGATGTCAGCGGGCCAGGTCGTTGCCCGTGGCCGCGCGCGCGTACGACAGGATCAGCTCGGCCGCCTCGGCCGGGCCGATGACCGGGTGCCTGGCCGTGATGCGGTAGCCGTACGCGTCCTCCAGCGCCACCAGGTTGCGTGCGATGGTCAGCGAGTCGGCGCTCAGCTTGAACACCCCGAGCGCCGCCCCGGTGTCCAGGATCGCCTGGTACATCGACACCTGGCGGTCGTAGAGCGAGGTGAGCAGCACCCCGTAGACCCGGTTGCGGCCCGCGGCCCCGCCCAGCTCGTTGAGCAGGCGCACGTCGGGGTCGAGCGGCCCGGTCGGCAGCCCCGACCTGACCGTGACGACCAGCTTCTCGACCGGGTCGGTGAGCGCGGCGAGGTGCCGCACGCGCTGCTCGTAGAAGCGCTCCATGCCCGCGTGCTGCGCCTCGACCAGCAGCTCGCTGAGGTCGGGGTAGTGGTAGAGCACCGCGCCGGAGGTGAGCCCGGCCTCCTCGGCGACGTGCGAGAGCTGTACGCCGTCGATGCCGTGGCGGATGATGGCCCTGCGCGCGGCCTCGATCAAGTCGATGCGCCGGTCACTACGGCTCTTGCGCTGTGCCACCCGCACCACCCTCACTCGTTTGGCTGCTGTTCAGTTGGCCGTGACCATAGTGCCCGTTACTTGACCTCCACGCTAGATGAGTTCTTGAATTCCTCTTCAAATCGATGAGTTCCCCCGGAGTCTCGATGTCTCTCACCATCCTGTTCATGCCGGAAAGCGCGTACGGCCCGACCAACAACTGCATAGGCATCGGCGACATCCTCCGCCGCCGCGGCCACCGCGTCGTCTTCGCCGCCGAGGCGTCGTGGAAGGGCAAGCTCGAGGCGCTCGGCTTCGAGGAGGACCTCGTGGACCTCGCCCCGCCGCCCGAGAACGCGGAGGAGCAGGACCCGGGCCAGTTCTGGAAGGACTTCATCCGGGAGACCGCGCCCGAGTACCGCAAGAGCACGCTGGAGCAGCTCGAGACCGTCACCAAGCCCATCTGGGTCGAGCTGATCGACGGCGTGAAGTACTGCGAGCCGCAGCTCAAGGCCATCATCGAGCGGGTGAACCCCGACGTCATCGTCGAGGACAACGTGATCACGTTCCCGGCGCTGCTCACCGCGGGCAAGAAGTTCGTCCGCATCGTCTCCTGCAACCCGCTCGAGGTGCGCGGCGAGAACATCGCGCCGGTCTTCTCCGGCCTGCCCGCCGACGACCGCTCCGAGTGGGACGCCTTCCGCGCCGAGTACGACCGCACCCACCGCGAGCTCTGGAGCGCCTTCAACGAGTGGTGCGTCGAGCAGGGCACCGCGCCGCTGCCCGACCTGGACTTCATCCACCAGGGCGACCTGAACCTCTACGTCTACCCGGAGGCCCTCGACTACGCCGACGCCCGCCCGCTCGGCGCGTCGTGGCACCGGCTCGACTCCTCCGTGCGCGAGACCGACGGCGAGTTCACGCTGCCCTTCAAGCGCAACGAGGGGTCGCTGGTCTACTTCTCGCTCGGCTCGCTCGGCTCCTCCGACGTGGAGCTGATGCAGCGGGTGATCGACGTCCTGGCCACCACGCCGCACCAGTACATCGTCTCCAAGGGCCCGCTGCACGGGGAGATCAAGCTGGCCGACAACATGTGGGGCGCGGAGTTCCTCCCGCAGACTAAGATCATCCCACTGTGTGACTTGGTCATCACCCACGGCGGCAACAACACGACCACAGAGGCGCTGCACTTCGGCAAGCCGATGATCCTGCTGCCGCTCTTCTGGGACCAGTACGACAACGCCCAACGGGTCGATGAACTCGGCTATGGTGTCAGGCTCTCCACCTACACCTTCACGGACGACGAACTGAAGGGGGCGGTCGAGCGGCTGCTCGGGGACACCGAGCTGCGTGCCCGGCTCGCCGTCGCGGGCGAGGATATCCGGCGTCGCGACGGCCTGCGCAAGGCCGCCGACCTGATCGAGCAACTTGGCGAGTGACATGCGTGAACTGATCAACCCCGCCACCGGTCTGCCGTGCGCCGAAATTCCGGACACGCCGGTGGAGGGAGTGGCGGCGGCCGTACGCACGGCCCGGGCGGCCTTCGAGGAGTGGTCGCAGGTCACCCCCGCCGACCGTGCCCGGCTGCTGCTGCGGGTGGCCGACCTGGTGGAGGCCGACGCCGAGGAGCTCACCAGGCTCGAGGTGGAGGAGACGGGCAAGCCCGCGGCGGTGTTCAGGGACGGCGAGCTGCCGTTCGCCGCGGACAACCTGCGCTTCTTCGCCGGGGCCGCCCGCTCGCTCGAAGGCTCGGGCGCCGGGGTGTTCAGCCCCGGCTACACCTCGGTCCTGCTGCGCCGCCCCGTCGGCGTGGTGGGCTCCATCGCGCCGTGGAACTTCCCGTTCGTCATGGCCGTCTGGAAGATCGGCCCGGCGGTGGCGGCCGGCAACGCCGTGGTGATCAAGCCGGCGCCGCAGACGCCGCGCACGACGCTGCGGCTGGCCGAGCTGTTCGCCAAGGCGGGCGCGCCCCACGGGCTCGTGCAGGCGGTCACCGGGGACGCGGAGGTCGGCCAGGCGCTGGTCACCGACCCCGGCGTGGACATGGTCAGCGTCACCGGCTCCACGGAGACGGGGCGGGCGGTGATGACCGGGGCCGCGGCCACGCTCAAGCGGGTGCACCTCGAGCTCGGCGGCAAGGCGCCGGCGCTGGTCTTCGAGGACGCGGACCTGGCGGAGATGGCCCGCGGCGTGGCCATGGGGGCGACGTACAACACCGGGCAGGACTGCACTGCCGCCACCCGCGTGTACGTCGCCCGCGAGGTGTACGCGGACGCGGTCGAGGCGCTCCGGGCAACTCTTGCCAAAATAACCGTCGGTGACCCCTGGGACCCGGCCACGGACATCGGCCCGCTGATCTCCGCCGCGCACCGGGAGCGGGTGCACGGGTTCGTCTCCAGGGCCGGCGGGCGCGTGCTGCACGGCGGCGCCGCGATCGAGGGCCCCGGCTTCTTCTACCCGCCCACGCTCGTGACCGACGTCGCGCAGGACAGCGAGATCGTGCAAGGGGAGCTTTTCGGACCGGTGCTCGTCGCGCTACCGTTCGACGGCGAGGACGAGGCGGTCAGGCTGGCCAACGACACCAGGTACGGCCTGGCCTCGTCGGTGTGGTCGCATGACGTCTCCAGGGCCATGCGCGTTTCACATCGGCTCGATGTGGGCGTGACCTGGGTGAACGACCATCTGCCCATCGCCAGCGAGGCGCCGCACGGTGGGGTGAAGGGCAGTGGGTTCGGCAAGGACATGAGCCAGGAGGCGGTCCAGGAGTACTCGGTGACGCGGCACCTGATGGTGAAGCACGCGGCGCCGGCCAACCGGGATTCTTTCCGGCCAGCCTGAAACGTGTACGGCGCTATGTTGCCCAAAGTGAACCCTTGGGCACATGTGATGAGATATGTTCGGTTGGCCGATCTGGTACGGGTTGTGTTCCAATTACCCAGCCGGACAGAATCCCATGCGCCATACGCGTGTCTGATTTTTCGAGCACGTACCGGCGAGAGGTAGCGAGAGTCAGTGAGGACGAAAGACCCCAGGCACACGAGGTCAGGGGAGTACACAGGCGGACGTTTCCGGCTGGGGAACTGGCGTGTGCGCTCCAGGCTGGTCGCGCTGATCCTCATCCCCACGGTCGTGGGTGTGCTTCTCGCCGGCGTGCAGCTGGCCGACGCCATCGGCACCAGCGCCGATTACCGCCGTCTGACCCAGGTCGCCGAGCTCGTGCAGCGCATTGGGGCGCTCAACCACGAGCTCGGCAAGGAACGCACGCTCACCGCGTGGTACGTCGCCGACCGCAGCCGCGGCCAGCGCCTCGTCCAGCTCAAGACGCAGCGGCAGGCCACTGACGCCGCCAAGAAGCAGGCGCTCAGCGCGGCCACGGCCATCGACGCCACCCACTCGGCCCGCGTCCGCGAGGGCGTCGCGAACATGCGCCGCTGGCTCGAGGGCCTCGACAGCCTCCGCACGTCGATGGTCTCGAACGTGCCGCCGCGCGCCGCCATCAGCATCTACACCACCATGATCAGCACCTTCTCCGCGATCCAGGGCGACCTGGGAGACGGTGTCAGCGACGAAACCCTCCAGCGTGAGGTGGCCTCGATCGGCGCGCTCCAGCAGGTCAAGGAGGAGATCTCGCGCCAGCAGATCATCTTGATCGTGGCGCTCGTCGGGCGCCAGCTGGACAGCGACGACCTGTCGGACCTCCTGGGCTCCTGGAACAAGCAGCAGGCCGAACTGGCCGCCTTCGAGCAGGAGGCGGACCCCGCGGACCTGAAGGCGTACCAGCAGCTCATGCGGGGCCCCGAGATCGACCTCGCCGACGCCATGCGCCAGCGCGCGCTCGCCCAGGTGCGCGCGTACAACCGGATCAAGGACCTCGACGTCACCACCCACCGTGACCTGAGCAACTGGTTCGACAGCACCAGCCTGTCCGGCAACGCCCTGCGCAAGGTCGAGGACGGCCTGGCCACCAAGATCGTGGCCAGGACCCGGGACCTGAGCGACACCGAGCAGCGCAACGCGATCATCTCCGGTGCGATGATCCTCGTCCTGCTGCTCCTCGTCCTGATCTTCACCACCCGCGTGGCCGGCTCGCTGGTCCGCCCGCTGCGCCGGCTGCGTGCCGAGGCGCTCCAGGTCGCCACGACCCGGCTGCCCGAGACCGTCCGTGTGCTGCGCGAGTCCGGTGACGGCGCGCACGTGCCCGAGGTGCCGTCGGTCGGCGTCAACACCCGCGACGAGATCGGTGAGGTGGCGCGGGCGTTCGACGAGGTCCACCGCGAGGCGATCCGGCTGGCCGGTGACGAGGCCAAGCTGCGCGCGAACGTCAACTCGATGTTCGTCAACCTCTCCCGCCGCAGCCAGACGCTGGTCGAGCGGCAGCTGCAGCTCATCGAGGGCCTGGAGCAGGGTGAAGAGGACGAGCAGCGGCTCGCGAACCTGTTCAGGCTCGACCACCTGGCCACCCGCATGCGCCGCAACAGCGAGAACCTCCTGGTCCTCGCCGGCCAGGAGGCCGCGCGTAAGTGGAGCGAGCCGGTGCCGCTGGTCGACATCGCCCGCGCCTCGCTGTCCGAGGTCGAGAACTACGAGCGGGTCCAGATCCAGATCCCGTCCGGCACGCTGATCGTCGGCCCGGCCGTCACCGACGCCGTCCACCTGCTCGCCGAGCTGATCGAGAACGCGATCTCGTTCTCCCCCCGCGAGAGCAAGGTCACGGTCACCAGCACGCCCGCCGAGGGCGGCGTGCTCGTGTCGATCAACGACATGGGCATCGGGATGAGCCCGGAGGAGTTGTCGGAGGCCAACTGGCGGCTGGCGAACCCGCCCGTCGTGGACGTTTCGGTGTCGCGGCGCATGGGCCTGTTCGTGGTCGGCCGGCTGGCCTTGCGGCACGGCATCCGCGTGCAGCTCAGCCAGCGGGAGACCGGCGGGCTGAGCGCGCTGGTCATGCTGCCCGACATGCTGATCAGCAGCGGGGTCGGCGTGCCGCAGCAGGGCGGGCAGTACGAGGCGTTCACGACGTTCGACCCGAGCATGTTCGGTGAGCCGTCGCAGAACGGGTCCCGCGCCGCCGACGGGCCCGAGCAGGTCGTCGACACGCAGTGGCCGGGGTCGCTGCCGGTGCCCGGGAGCGCGGGCTGGTCCGCGTTCGGCGAGCAGCCCGCGGCGTTCAACGAGCGGCCGGCCGATGATCGCCCGTTCGAGCAGCCCTTCGGCGAGCAGCCGTCTTTTGGCGAGCAGCCGTCTTTCGGTGAGCAGCCGTCTTTTGGCGAGCAGCCGTCTTTCGGTGAGCAGCCGTCTTTCGGTGAGCGCCAGTCGCCTTTCGCGGACCAGCCGCAGGGCACGCCGGGGGCGCAGGGCGGCGACCAGCCGCGCTGGCCGTCCTTCTCCGACGAGACGCCGCAGCCGGCCCAGCAGTCGTTCGAGGAGCCGCGCTGGCCGTCGTTCGCCGAGGAGACGCCGCAGCCCGCGCAGGAGCCGTTCGCGGAGAACCGGTGGCCGTCCTTCGCGGAGCCGCCGCCCCTGCAGGACGACGAGCCGCGCTGGCCGTCGTTCGCCACCGAGCCGCCGAAGCAGCCGCAGGAGGAGCCGCAGTGGTCGTCGTTCGCCGACCCGCAGCCGCGCAGGTCGCTGTTCGAGGCGGAGGATCGGCCGCGGTCGCAGCTCGGTGACGGGTACCGCCCGCCGTTCGCGGATGAGCCCAAGCCCGCCGACCAGTTCGAGCAGAACGGGCACTCGGACTTCGACAGGTTCGGTCCCGGCGCCTACTCCTCGCAGGACATGACCGGGCCGCTCCCCGTGGTGCGCAACTCGCCCATGGAGGAGCAGGGCGACGAGTTCCTGCCGATCTTCTCGTCGGTCGGGTCCGACTGGTTCCGCCGGCCCGATCCCGAGGTGCTGGGCGCGCGTACCGAGCAGCCACCTCCCGCGAAGGAGGAGGCGCCCGAGATCACGGCCGTGCACCCGGCCGTGCCCGCGGACGCGGCCCCTCCCACGGCCAGCGGGCTGCCCCGGCGCAAGCCTGGCGCGTCCGGGGCGGGCGCGACGTGGTCCTCGCCCGCGGACTCCGGCTTCCAGGCGGCGCAGGCCGCCGCGCAGCCCGCGCAGGGCGGTACCACGCCCTCGGGTCTGCCCCGTCGCGTCCCCAAGGCCAACCTGGTGCCCGGCACGGCCAGCCTCGCCGAGCCCCAGGCTCCGTCACCGGCGCCGCAGGTCTCGCCCGAACGGCTGCGCAGCCGGCTCTCCAGCTTCCAGCAGGGTGTCCGGCAAGGCCGAGCGTTCACCCGCGGAGAAGAGAATGAGGAGGACAAATGAGAGAAATGAGCCAGGGAGCGCGCGGCATAAGCTGGTTGATCACGGACTTCGTGAACAACGTGCCGGGTGTCGCGCACACGGTCGTGGTGTCGTCCGACGGCTTGCCGCTGGCCTTCTCTGAGGGTTTTCCCAAGGACCGGGCCGACCAGCTCGCCGCGGTGGCCTCGGGTGTGATCAGCCTGACCCAGGGCGCTGCGCGGGTCTTCGAGGGCGGTATGGTGACGCAGACCGTTATCGAAATGCAGCGTGGGCTCTTGATGATCATGTCCATCAGCGATGGGTCCTGCTTGGCCGTCCTGGCTGCTCCCGACTGTGACATGGGGTTGGTGGCGTACCAGATGACCTTGCTGGTCGAGCGGGCCGGCCAGGTGCTGACGCCGGCTGTACGCGCCGAGCTGCAAGCGGCCCGCCCCCGCTAGCGGGGCGGTGACAGGAGATCATGGTGTCAGGTCAGGGTTGGGCTGGTGATAGTACTCCGCCGCATCCGGCGGCTCCCCGTCCGCAGAAGCCGAGCTCCCTGGTACGGCCCTATGCCGTGACCGGGGGGCGTACCGCGCCGCGGATGAAGTTCGCCATGGAGGCATTGGTGTCCTCCGTGACGTCGGAATATCAAGACATTTCTCTACTTAGTCCGGAGTATCAGGCGATCATCCAGCTGACCCGGAACGTCCGGTCGGTTGCCGAGATCTCCGCCCTCTTACGGCAGCCCCTTGGCGTGGTCCGGGTGCTGATTGCCGACATGGCGTCGGAGGGCCTGATCCGTGTGCACCAGCCTGCGCTGGACGCCGGAAAGCCGGACCTGAACTTGCTCGAAAGGGTGCTCAGTGGACTTCGCAGGCTCTAGCCCCGGCCTAACTTCGACGAAGATCGTCGTGGCCGGAGGCTTCGGCGTGGGGAAGACGACGTTCGTTGGTGCGGTCTCGGAGATCCTGCCGCTCACCACCGAAGCGGTCATGACGGACGCTTCGGCACACGTGGACGACGTCTCCCTCACGCCCAACAAGACCACCACGACCGTGGCCATGGACTTCGGCCGGGTCTCCCTCGACCGTGACCTGATCCTGTACCTGTTCGGCACGCCCGGACAGCACCGCTTCTGGTTCATGTGGGACGACCTCGTACGGGGCGCCATCGGCGCGGTCGTGCTTGTGGACACGCGCCGCCTCGCCGACAGCTTCCCGGCGATCGACTACTTCGAAGAGGCGAAGCTGCCGTTCGTGATCGGCATCAACGGCTGGGACGGGCAGTTCGCGCACTCGGAGGAGGAACTCCGCGAGGCCTTGTCGATCGGTGGGCACATCCCGATCGTCCGCCTGGACGCGCGGCAGCGGGAGTCGGTGAAGGCCACCCTGATCACCCTGGTGGAACACGCCCTGACCCGCCACATGCACACCCCGGTGTAGTCTCCCGGCGGCGATGCAGGTTTCTCGGCGGCCCCCCACGCGCGTGGGGGGCCGCCTCGCGTTTCGGTGCTGATCGGCCTTCAGAGGGTCTTGACGGTGCCGCCGTCGATGACGTGGTCGGCGCCCGTGATGTTGGCGGCGACATCCGACAGAAGGAACGCGATCAGGGCGGCCACCTCCCGGGGCTCGGTGATCCGGCCGGTGGTGATGCCGAACGCCGCCGGGATCTGCTCGAGGAAGGCGGCGTGCTCGGCTCCCGCCAGAGCCGCCACCTTGCCGCCGAAGCCGTCCGGATCGTCCCAGATGGCGGTACGGACGACGCCGGGCGAGACGGTGTTGACCCGGACGCCCCGCGGCCCGAACTCCTCGGCGAGGGACTTGCCGAGCGCGGCCAGCGCGGCCTTGGCGGCGCTGTAGGCGACGGGGCCGGCGGCCGGGAGCCTGGAGTTGATGGACGAGACGTTGACCACCGATCCACGCCGCTCGATCAGGCTGGGCAGGGCGGCCCGGGTGACGCGTACGGCGCTGAGCAGGTTGATGTCGAAGATGGCGGCCCATTCGGCGTCACCGGTGTCGAGGAATCCGACGGGCTCGACGGCGTCGCCGCCGCCGACGTTGTTCACCAGCAGGTCGATGCCGCCCAGCTGGGCGAGCGCCGTCTCCATGAGGGTGGCGACCCCGTCCGCGGTGCTCAGGTCGGCCGGTACCGCGACGGCTCCCGACTTCTCCAACTCGGGGGTGACGGTGCGGGCGGCGCCGACCACGCGTACCCCCTCGGCGATCAGGGTTTGCACCGTGGCCAGCCCGATGCCCCGGCTGGCACCGGTGACGACGGCGGTCTTGGCGTGCAGGTTGAGCTCCATGAGCTGCTCCAATTCTTGAACTGCAGGTACAAAAAATAGGCATGCTGAAGGTCCCGGCATGGCGGGCGGGACTCAGAGGGAGTCGATGACCGCGTCGATCACTCTGTCGAGGCGGTCCGGCCCGTCGGCGACGCGCGCGATCAGGCGCATGCCGACGACGGTGTTCAGCAGCAGGCTCCCGAGCGCGTGAGCGTCGCGGTCGGCGGCGATCTCTCCGCCGCGCTGGCCCTCTTCGATCAGCGCGCGGAAGGCGTCCTCGGTGCGGTCGAGCATGCGGCGTACGAGTCGCGCCGCACTCTCGTCCGCCCGCCCCAGCTCCGCGGCGGTGTTGACGGCCATGCAGCCGCGCCGGTCGGGATCGGCCAGGTCCAGCTCGGCCAGCAGGCGCAGTGCCCCGCGCAGACGGTCTTTCACGGGTCCCGGCTCTTCCAGCATCTCGATCAGCGCCGCCGCCTGGCTGTCGCGGTAACGGCCCAGCGCCGCCTCGAACAGGGCGTGCTTGCTGCCGAAGGTGTTGTAGAGGCTGCCCTTGCCGATGCCGAGCGCGTCGACCAGGTCCTGTGGTGTGGTGGCGCCGTAGCCCTTACGCCAGAACACGTCCATGGCCTGGTCGACGGCCACGTCCGGATCGAACTGCTTCGGCCTTCCCATGGCCATGACCGTAGCACTTTCTTGACCTGGAGGTCAAAATCCGATCCCTTGACCTCTGCCAGGCCGGTCGGTGATGATCAACGGCGACTCCCGCCGAAAGGTGATCACGTGCGATTAATCGCAGGCGCAACCGCCGCCTTATCCGCCGCCCTGACCGCCGTCCTCCTCGTTCCCCAGCCCGCCTCGGCGGCCACCCAGCTCATCGGGAACGGCGCCTTCACCAGCTCCACCACCCCCTGGGCCGCGATCGGCCAGACGACCGTCACTGCCGAGTCCGGATGGATGAAGGTGGCCGTGAAACAGGTCGTCGCGAACCCCTGGGACGCCATGGTGGCCGCGCCCACCACCGCCGCCCTGAACCCGGGCAAGAGCTACACGCTCTCGTTCGACGCCTACTCCACCACCGCCTTCAAGGCACGTGCCACCGTGCAGTACACGGCCACCCCGAGCGCCAACCAGTTGCTGGCCACGGACGTGCAGCTCACGACGGAGAGCAAGCGCTACAGCATCCCGTTCACCGCCGCGACCGCCACCGACACGGCCGCCGAGGTGACGTTCCAACTGGGCGGGTCCGGCGGGGCCCCGACGGTCCGCTTCGACAACGTGTCGCTGCTGGAGACGCAGACGACGCGGCCGACCGCCCTCTACGTGTCCCCCCTGTCGAACCCGGCCAGGTGGGCCGGCGACCCGGCGAACGACGGCGACACCGCGAAGGCCATCGCCGCCGACATCGCGAACGAGCCGATCTTCGAGTGGTTCGGCGGCTGGTTCGGCGACATCACGAAGGCCGTGGACGACTACGTCGGCGCGGCGCAGGCCCAGGACAAGCTGCCGATGCTGGTGGCGTACAACATCCCCAACCGGGACGCGTGCGGCGGGCAGTCGGGCGGCGGCGCCGGTGACGCGACCGGGTACCACAACTGGATCACCGAGTTCGCCAAGGCGATCGGCACCAGGCACGCGATCGTCGTGCTGGAGCCCGACGCGGTCGCCGCCGCCGAATGCGTCACCAAGTTCGGCAAGGACCCCGAGGACCAGTACCGGATGCTGCTGGACGCCACCCAGGTGCTGCGCGCCCAGGCCCCCAACGCTTGGGTCTACCTGGACGCGGCCAACGCCACCTGGCACGCGCCCGACAAGATGGCGCCGCTGCTGGTCAAGTCGGGCATCGCCAACACCCGCGGCTTCTCCGTGAACGTGTCCAACTACTTCACCACCGTTGACTCCGAGACGTACTCCGTCGCGGTCAACGGCTACCTGTCTGGCACCGTGGGCACCAAGAAGTACGTGATCGACACCAGCCGCAACGGCAACGGTCCTTATGAGGACGACACGCCTGGGGACAACTGGTGCAACCCGCCCGGTCGCAAGCTCGGCACCCCTCCGATCAGGCAGTTGAGCGGCGCCGAGTACCTCTTCTGGGTCAAGGTGCCCGGTGACTCCGACGGCCAGTGCGGCATCTCCGACGAGCCGGCCGGGACGTTCGATCCCGACCTGGCGATGGCACTGATCAACGGCTGACCTGTATTCAGACGGCCGGGCCCGCTCAACGGCCCGGCCGGTTCATCGGCCCCGTTCCGCAATGTGGCGGGCCAGGAGGGCGCGGGCCGTCGCGGCCATGGCCTCGTCGACCATCTCGCCCTCGAACGTCACCGCCCCCGCTCCGCCGGCCTGGGCCGCCTCCACGGCCGCGATCAGCCGGGCGTGACGGGCCAGCTCATCGGGGGAAGGGGAGAACGCCGCGTTGATGACGGGGATGTGGGAGGGGTGGATCGCCATCATGCCCTCGTACCCGAGCGAGCGGTTCTGCTCGGCGAAGGCACGCAGCCCGTCCATGTCGCCGATGCTCGTCCACAGGCCCGCCACCGGGTTGGGCGTCCCGGCCGCGCGTACGTCCAGGAGCACCCGGGAACGCAGGCCCAGCGTGCTCTCCAGACTCCATCGGTAGCCGACGGCGCGGGCCACGTCGCCGCCGGGCGCGGTCACGGCGCCGAGGTAGGCGACGCGGGGGGCCGCCCGGGCGATCTCGTACGCCTCGCGCAGCGCGCAGGCCGTCTCCAGCAGCGGCACCAGGGCGAGGTGCCCCGGCGGCAGGCCGTGTTCGCGTTCGCACCAGCCGAGCAGCCGGTCCGCGACCCGTACGTCCTCGGGGCCGGCCACCTTGGGCAGCACGATCCCGGCGAGCCTTTCGTGCGCGACGGCACGCAGCTCCTCGGCCCCCGCCCAGCCGTCCAGCGGGTTGGCGCGGACGAACAGGGCCATGCGCCCGTCGAACGCGGCCACCGCCGCGGCCACCCGGCGACGTGCCTCGGCCTTGCCGTCCGCCGGGACCGCGTCCTCGAGGTCGAGGATCGCCGCGTCCGCCCCCGCCGCCTCCGCCTTGGCCAGCCAGTCCGTCCTCGTGCCCGGGACGAAGAGCAGGGAACGGAGGGGGAGCCGCTCAGATGACACCTTGCTGCTCCAGGTCGGCCAGCTCGTCCTCGCCGAGCCCGAGCCAGCCGTGGTAGACGAGGCGGTTGTCCTGCCCCAGCTCGGGGCCGGTGCGCCAGACCTTCCCCGGTCGGCGGTGGAAGTGGGGGATCACGCCCTGCATGCGTACGGGGCCGAGGTCGGCGTCGTCGACGGTGATGATGTCGCCGCGTTCGGCGTAGACCGGGTCGGCGACGATGTCGGCGGCCGTGAACACCCGGGAGGCCACCACCTCGGCGCGGGCGAACTCCTCCAGGCACTCGTCGGTGGTCCGCGCGGCCACCCACTCCCGCAGGCCCTTGTCCAGGGCCTCCCGGCCCGCGTGCTGCTGTGCCGAGGTGGCGAAGTCCTCCTCGGGCAGGCCGAGCAGGCTGGCCACGTTGCGTACCGAACGGAGGGTCGCGGACGTCACGGTGATCCATTCACCGTCGCGCGACCGGTAGGTGTTGATCACCGCGGCGGGCGCCACGGCCAGCTGGTTGCCCGCCCGTTCGGGCACGGCGCCGAGCTGGTCGTACGTGATGATCTGCCACTCGATCAGCCGGTACAGGGGCTCGAAGAGGGCCAGGTCGATCCACTCGCCGTCGAACTCGGGGTCGCTCGCCCGGCGGTGGAGCGCGGCGAGCACGGCGTACGCACCCATCAGCCCCGTGACCGCGTCCCCATGGGAGAACCCGGTGTGCACGGGAGGCCCGTCGGGGAACCCGGTCAGGTGCACCACCCCGCTCCTGGCCTCGCCCATCTTGCCGAAGCCCGGCTCGTTCGCGCGCGAGGAGGTCGCCCCGAACCCGGAGATCTGCAGCAGGATCGCCGCGGGGTTGATCCGGTGCACGGCCTCCCAGTCCAGCTCCCAGTCACGCAGCCGCCCGGCCCGCAGGGTCACGATCACGACGTCCGCCCAGGCGACGAGCCGGTGGGCGATCTCCCGTCCGGCCGCGTGGTGCAGGTCGAGGGTGACGGAACGCTTGTTGCGCCCGGCGACCTTGAACCACAGGGGTACGCCGTCCCGTACGGGACCCATCGCGCGGGCGGCGTCACCGGCGCCGGGGGCCTCCACGTGCACCACGTCCGCACCCTGGTCGGCGAGCATGGAGCCGGCCATCGGCCCGGCCACCACGTGCGCGAACTCCACCACCTTCAGCCCGCGCAACTGCCCCTGACCGGCCCCGCCCGTGTCCTGCCCTGTGCCTGTCACCCGCGCTCCTTCGCCTCCCGATCGCGACTGCGGTCGTTTCATCCTGCCGAGGCGGTGAAATGCGTGTCCAGCACAAGAAAGCCATCATTCAATGCGCTTTCCACATAAATCCTCACCTCGCACGCCCGCGGCGGATCACCACACTGCGCCGCCGACGCGCGCTGAGGTCCCTCGGGGGTGGTCGAGTCCGGGCGGCGGGGACGTGGGGGCGGCGTCAGTCGCGGTTCCAGGAGACGCCCAGGGGCAGGTCGCGCAGTTCGCGGCGGAACGAGTCGAGCAGGTCGAGGAACGCGCCGGTCGCCAGCGGCAGCGTGCGGCGGGCGCGGACGACGACGTCGAGGCGCCGGTCCACGACGGGATCGGCGAGCGGCCGGTACACCAGCGGCGACCCCGACCCGATCAGCGGCAGCACCAGGGCGGGCATCGCCGAGACGCCGAGCCCCGCCGCGACGAGCCCGCCCACCGTCGCCACGCTCCCCGCCTCCGCCGCGAGCGTCACGGAAGCCCCGGCCTGGGCGAAGGCCGCGTCCGTGAGCCGCCGCACACTCGACTCCGGCCCGACCGCGAGGAACGGCTCCCGCGCCAGTTCCTCCCACGTGACGTGCTCCTGCGCGGTGAGCGGGTGGTGCTCGGGCAGCACGGCATGGAAGCGGTCCCTGATCAGCGGGCGGTGTTCGAGCTGCTCGGATGCGGCGCCGACCGTGGAGATCGCGAAGTCCGCGTCTCCCGAGAGGACCCGGCCGAGCACCACCTGCTCCAGACCGTCCATGATCCGCAACGCCACCATGGGCCGCCGCCGCCGGAAGTCGGAGATCACCTGGGGCAGCAGCACCGCGGCCACCGACGGCAGCGTGGCCACCGCCACCACGCCGGACTCGCCGAGCAGGTAGCGCTCCAGCTCCTTCATGCCCGAGCGGTGGGCGGACACGATCTGCTCGGCCACCCGCAGCGTCTCCACCCCGGCCGCGGTCAGCTGCACGTTGCGGGTGTCGCGCTCCAGCAGTTGCGCGCCGAGCAGCCGCTCCAGCTCCGCCACCGCGCGGCTGAGCGACGACTGCGACACGTGCATCTCGGCCGCCGCCGCGGTGAAGCTCGACGCTCTGGCCACGGCGGCGTACGCGGCCAGGAGCCGCAGGTTCGCCTCCATGGCGGTGAGCATAGACCGACACTGTTGCGCAGAACGCATGGATAAATGTTGCTTTGATGCTGGACCTGGGTTTTCGGCGCTCGGAAACTCTTCCGTAACACTCCGGCACGTCACCCCCAGCGAGCCGGGCTAGGAAGAAGGCGAACATCGATGCTGGCAGCCCTGGGATTCACCACGATCGTTCTGTTCCTGCTGCTCACCATGACCAAGCGCGTGTCGGTCCTGATCGCTCTGGTGCTGATCCCGGTCCTGGCCGCGCTGGCCGGGGGCTTCGGCGGCGAGCTGGGGAAGATGATCCTCGACGGGCTGGGCAAGGTCGCGCCGACCGGCATCATGATCGCGTTCGCGGTCCTGTACTTCAGCCTGATGATCGACGCCGGCCTCTTCGACCCGCTCATCTGCGGCATCCTGCGCCTGGCCAAGGGCGATCCGCTGCGCATCGCGGTCGGCACCGCCGTGCTCACCATGTGCGTGGCCCTCGACGGAGACGGCGCGTCGACGTTCCTCATCACGGTCTCGGCGCTGCTGCCGGTCTACCGGCGGCTCGGCATGAGCCCGCTGGTGCTGTCGGGCGTGGTCTGCCTGGGCGCCGGGGTCATGAACCTCATCCCCTGGGGCGGACCCACCGCCCGGGCGATGGCGGCGCTGAAGCTGGACAGTTCCCAGGTGTTCACGCCGGTCCTGCCCGCGATGGCGGCGGGCATCGTGTGGGTGCTGGTGGCGTCGTACCTGATCGGGCTGCGGGAACGCCGCCGCCTCGGCAAGCTGCCGTCCGCCGACGTGCCGGAAGAGCGCCTGGTCGGCGAGGGACCCGGCACCCAGCGGGCACCCGTGCACCCGGCTCTGACCGTCTTCAACCTGGTCCTCACCGTCGCCCTGCTGGTCGGGCTCGTGCTGCAGGTGATGCCGTTGCCGGTGCTGTTCGTGGTCGGGTTCGCCATCGCGCTGCTGGTCAACCACCCGACCTGGGAACGCCAGCAGGAGCTCCTGGAGCGGCACGGCAAGAGCGTCGTCCTGGTCACCACGATGATCTTCGCGGCCGGGGTGTTCACCGGCATCCTCACCGGCACCAAGATGATCAGCCACATGGCCTCCGCGTTCGTCGGCGTCATCCCCGACTCGCTCGGCGGGCACCTGCCGGTGCTCGTGGCGATCACGGGCATGCCGCTCAGTCTGGTGTTCACGCCCGACGCGTACTACTTCGGCGTCCTGCCGGTGCTCGCCGAGACCGTCAGCGGTTTCGGGGGCACGCCCGCCGAGGTCGCCAGGGCGGCCATCCTCGGCCAGATGACCACCGGGTTCCCGCTGAGCCCGCTCACCGCCTCCACGTTCATCCTGGTCGGGATGAGCGGCGTGCAACTGGGCGAGCACCAGCGCTTCATCTTCAAGTGGGCCTTCGCCACCACGCTCGTCATGACCGCGGTCGCGCTGCTCACCGGCGCCTTCTCCCTCTGAAACACCCTCCTCCCGACCTCAGAGGATCGCACGTGAGACCTGTCAAGATCATGGCCGCGCTGTCGGCCGCCTTCACCCTGACCTGCGGCCCCGCCGCCGCCACGACCGACACGCCGCTCCCGCCCGACCCCTTCTTCTCCTACGACCGCCCCGCCGAGTACGGCGTCCACAAGGAACGCATCACCGTACCCCTGCGTGACGGCAGCCACCTGGCCTGCGACCTGCACCGCCCCGCCGCCCCCGACGGCACGCCCGCCCCGGGCCGCTTCCCCGGCATCGTCTACGACTACAACGCCTACAACCAGCTGGAGGCCCAGGGCCGGGCCGCCGCGTACTTCGTCACCAGGGGTTACGTCGCGGCCGTCTGCAACGCCCGGGGGTCGGGCGACTCGCCCGGCCACCTCGACCCGTTCAGCCCCCAGGAGCAGCGCGACAACTACGACCTCATCGAGTGGCTGGCCGCCCAGCCCTGGTCCACGGGCCGGATCGGGCAGACGGGCGTCAGCTACGGCGGCCACTCCTCCCTGCTCGTCGCCGTCAACAAACCGCCCCATCTGGCCGCCGTCATCCCCGTGGACGGCATCAGCGACTGGTACGAGAACACCATCTACCGGGGCGGCATCTATTCGGCCCGGATCCGCGACTGGCAGCGCGCCACCGCTCCCGACACCCTGGTGACCTACGCCCAGCACCCGCTCTACGACGACTTCTGGCGCGGGCGCAGCGTCAAGTCGCGGTGGCAGGACCTCGACGTCCCCGTCCTGGAGATCGCCGGCTGGTACGACCGGTACCGCCAGGGCATGGTCGAGAACTTCCAGGCGCGCGAGCGCAACGTCTGGCTGGTGTCCGGCCCCTGGGTGCACGGCTGGCCGGCCGGGCAGCCGGCCGACATCGGCAACGGCGCCTACCTCGCCTGGTGGGACCGCTGGCTGGCCCGCCGCCCCGGCGCGCCGCTGCCCGCGGCCAAGGTGACCTCGTACGAGGTGCCGGGCGCGGGCTGGCGGCAGTTCGACAGCTGGCCGCCCGCCGGGACGCGGCAGGTCCGGCTGGGCCTGTCCGCCGACGGCAGCCTGTCAGCCGTCCCGGGGGCCGCGGCGACCCGTACGTTCGAGGTCAACACCAAGCCGGCAGCGGGCGGGCCGGGCCAGCGGCTGGAGTTCGCCACGGGGCCGTTCCCGCGCGACCTGGTCCTCGCCGGTGACGTCCAGGCCAAGGTACGGGCCTCGTTCACCGCGACCGACGGCAACCTCGCGGTCGTGGTGCAGGACGTCGCCCCCGACGGCACCGCGACCCGCATCACCCAGGGCTGGCTGAAGGCGAGCCACCGCTTCGGCCACGACCGCGCCGTCCCGGTGAGCCCGGGCAAGACGTACGACCTGGAGATCCGCACCTGGCCCACCCACTACCGCGTCGCGGCCGGGCACAGCATCCGCGTCACGGTGTCCAGCGACGACTACCCGGAGATCGACTCCGACGCCCCGGCGGGCCAGGTGTCGCTGAGACTCGGCCACGGCGGCTCGAACATCCGGCTGACCACGCTCTGACCTCCGCCGCCGTCCCGGTAGCCTGAACGTGGCCATCGCCGAACAGGCACTCGCGGCCGTGCGGGCGGGGATCTTCACCGTCGTGCCGGACGGCTGGGCCACCGGGATCACGCGGCGCCAGTGGCTGGCGACCGGCACCCAGCCAGACATGCCCACCGCAGACACCCGGCCATGACGCGCTGATGACGGCTCCCCTCGCCCGCTGAGCTCATCTCCGCCGGAACATATGGCGCTACTCTCGCCTCAGAGCTGAACGCCACATCGCGCTTGACGTTTCACCTGTCGAGTGCCGCCGCCATGTGATCGAGGTCGGCGAGGAGGTCGGCGAGGCGTTCCTCCGGGACGGCATCGGTCATGCGCTGGTCGATGGCGTAGACGGCGGAGCGTGCCGCCGCGAGGCGACGGTGGCCCTCCTCGGTGAGGTGGGCGGGCAGGGCGCGACCGTGGTCGGTGGTAACCGGCCGGGTTATCAGGCCGGTGTCCTGCAGTCCGCGAAGGACGACGTTCATGGACTGCCGCGTGACGAAGGTGCCGCGGGCCAGCTCGGCGTTGGACAGGCCGGGGCGCTGGTCGAGGAGTTCGAGGCAGGCGTACTGCGGCACGGTCAGGCCGTACTCGCGTAGTGCCCTGTCCATCGCGCTGCGCAGGGTCGCGGCGGTGCGCTTGAGGCGATATCCCAGGCGCTCGGTCACGTCGGCGGCCGGGGCGTGGCTGGAGGGAGTCCCATCATGCATGTCAGGAGTTTGACATAGAAGTACGGCACCGCCTATCTTCCTGGTATGTCAAAGTCCTGACATAATGTGATCGAGGAGTACTTCATGACTATCACCGTCAGCGGGCCGGACTTCATCGCTCTCCAGGTGCGCGATGTCGAGGCGGCTGCCGCTTTCTACGAGCAGCACCTCGGGCTGCGCCGGGCGCCTGCCTCGCCGCCCCACGCCGTGGTTTTCACCACCGAGCCCGTTCCGTTCGCCGTCCGCGAGCCGCTGCCGGGAGTGGATCTCGACGCCGTCGAGCGACCCGGCCTGGGGGTCGCCCTGTGGTTCCGGACCACTGACGCGCAGGCCCTGCACGACCGGCTCCACGCCGCCGGGGTCCCCATCGTCAAGGCACCTGAGGACGGCCCGTTCGGCAGGATGTTCACATTCGTCGGCCCTGAGGGCTACGTCATCACCGCGCACGGCGGCTGACCATGACCGCCATCGCCATCACCCCACTGTCGAGGTGGATCCGGTCGTCGGGGATGCCCGGCCGGAGTGACGTGCGAGGGTCGGCGTGCTCGGTGGACGGCGGGCCCTGGACGTAGGTCATTCTGGCCGTGGGGCTCTGCTGAGCTTGCCCCGGGCCACCAGTTCCAGCGCGAGCGCGACCGCCACCGACTCCACTACCAGCAGCGCGACCAGGACGAACAGCTGCACTGCCCCGGCCAGCAGCGGTGATGCGCCGCCGAGGAGCATGCCGATGAACGCGCCGGGAAGGGTGACCAGCCCGACGGTCCTGGTCTGGTCGAGCGCAGGGATCAGTGCCCCGGCCGCCGATGGCCGGGCGATCTCCAGCCGGGCATCCCGGTCCAGAAGCCCGATGGACAGCGCTGCTTCGACCTCTCCGTGCCGTAGTTCCAGCTCCTCCAGCGAGCGCCGCCCGGCGAGCACCGTCGCGGTCAACGCGCCTCCGATGAGGATGCCGGTGACGGGGATGAGCGCGATGCCTTTGAGCGGGACCAGCCCGACGGCTATGAGCGGCAGCACGACCGGGAACACGCCCGCGCCGATCGGCACGGCAGCCCACCACCAGGTGTGGTTCTTGGTGATCCGGCGGCCGGCCGTGCGGGTCGCCACCGCGAACATCACGGCCAGGAAGGCGAAGAGCAGCGGGCGCGAGTCGAATGTCCATCGGATGACGGCGACGACGGCGGCCAACTGCACGGTCGCCCGGAGGCTGGCGGTGAGGATGGCGCGGGCATGCCCGAGCCGGGCCAGCGCCGCCACCCCGGCGCCCACGACCAACAGCGCTGCGAGCGCGACGCCCAGAGTCGGGTTCACCGGGAGCAGCGTGGATGCCGATGCGGTCATGGAATCACCCCAAGGGCTCGCAGAGACATCAAGGCTTGGTCTCCGGGTCGGGCTCGGCCCAAAACTCCGCATCGCAGAGTGATCGGCACGATGCGGCATTGACAGGCACTAAGGATAGGCTTACCTTACATCGGGTGTGATCAGCTATCTACCCTCCGAACCGGGACATCGAGCCAAGGGAGCATCGTGACTGCCGAAGCAGCCGTCGATACCGCCCATCCATCCCCCGCCTACGAGTCGGTCCGTGAGTCGGTGTTCGACTGCGTGGGAAACACCCCGGTCGTCGCGCTGCGGCGGCTCTTCCCCGAGCCCGGCGTCGAGGTGCTGGCCAAGCTGGAGTTGATGAACCCCGGCGGCAGTATGAAGGACCGGTCGGCACGCCACATCATTGAGACCGGGCTCGCCGAGGGTTCCATCCCCCCGGGGAGCACGGTGGTGGAAAGCAGCTCGGGTAACTTCGGCATCGCGCTCGCGATGGCCGCGCGCATTCGCGGGTTGCGGTTCATCTGTGTCGTCGACCCCAAGACGACCAGCGCCAACCTGGCGCTGTTGCATCAGCTCGGCGCGACGGTCGAAATAGTGTCCGAGCCGGACGAAGCGGGCGGCTACCTGCACACCCGGATCCGGCGCGTCAAGGAGCTACTGGCCGAGGTCCCCGGCGCGATCTGGATCAACCAGTACGCCAACGACCGTAACTGGCAGGCCTTCTACCATGGCACTGGCGCCGAACTCGTCGAACAGCTGGTCCGGCCCCCGTCCTACCTGTTCGCGCCGGTGAGCACCACCGGCAGCATCCTTGGCTGCTCCCGCCGGCTCCGGGAACATTTCCCCGACCTGCGCGTGATCGCGGTCGACGCGGTCGGATCGGTGATCTTCGGCAGCGCACCCGCACGCCGCGAGATCCCCGGCATCGGGTCGAGCCGCGTCCCGGAACTGTTCCGGCCCGACGAGATCGACGACGTCGTCCATGTCGACGACGTGGAGGCCGCAGAAGCCTGCCGCGATCTGCTGGCCGCTGAAGGCATTTTCGCCGGCGGGTCGAGTGGCGCGGTGGTTGCGGCCATCCGGCGCGCCCTTCCCCGGCTGACCTCGCCCAGCCGCGTGCTGGCCATCTTCCCCGACCGCGGCGACCGCTACCTCGACCTCGTCTACGACGACGACTGGCTGGAGCGGATGCGCGCCGACAGGGCCCGGGCAACCGCAGCAGCCGGCTGACCCCTCGTCACCACCGCCTCGAAACCGCGCATTACCACCCCATTGCGAGGAGAATTCCATGACCGTTTCGACGACGCAGGCAGACGCAGGCAAGCCCCGCATCCTCTACCTCAGCCGCGGAGACGTCGCCTCGGTCGGCGGCGACCGTTCCGACCTCTACGTCCAGGCCCTGAACGACGCCCTGCAACTGCACGCCGAGGGCAAGACGGTCCAGCCGCTCAAGCCGTACCTGCGGGTGAACGGCAAGGAGGGGCACATCGCCGACCGGATCATCGCGATGCCCGCCCACGTGGGCGCGCCGGGAATATCCGGCCTGAAGTGGATCGGCAGCAAGCACGACAACCCGACGCGCGTCGGCCTGGAGCGTGCCAGCGCGGTGATCGTGCTGAACGACCCCGCCACGAACTACCCGATCGCCATCCTTGAGGGCAGCCTGATCAGCGCCTTGCGGACCGCCGCGGTGACCGTGCTCGGCGCCCGGCACCTGGCGCGGAAGGACTTCACCGACGTCGCGCTGATCGGCTGTGGTGTCATCGGCACCGCCCAGATCACCGCCCTGCTGGAGCAGTTCGGCCACATCACCACGGTGCACCTGTACGACCGCCAGCGGGCGGCCGCCGACGCACTCGCGGCCCGTATCACCGCGGAGTACCCGCAGGTCACCGTGAAGGTGGCCGACAGCGCCGAGGACGCCGTGCGCGCGGGCGACGTCGTGGTCCCCTGCACCGTCACCGACCAGCCCTACATCGAGGCCGCTTGGCTCAAGCGTGGGGCCTTCCTGTCCAACGTCTCCATCATGGACGTCCACAAGGACGTCTTCCTCGCCGCGGACAAGGTCGTCGTCGACGACTGGGAGCAGAGCAACCGCGAGAAGAAGATCATCAACCAGCTCGTGCTCGAAGGGAAGTTCTCGCGCGAGGCGCTGCACGCCGAGCTCGGTGAGATCCTGGCCGGGACGCGTCCCGGCCGCGAGAACGACGACGAGCTGATCGTGCTCAACCCCATGGGCATGGCCGTCGAGGACATCGCCTGCGCCGCCGAGGTGTACCGGCGGGCGGTCGACCAGGGCGCGGGCACCTGGCTGGACCTGTACTGACCATGCAGGTACTGAGGGTGCAGGCGATGACGTCCTCCGACCCGACCGAGCTGGTCCTGCGCGACCTGGTCGACACGCTGCTGCAGGAGAACGTGGCCGGGGCCGCGGATGCGGTGACGGTCGCGGACTCCGCTTCGGTGCCCGGGGCGGAGCTGGGCGACGGCGAACTGTGGTGCCGCATGGGCGCGCTCGCCTTCCGCGGGCGTGCCGGCGGCGCGCTCCAGAGCCTTCGCCTCTCCCGTGGGCCGGTCTGGCACATCGGCGCTGACGGGCGGACGCGGGAGCTCACACCGAGCGAGGTCCTGACCACCCTCCACGCCGGCCGGGACGGAAGCGGCGTACGGACGGCCGAGGTCGCCGCCGACCTCCAGGCCGCCGTCGACCACGCGGCGATATCGCTCGGCGGTTACGCCACGCTGCCCGACCGGGCCCCGAGGCCCGGCGGGCTGCTGGCGGGCGAGCGCATCGCGGCGACCAGGAACCGGCCGTTCCATCCGACGGCGCGGGCGGCAGCCGGCTGGTCGGCCGCTGAATTGGAGCAGTACGGCCCCATGCGCCAGGCGGCGCTCGGCATGGACTGGGTCGCGGTGCGCCGTGACTGCCTTCGACTCGGTACCGGTGACGCGTCGGACGGGCTGGCCCAGCTGCTGCTGACCGACCGGGAACTGAAGGTGCTGGCCGAGGACGCGCGCCGTGCTGGCGCAGGGGTGGGGGAGTACCAGCCGGTGCCGGTCCACCCGTGGCAGTTCGAGCACGTCCTGCCGCGGGAGTTCGCCCAGGAGCTGGCGGACCGGGACATCGTACGGCTGAGCAGAGGGCTCGGCGGCTTCCACCCGACATCCTCGCTGCGCACCCTCACCACGTCCCCCGAGTCGGCCCTGCACCTCAAACTGCCCCTCGGCGTCGCCACCCTGGGCGCCGCGCGGCTCCTGCCGCCCCGCTACCTGGACAACGGCGAGCGGGCGCAGGAGTGCATGACCTCCCTGCTCCGGTCGGATTCCGACCTCGGTGCCCTGGTGCGGGTCTGCGACGAGCGGACGTGGTGCGGCTGGAGCGGTCCGGGCGTCGACGACGAGTTCGCCGACCGGCCGGGCCACCTTGCCGCCCAGATCCGCAGCTATCCCGCGGGCCTGTTCGACGACCCGGACGCGCTCGTACTGCCGATGGCTGCCCTGGCCGCTCATGAGTGGGACGTCCTCACCCCGGCGCTGACCGTGGCCGGTTTCGACACCATCGATCCGGTCGGCCTGTTCCGCACGATCGCCGAGGCCTTCTGCGCGATGGGCCTCAGGTTCCTACGGGCAGGGGTCCTGCCGGAGCTGCACGGCCAGAACGTCGTCGTCGTCCTGGCCGACGGCGCGGTACGGGAGTTCGTCCTGCGGGACCACGACACGCTGCGTCTGTGCCCGGAGCTCATGGACGCGGCCGGAACGGAGGATCCCGGGTACCGCATCAAGCCCGGCGCCCCCCAGTCCCTGAAACTGTCAGAGCCCCGCGCCCTGCTCGCGTACCTGCAGACCCTGGGCTTCCAGGTCAACCTGTACGGCATCGCCGACGCCCTCGCCCGGCACCACGGTCTCGACGAGCGGCTCCTGTGGTCCGAGTTGCGCGCGGCCGTCGCCGCCTGCCGGGACCGACTGGACCTGCCCGCGCACGTCGCCGCGCTCGTCGACGCGGAAGTGCTGGCGGCCCGGGAGTGGCCCAGCCGGGAGATCCTGGCGCCGCTACTGCGCCAGGGCCGCTCCTCCGGTGTCAGCATGCCGGCGGGCACCGGACGCGTACCCAACCCGCTGATCCCGGTCCCCGCGGCGGTGACGTGATGGCACGGACGTCAGGCATGGCCCGCTCCGCCGATCGGCGGGCTTTCCGGATCCTGTGGTTCGGTCAGTTCGCCGCCGTCGCGGGCCTGACCGTCGTGGTTCCACTCCTGCCGTTCTACCTCGCCGGCTTCGGGCTGCCGGATGGCGAGGTGGCGTGGTGGACCGGGGTCTCGCTCGCCGCGCCCGCCGTCGCCCAGCTGGTCACCGCCCCGCTGTGGGGCATGGTCGGCGATCGGTACGGACACAAGGCCATGGTGGTGCGGGCCCACGCCGGACTCGCCCTGGCCGTCGGGCTGATGGCGCTGGCCGATACACCGGCCGAGTTCCTCACCTGCCGACTGCTGCAGGGCGCCTGCGGCGGGGTCGTCGGCGCCACCGCCACGTACGCGAGCACGGTGGTCGCACCGCACCGCCGGGGGCGCGCCCTGGGCAGCCTCTTCGGCGCGACCGGCGCCGGGTCGTTGCTCGGGCCCCTGGCCGGCAGTCTGCTCGCCGACCGGTTCGGCTTCGACGCCCTGTTCGGCGGTGTGGCCGGCCTGCTGTTCGTCGCCGCCGTCCTGGCACTGGCCCTGCTTCCCCGCCGCACGGCGGGCCGCCCGGAGGCGACCGCCGAGGTGGAGCGGCCCGCCTTGCGGGACGTGCTGGGCCGGATCCTGGGCGACCCGCGCAGCCGTGCGCTGATCCTGGCGGGGCTGTTGGGCCAGGCGGCCGTCTTCGCCCTGGTCGTCGTCTTCGCGCCGCAGGTGGAGCGCATCACCGGGTCGGTGTCCTCGGCGACGGTCTGGGTGGGCGCGCTCCAGGCCGCCACCTGGGCCGCGTCCCTGGCCGGCGGCCCGTGGTGGGGCATCCGCAACGACCGCAAGGTGGCGCCGGTGAGTTTCGCCATCGCCGCCACCTGCTGCGCCGTGGCTGTGGCCCTGCAGGGCCTGCCCACCTCACCGGAGCTGCTGGTGCCGCTGCGGATCGTGCAGGGATTCTGCTTCGCCGCGCTCGCCCAGTCTGTGCTGCACGTGGTCTGTCACGTCGTGCCCGAGCAGGCCCGCGGGACCGCGCTCGGCACCGCCAACGGCCTGCTCGACGTGGGCCAGGTCTGCGGGCCGCTACTGGGAGCCCTGGCAGTCGGACTGCTGCCCCCGTCCGCAACCTTCGCCGCCATCGGCTCGCTGCTGATCGCGGCGGCGGGCCTCGCCGCACTCGGCGCACGCCGACGGCAGGCCCACCACCGTCCCCGGGCGGCTTACGCCGTCGCGGCACTGTCCGAGGTGAAGCAATGACGTCAACCGAGTCCGCCACCAGCACCACCGCGGCGCGCGCGGGCGCCGAAGAGGCGGCCCACCAGCGGCTGCTCAACACCTACCTCCGGGAGTCCGGCACGCCGCTGGGCACCACCGGCGACGACCTCGGGCGGATCGACCTGCCCGCCGCGGGCGCCGCGCTCGTCGTGGCCCTGCGCCACCACTCGGTGTTCGGCCATCACGCGTACGGCGACCAGGTGTGGCTCGAGAAGCGGGACGGTCGCCGTGTCCCCCTGGACCACGACGCGCTGGTGCGACTGCTGCTCGATGAGGTGGAGGCTGTCGCCGCCAAGGTGTTCGGGCCGGTGCCTGATGGGTCGGAGCGCAAGCGCGCGCTCGCCGAGCAGATCGAGAGCAGCATCGCGGCCACCGCGCGGTACCTGCGGACCCGGCGCACCCGAGCTGCGGACGACGCGCACGCACTTACCCGCGAGGCCGAGCAGTCGCTGCTCCTGGGCCACCCCTTCCACCCGACGCCCAAGAGCACCCAAGGGTTCGGCGACGACCTGGAGAAGTACGCACCGGAACTCGGCGCGGCGTTCGTCCCTCACTGGTTCGCCGTCGACCGGCGCATCCTGCTGGAACGCAGGGTGGCAGCGGGAACGTGGATCCCCGGCCCCGTGGCCGCCGCGGCCGCGGAGGTGCTCGGCGCGGACCACGGTCACGCACTGCTGCCGGTGCACCCGTGGCAGGCGCGGTACCTGCTGGCCAACTCCCGAGTGGCGCAGCTCGTCGCCGACGGGCTGCTCGTCGACCTCGGCGCGCTCGGCCCGGAGGTCTACCCGACCTCCTCGGTGCGTACGGTCTGCGACCCCGCCTTCCCGACCTCCTTCAAGCTCCCCCTGCATGTGCGGATCACCAATTTCATCCGCAACAACCCGGTGCCGCACCTGGGCCGCGCCACCGACGCCAGCGCTGTGGTCGCCGAGCTCGCGCCGGAATGGGCGCACCCGGGCTTCTCCGCGCTGGTCGAGACCGGCTTCCGTACCGTGGACCCGGCCGTGGTCGGCGACGATCTCAGCGCGGACTTCTCCGTGCTGTACCGGGACAACCCGTTCACCGACGGCTCGGCCGCCCCGCGCGTGATCGCCGCCCTGCTCGAGGACCGGGACGGCGATGTGCCGGACCTGATCCACGAGGTCCGCCGCTGCGCCCCGGACCCCGATGTCACGCCCGGCGCCGACCACGTGGCCGCCTGGCTGCGCCGCTACTTGGGCATCTCCCTGATCCCGCTCCTGGAGATCTTCGACCGCGACGGCGTCAGCTTCGAGGCCCACGCGCAGAACTCGCTGCTGCACACGGACGGTGGATGGCCGACCCGCTTCTGGGTCCGGGACATGGAGGGCACCAGCGTGAGTCGGCAGCGGCTGCGCCCGGGGGCCGTACCGCCGGACAGCCCGCTGCTCTACGACCACGATGAAGCGTGGATGCGCCTGCGGTACTACGCGGTCACCAACCACCTCGGCCATCTGATCAGTGTGCTCGGCCAGTACACCGACGCCGACGAAGCCCTGCTGTGGCGCACGGCGCGCGAGATGCTCGCGGCGAGCGGCGGCGAGGCGGCGGCCGACCTGCTGCAGCGGCCGGTGCTGCCCGCCAAGGCCAACCTGCTCAGCTACTTCGTCGGACGAGGCGAGAACCCCCTGTACGTGGACGTCCCCAACCTGCTCTTCGAGGTGAACCGATGACCCCTCCGCCCCTCGACCTGGTGGTCGCCGCGCTGCGCGCACCGACCTACGCGGACGTCCGGCGCCGGCTTTTCCGCCAGCTGCTGGAGTCGCTGGTCTACGAGGACGCGATCCGCGTGACCACCACCGACGACGGCGCGTCCGTCGTGGACGGTACGGACGAGCAGGGGCACCCCGTCCAGTACGTGTTCACCGCCCGCCGTCGGTACGGCTTCGACCGCGTCTCCCTCGGCCCGGAGCCGGTCCGGCGGGTGGCCGACGGCGAGAGCGCCGAGGCGGACTCGCTGATCCGGTTCCTGGGAGAGGTGCGGCAGGCGCTGACCGCCGACCCCGAGTGCCTGGCCCGGTTCTGCCGGGAGCTGGAGGCCACGCTGGTCAAGGACGCGCTGGCCCAGTACGTCCGCATCGAGCGGGGCGATGTGCTCGCCGAGCACGACTACGACACCCTCGAGGGCACGGTCACCGACGGGCACCGCTACCACCCCGCCTACAAGTCCCGTATCGGCTTCGACCTTGAGGACAACCTGACCTACGGGCCGGAGTTCCGCCACCCGATCCGGCCCCTGTGGATCGCCGCGCACCGCGGGATCTCCCGGGTGGCCACCGCAACCGAGCTCGCCGAGGACGCCTTCGTGGCCGCCCAGCTCGGCGAGGTCACCCTGCGGGACTTCCGGAACCGGATCGCCGCGGCGGGAGGTGTCCCACAGGACTACACCCTGCTACCCGTCCACCCCTGGCAGTGGCGCGAGCAGATCGCGCCGACGTGGGCGGACCAGCTGCGCCGCCAAGAGGTCATCCTGCTGGGCGAGGACCCGCACGCGTTCGCCGCCCAGCAGTCCATCCGTACCCTCAGCTGCAGCGACATGCCCGAGCGGCCGTACCTCAAGCTCGCCCTGTCCATCGTCAACACCTCCACCAGCCGCGTGCTCGCCCCGCACACCGTGGGCAACGCCCCCGTGGTCTCGGACTGGTTGCGCGGCGTGGTGGCGCGCGACGCGTTCCTGCGCGACGAGTGCCGACTGGTCGTGCTCGGCGAGGTCATGGGCACCGCCGTCGACCCCGCACCGGCCGCCGACCTGGTCCGCTCGGACACCTACGGCACCCTCGCGTGCATCTGGCGGGAAAGCCTGCACCCCTTCCTCGAGCGGGACGAGCGGGCTGTGCCCTTCACCGGTCTGACGGCCCGTGAACTCGACGGCACCCCGCTGATCGACCCGTGGGTTCGCGCGCAGGGCGTGCGGACCTGGCTGCGCCACCTGGTGCGTGCGTCCGTCCTGCCGCTGCTGCACCTGCTCTTCCGGCACGGCATCGCTCTCGAGTCGCACGCCCAGAACATGGTGCTGGTGCACAGGGACGGCGTGCCGCAGCGCGTGGCGCTGAAGGACTTCCACGACGGTGTCCGCTTCTCCCGCACCCACCTTGCGGAGCCGGAGGCTTGCCCGGTGCTGGCCGCCCCGCCGTCCCACCATGTCAACGCCAACTCCTTCCTGGAGACCGACGACCTCGACCAGGTGGCCGACTTCCTGCTGGACGCGTTCTTCTTCATCAACATCGGCGAGCTGGGCCTGTTCCTGGCCGACGCCTACGACCTCGACGAGCAGGAGTTCTGGACGGTCGTCCGGGACCAGATCCGCGCCTACCAGAAGCGATTCCCCGACCTGGACGCCCGTTTCGAGCTGTTCGACGTGTTCAAGCCGGCCATCGAGGTGGAGAAGCTGACCACCCGCCGGCTGCTGCCGGACACCGAGGTGCGGGTGCACGCAGTGGCGAACCCGCTGGCGGAACCGGCCACGCGGCGGCAGCCGGACAGCGTGGGGGGCCGCTGATGCTGAAAGCCAACGAGGTCAAGCGCAAACTCCGGGACGGGCAGGAGGTCTACGGCCTGTTCTGCTCGATCCCCGCGCCCGCCCTGGTGGAGATGATCGGCTGCGCCGGCTATGACTTCGTCATCCTTGACAGCGAGCACACACTCGTCGACCCCGAGGGCCTGGAGAACCTGATCCGCGCCGCCGAAGCGGTTGGCCTGACGCCGTTCGTCAGGGTCCCCGAGTCCGACCCGGGTGCCATCCTGCGGGCGCTGGACGCGGGCGCCATGGGGGTCGTCGTACCGCACATCCGTTCCCGGGCCGACGCGGACGCGGCGATCCGGGCAGCCCGGTACGCACCGGAGGGGATGCGCAGCCTCAACGGCGGGCGCGTCCCCGGCTTCGGCCTGATCGACCTCACCGAGTACGTGCGACTGGCCAACGACGAGGTCATGGTCGTCGCGATGATCGAGGATGCCGAGGGCGTCGACGCGCTGCCCGAGATCCTGGCCGGCGAAGGGATCGATCTCGTCCTCGAAGGCGCCGCCGACCTCTCCCAGTCGTACGGAGTGACCTGGCAGACCCGCCACCCGAAGGTGGCCGAGGGGTTGCAGCGGATGCAGGCAGTGTGCGCCGAGTACGGCGTGCCGTACTGCGCCATACCGCGCGCCCGCGAGGACCAGGATGCGTGGCGCAAGGCCGGCGTCACCGCCTTCGTACTGGGCGAGGAGCGGGGACTGGCCGCCCGCGCCCTGCGTGTGCACCTGAACGAGCACCGCCCGCACGAGAAGGACGGGGGAGCGGCATGACCGACGTACTGACCAAGGGGATCGCCGACCGGGCGGGCCGCGACGAGCCGGTGTGCCTGTACGCCTACGACCTCGACGCGCTGACCGACCACGTGGAGCAGGTCGTCGCCGCCCTGCCCGAGCGGTGCCGGATGTTCTACGCGATGAAGGCCAACAGCGCGGCACCGATCCTGCGCACGCTCGCCCCCGTGGTGGCCGGATTCGAGGTGGCCTCCGGCGGTGAGGTGGCCAAGGCCCGGGTGGTCGGCGCCGACATCCCGGTGATCTTCGGCGGACCGGCGAAGACCGCCCAGGAGATCGCCGAGGCCCTGCGGCACCGGGTCACCCGGTTCCATGCCGAGAGCGTGCTCGAACTGCACCGGATCTCGCAGGCCGCAGTCGAGGCCGGAGTCACGGCCGACGTCCTGCTGCGCGTGAACCTGGCCGGGCCGTTCCCCTCCGCGACGCTGGCGATGGCCGGGCGGCCGACCCAGTTCGGCATCGATGAGAGCGTTCTCGCCGACGCGGTCGAAGCTGCCACGACCCTGCCCGGCCTGCGACTCGCCGGCTTCCACCTGCACTCGCTGTCGAACAACCTCTCTCCGGAGGCGCATCTGGACATGCTGCGCCTGTACCGGGAGAAGGTCATGGGCTGGGAGCGCGAGTTCGGCATCCGGTGCGAGGTACTCAACGTCGGCGGCGGCATCGGCGTCAACTATGCCGACCTGGATGCCCAGTTCGACTGGGCGGCCTTCACCCGCGGGCTGGCCACGCTGGTGGAGACTTTCCCGGCGCACTGGCGGGAGATCGACTTCGAGTGCGGCCGCTTCCTGACCGCCGCGTGCGGCAAGTACGCCGTCGAGGTCCTGGACATCAAGCGCAACCACGGCGTGTCGTATGTCCTGGTGCGCGGCGGGACGCACCAGTTCCGGCTGCCGTCGTCGTGGCAGCACAGCCACCCGTTCACCGTGCTGCCGGTCGACGTGTGGCGCTCGGCGGCACCCCGGCCCGAACTGCGCGACGAGCCGGTGACCGTGGTGGGCGAGCTCTGCACCCCCAAGGACGTGCTCGCCCGCGATGTTCGCTTGTCCCACGTACGTGTGGGGGACGTGCTGGTCTTCAGCCATGCGGGCGCCTACGGCTGGGAGATCTCGCACCACGATTTCCTCTCCCACCCGCACCCGGACCACGTGTTCGTAGCGGACGGTGGGGAGCGCCGCTGACCAGCTTTGAGGGTCAGACGGTGGCGTGGCCGCGGACCAGGCGGCCGACCTCGGCGCGCAGGTGTACGAAGTCCGGGTGCTCGCGGGTCGTGATCTGGTCCCGGGGCGCGGGCAGGTCCACCTTGAGGTCGCCGACCACGTGGGCGGGGGCCTTGGACAGCACCACCACGCGGTCGCCCACGTAGACGCTCTCGTCGATGTCGTGCGTGATGAGGACGATCGTCATCTGGTGGTGGCCCCGGACCTTCAGCACCAGGTCCTCGAGGTCCTCGCGGGTCTGGGCGTCCACGGAGCCGAACGGCTCGTCCATGAGCATCAGCGTCGGACGGTACGCCAGCGCCCGCGCGATCGCCACCCGCTGCTGCATGCCCCCCGACAGCTGGAACGGGTATTTACGCGCCGCGTCCGCCAGCCCGACCGACTCCAGAGCCTCGTGGGCGGCCTCGCGGCGCTGGCGCTTGTCCATGTTCTTGCGGCGCAGCGGCAGCGCCACGTTGTCGGCCACCGACATCCACGGGAACAGGGAACGGCTGTAGTCCTGGAAGACCACGGCCAGGTTGTCCGGTGTCTGGCGCACCACGTTGCCCTCGACCTTGATCTGCCCGCCGGTCGGCGTGATCAGCCCGGCGATCGAGCGCAGCAGCGTCGACTTGCCGCATCCGGAAGGCCCGACGATGCACAGGAGCTCGCCCTCGGCGACGCTGAGGCTGAGGCCCTCGATGGCGCGGTGCTCGTTGGGGCTGCCGCCGCCGTAAACGTGGGAGAGGTTGTCTATCTCGAGCAATGGATTTCCTCGGGGGGCGAGACCATGGACAACGCGAAACACTCTATCGGAGCGGATAAATCTAGGCGATCGTACTCTCATTCGCTGGTGAGCTGCTGGGCGGCGTGGTGCCAGGCGAGCACCCGCCGCTCCACGACCAGGAACAGCTCGTTGAGCACATAGCCCAATACTCCGAGCAGGACGATCCCGCCCCACATGAGGGGCAGGTCGAACATCTGGTAGGCGGACGTGAGCTGAAATCCGATGCCGTTCACGGTGCCGGGCAGCAGCTCGGAGAAGACCATGACGATCAGCGAAAGCGAAAGGGCGAGCCGCAGCCCCGCGAACATCTTGGGCAGCGCGGACGGCAGGATCACCCGGTAGAGCCGTTCGGCCCTGGACAATCGGAACGCCTGGCTGGTCTGCAGGTGCAGCGGCTCGACCGAGCGGGTGCCGTCGGCGGTGTTGAGCAGCACCGGCCACACGATGCTGAACGTCATGAACGCCAGCTGCATCCGCAGCCCGAACCCGAACACCACCAGGAAGACGGTGACCAGCGCGGGCGGCGGGATGGCCCGCAGGAACTGCAGCACCCCGTCGAGATAGTCGTACGCCCGCGTGGACAGCCCGACCACCAGTCCCAGCACGACCCCCGCCAGCGCGCCCCCCGCGAACGCGGCGGCCATCCTGCCCACGCTCGGCAGGATGTTCTCGAGGGCGGCGTCGGTCAGGAACAGGGTCTGGAGCGGCCCCGAGAACCACATCTCGTGCATCCTGGCCACGATCCGCGACGGCGGCGGGAAGAACGTGTTGCCCGCTACTTGCGTGGCCGCCTCCCAGGCCAGGACCAGAACGACCAGCACCAGCGACCGGAACGCCGCCGTCCGCATGCCCCTGGTTCTCATTCCGACGCTCCCAACCGGGCGTGGTGCCAGCGGAACGCCCGCCGCTCGGCGGCCACGAGCAGCGCGTTCACCAGCACCCCGAACAGCCCCACCCAGAACACCGCGGCCAGGATGTCGGTCATCCGCGCGGGCACGGCGATGCCGGCGAAGAAGATGAACACCCCGATGCCCTCGCCCCGCCCGGCCACGATCTCCGTGCTGACGGTCAGGATGAGCGCCACCCCGGCGGCCAGCCTGAACCCGGTGGTGATGAAGGGCGCCGACGACGGCAGCGACACGCGCAGCAGCACCGACGCGGGTCCGAAGCCGTACGACCGCAACGACTCCTTGGCCATGGGGTCGACGCCGCGCAGGCCGTACATCGTGTTGTAGAGGATCGGCCACAGCGAGGCGTAGACCACCAGCGTGACGCGCACCTGCAGCCCCGTGCCGATCAGGAGGGACACCAGCGGGATCAGCGCCACGGAGGGGATCGGCCGCAAAAACTCCACGACCGAGCGGGTGGCGGCGTCGACGATCGGCACACTGCCGAGCAGCAGGCCGAGCGGCACCGCGAGCAACGCGGCGAGGCCGAGCCCGATGGCCCAGGCGAGCAGGCTCGTCAGGGCGTGGGCGCGGAAGGCCGGATCGGACACCAGGGCCGCCGCTCGCCCGAGGATCTCCGTCGCGGGCGGCAGGAACTCGCGGTCGGCGAGTCCCGTACGGCTGACCAGCTCGATCAGGGCAGCGAAGGCGAGAGCCCCGGCCACCCGGCGGCGCCGGCGCGTGGCGGCGGACGCCGGGCGGAGGCGGGACAGGGTCTGAGCGCTCACCCGGAGGTGGTGGGCGACATCAGCGACTTGACGTCGATCGCCTTCGAGAGCCATTTGGCCTCCAGCATCCAGTCGGCCACCCGCTGGAGCCGGACCGGGTTGTCGCTGCTGGAGAAGTACGGGAACGTGACGGTGGCGGCCGTGGACGCCTCGATCTGCGTGAAGTTCGGCAGCACCTTGGCCACCACCTCACGGTTGTTCTCCATGAGCTTGGCCGCGTTGTGGATGGCTCGCTGGAACGCCGCCGCGGTCTTGGGGCTCTTGTCGTACCACTCCTGCGTGCCGACGTAGCCCGAGATCGGGAACTCGGCGGCGGGACCGGACGCCGGGTCGAGGATCTTGCGGGCGCCCATCGAGGAGGTGGCCGCCGTGACCATGGGCTCGCCCAGGTACGCGGCGTCGATCTGGCCGCCCTTCCACGAGGGCATGATGTTCTGGAACGTCACCTGGACGTACTTGATCTTGGACGGGTCGACGTTGTTGGCCTTGAGCACCTGCGTCAGCGCCAGTTCCTGGAAGTTGTGCAGGACGTTCACGTTGATCGTCTTGCCTTCGAGGTCCTTCGCCGTCTTGATGGGCGAGTTCGGCAGCGCCATGATGCTGAGCGAGTCGGGGGCGGCACGCGAGCCCTCGGCGAGGATGCGCAGCTTGAGCGCCTGCTTGTCGTGCGCCTGGAACATCGACACGTAGTTGCCGAACATGGCGTCGATCTCCCCCTTCACCAGCATGGGGATGGCCTCTGGCGCGGCCTGCACCACCTGCGGGGTGACCTCCAGGCCCTCCTTCTCGAAGAGCTTCTGGTCGATGGCGACGTAGAGGGCGGCGCTGTCGATGGCGGGCAGGGTGGCGACCTTGATCTTCGTCTTCTCCAGGCCGCCGGCGGACGCGGACGGCGGCGCGCTGGCAGTCGGGGAGCCGCCCGTGCTGCACGCAGCGGCGCCGAGTGTCAAAGCTAACCCGATGATGGCGGCCCTGGCGGGACGGCCAAGCCTCATGTCAGGGACTCCCTTCAGGTGGAGCCAGGGGGGGACCGGGTGGCTTCTGCTCCCGGGGGCTGTGTGCCTGACGCACAGCAGGGATCGACCGTAACACCAAATCTGCGGTCATTATCGCGAAACTAACACTTGTAGTTGCAATGTCCGATTGCGGCTCTATCGTGAAAAATTGAAGACCAGATGAAACTGCTGTTTGTCCGGTTTGGGAAAGGAGGTGTCGGTCGGGGCTTCAGTTACTGATGGGGCATGCTATTCGATCTTTTCCGCGAGTCAAGAGGCGCCTCGCGGAGCGGTCTCGCACTGCCTCTTTCCCCAGATAGAGGGCTGTTGCGCCGATTCCATTGAATTTTCCGGACAATCGGGGATAAACACCTCAAGAGGGCACTGATGGTGGTTGGCCCTGGGCAACTGCTGTGCTCAAATGACGCTTATCTCGACGTACATATTGCCCCACCTGCATTTACCTGCATGGCCACCGAGAATTCCCCTCCAGGGGCGAGAGGTTGCGAAGGCAAGTGAGAACGCAGAGCGCTGAAGCTTCCGCTGACCGCGAGCCGCACGGGCATCAGAAGCGACGGTTGTCCAACCCTCCTTCTCGCAGATTCGGGCTGGGCAACTGGCACGTGCGATCGCGCCTTGTCGCGCTGATCGTCGTTCCCACGGCCGTGGCCGTGGGGCTGGGCGGACTGAACGTGATCACCTCGCTCAGTGACGCCAACACCTACCAGACCCTCAGGGAGGTCGCCGAGCTCAGCGAGCAGCTCGGGACCGTCACCCATGAGCTGGCCTTCGAACGCGACGAGACCGCCCTCTACATCGCCCAGGGCCGGCCGGAGAACCGCGAGGCACAGCTCCGCACCACCTACAGCGGGGTGAACGCCCTCATCGACGAGGCCAAGCGGCGGGCGCAGCTGCTCACGGACACCCATGCGGACGCCGTACGACCGGTGCTGCGGCGCCTGGACGAGATCCCGACGCTGCGCGACACGGCCGTCAAGGGGAAGATCCAGCCCCTCCCGATGATCCAGAAGTACTCGCAGATCATCTCTGCCCTGCTGCAGTTCCACGACCAGGTCGGCCAGGTCGCGGTGGACGACGAGGTCTCACACAGCGCCAGCTCGATGTCCGCCATCGCCCGGGCCAAGGAGGAGGCCTCCAAGCAGCGCGGTGTCCTGGCCAGCGCGCTGGACAAGAAGGGTTTCGACAGTGGCGAGCTCGACGCCCTCACCGACGCCAAGTCGCGCGAGGAGAGCGAGGAGACGCTGTTCGCCACCCTGGCCAACCTCGACCAGCTCGAGCTCTACCGCAACACGGTCGTGGGCAGGGACGTCGACCAGACCGACCTGTTCAGGCTCCGGGCCATGGCCCAGTCCGCCGAGGGCAAGGACCTGAGCATCGGCGTGCGGCCGGACAGGGACGTGGCCACCTGGTTCGACGTGAGCACCGGCAAGATCGACGCGCTGCGCAGCGTGGAGAAGGAGCTCTCCTCCTCCGTCATCCTGCGCGCACGCGCCCTGGAGGAGGGCGCCAACCGCTCGGCGATGATCTCCGGCGGCCTCATCCTGCTCCTGCTGCTCGTGGTGGTCGCGATCATCTCGCTCATCGCCCGCTCGCTCATCAGGCCGCTGCGCAAGCTGCGCGGCGAGGCGCTCGACATCGCGGGCCACCGCCTGCCGGAGACCGTGCAGCAGCTGCGTGAGAACGGCGAGGGCTCGATCGGCCCGGTCATCCCCATCGGCGTGGACACCCACGACGAGATCGGCGAGGTGGCGCGGGCGTTCGACGAGGTGCACCGCGAGGCCGTGCGGCTGGCGGGCGAGGAGTCCAGGCTGCGCAGCAATGTGAACGCGATGTTCGTGAACCTGTCGCGGCGCAGCCAGACGCTGGTCGAGCGGCAGATCACCTTGATCGACGGGTTGGAGCAGGGCGAGCAGGACGAGCAGCGGCTCGGCAACCTGTTCAAGCTGGACCACCTGGCCACCCGCATGCGGCGTAACAGCGAGAACCTCCTGGTGCTCGCGGGTCAGGACCCGCCCCGCCGCTGGAGCCAGCCCGTCAAACTGGTGGACGTCGCCAGAGCCTCGCTGTCGGAGGTGGAGAACTACGAGCGGGTGGTGCTCCAGGTGCCTGACGGCGTCTCGGTGGCGGGTCAGGCCGTCAACGACGTCATCCACCTGCTGGCCGAGCTGGTGGAGAACGCGCTGTCGTTCTCGCCCCGCGAGACCAGGGTGACGGTCTCCGGCAGCAGGATCGACGGTGGCGGCGTGATGTTGTCGATCACGGACTCCGGCATCGGCATGACGCAGGAGGAGCTGGCGCAGGCGAACGACCGGCTGACGGACGCGCCGAGCGTGGACGTGTCGGTGTCGCGGCGCATGGGCCTGTTCGTGGTGGCCAGGCTGGCGCACCGCCACGGCATCAGGGTCCAGCTGCGCCCGCACAGCTCGGGCGGCCTGACCGCGATGGTGCTCATCCCCGAGAACATGCTCGGCTCCCAGGCCCCCGACTTCACGGGGACACCGTCCTTCTCCGGCAACCAGCCGCCCGCCTTCGCGGGCGCGGTGGCCGGCGGGCCCAGGGACGAGCCGTACTCGGGACCCCACCCCGCGCCGCCGGCCACGGACTGGCCGCAGGCCCCGTACCAGCTGGGGCCAGGCCACCCGTCGTTCCCGTCGAACCCGGACCACAACTGGCCGGCGCCCACGCAGCAGTGGCAGCCGGAGCCCGGCGGGTGGCCGGCGGAGCCCCGCGTCGGCGGTGGCTACGACAGCGCCGACGTGTGGACGCCGCCCCGCGGCCCCGCCTGGAACGGCGACCACGCCCTGCCCAGGCGGCCCGTCCCCGAGCCGCCGCCGGGCGGCTGGGGCCGTGACACCATGCCGCCGCAACGGCCCGGATTCGACTTCCAGGAGGGCGAGTCCGGCGCCACCGGCCCCATCCCGGCCGTTCCACCCGCGTCTGCGGGGGACGACTACCTGCCGATCTTCGCCGCGGTGGAGTCCGCGTGGTTCGGCCGCGACAACGGGGCGAGCTGGGGCTCGAGCAAGGCAGATGAGGGATGGAGCGCGGCGGAGGCGGCTGTGGAGCCCGTACGTGACGGTCAGACGGCGTCAGGCCTGCCCAAGCGGGTGCCGAAGGCGAACCTGGTGCCCGGCTCCGCCGACTCCTCGGCGGCGCCGAAGGGCGTGACACCGACGCCGTCGGTGTCGCCGGACCGGATCCGCAACCGGCTCTCCAGCTTCCAGCAGGGCTTCCGGGCGGCGCGCGACGACATCAGCGAGGGCAGGGCGTATCCCTCTGGCCCGAGGAACAACGACAGGGAGGAGGGAGCATGAGCGAGCGAAGCGAGCGACCAATCAAACACAGCCGATTGTCGTTCATGCGACCGACGAAGGAGGGCGCATGAACGACTTGAGTCATGCGGCACGTGGAGTCGACTGGCTGATCACCGACTTCGTCAGCACGGTCCCAGGCGTCGCGCACGCGGTGGTCGTCTCGTCGGATGGGTTGCCGTTGGCGGCTTCGTCGGGTTTTCCGGCTGATCGGGCTGATCAGTTGGCTGCGATCGCGTCGGGTCTGGTGAGCTTGACGCAGGGTGCGGCCAGGGTGTTCGAGGGTGGTGCGGTCAATCAGACGATCGTGGAGATGCAGCGCGGGCTGATGCTGATCATGTCGATCAGTGATGGTTCGTGTTTGGCGGTGCTGGCGGCCCCGGACTGTGACATGGGGTTGGTGGCGTACCAGATGACGCTGATGGTCGAACGCGCCGGTCAGGTGCTTACCCCGGCTGTCCGTGCCGAACTGCGCGCCAGCCAGACCAGGTGATGTACGTGTCAGACCCCAGATGGAACAGCGGCGGTTGGGCGCCTCCGCCTGTGCCCCAGCCCCAGTCGCAGCTGAATCCTGACCCCGCCTCGCCCGTCCGCCCGTACGCGGTGACAGGTGGACGGACGGCGCCGCGGGTCAAACTGGCGATGGAGGCCCTGGTGTCCTCGGCGACCGCCGAGCACCGGGAGTTCTCGCATATCACGCCGGAGTACCAGGCGATCAGCCAACTGTGCCGGCAGGTCCGGTCCGTGGCAGAGGTGTCGGCTCTGCTGCGGATCCCCCTCGGCGTGGTACGCGTGCTGATCGCTGACATGGCTGCCGAAGGTCTGGTCCGTGTGCATCAGCCACAGCTGGACGAGGGCAGGCCTGACGTTAATCTGCTCGAAAGGGTGCTCAGTGGACTTCGCAGGCTCTAGCCCCGGCCTCACCTCGACGAAGATCGTGGTGGCTGGAGGTTTCGGGGTGGGCAAGACGACGTTCGTCGGCGCGGTGTCGGAGATCATGCCGTTGACCACGGAGGCTGTGATGACAGACGCCTCCGTGGGGATCGATGATCTTGGCATGACGCCGTTGAAGTCGACCACGACCGTCGCCATGGACTTCGGCCGGGTCTCCCTGGATCGCGACCTGATCCTCTACCTGTTCGGCACGCCCGGGCAGCACCGGTTCTGGTTCATGTGGGACGACCTGGTACGCGGCGCCATCGGGGCCGTCGTGCTCGTCGACACCCGCCGTCTCGCCGACAGCTTCCCGGCGATCGACTACTTCGAGGAGGCCCAGCTGCCGTTCGTGGTGGGCGTCAACGGCTGGGACGGCCAGTATCCGCACAGCGACGCCGAGGTGCGCGACGCCCTGACCCTGGCCCCGCACATCCCGCTGGTGCGGCTCGACGCCAGGTCCAAGGACTCCGTCAAGGCCGCGCTGATCAATCTGGTCGAGCACGCGCTCTCGGTGCGCATGGCCGTGCCGGGCTGGGGTGGTTGATTTCCCGTTCGCGAGCGCGTTGACAGCCGCGGCACTCTCCTGATCACAATGGCTCCCGCCGAGCATCGCAGGAGCATCATGTCCCGTGGCCGCACCACATGAACGTGAGAAACCCGCTGACCGGGGAGGACGACAGGACGCTCGCCCCGGTCCCGCCGGACCGGCTCGCCGCCATCGCGGCCGATCTGCGCAAACGTGCTTCGGGCCGGCCGGCCGGCGAGGCCCTCTCCCGGTTCGGCGCCGCGCTGGCCGATGACGACGACCTGCTCGCCGCGCTGGTGGCCGACACCGGCAGGGTGGGGGAGTCGGTGCTGGAACGGCAGATCGTCGCCGCTCTCATCGACCGCTGGGTACGCCAGGCGCCCGCCCTTCTCGAGCCGCCGGCCGAGACCCCGGCCTCCCTGCCAGGTGTCTTCGTGGGGGGCGACGCGGTGCCGTACGAGCTGGTCGGGGTGATCAGCCCGTGGAACTTCCCCCTGCTGCTCGGCCTCATCGACGCCGTGCCCGCGCTGGCCGCGGGATGCGCGGTGCTGGTCAAGCCCAGCGAGGTGACGCCCAGGTTCATCGAGCCGCTGATGCGACTGGTCCCCGACGAGCTGCCGCTCGAGGTCGTCGAGGGCGACGGCGAGACGGGCGCGGCACTGGTGGACCTGGTGGACGCCGTGGTCTTCACGGGCAGCGTGGAGACGGGGCGGCTCGTCGCCCGGTCGGCGGCGCGCGCGTTCGTGCCCGCGTTCCTGGAGCTGGGCGGCAAGGACCCGGCGATCGTGCTGGCCGGGGCCGACCTGGAGCGGGCGGCGTCGGCGATCCTGTGGGGCGGCACAGCCAACGCCGGGCAGTCGTGCCAGTCGATCGAGCGTGTCTACGTGGCGCGTGAGGTCCACGACGAGTTCCTGGCGCTGCTCGTGGACAAGGCCGCTCGGGTCGGGCTGACCTGCGAGGGCGGCCCCATCGGGCCGATCATCGGCCCCGGGCAGGAGGACGTGATCGCCGCGCACCTGGCCGACGCCGTGGCCAAGGGCGCGACCGTGCACACGGGCGGCGAGATCGAGCGGCACGGCGGCGGTCACTGGTGCCGCCCGACCGTGCTGTCCGGCGTCGACCACGGCATGCTGGTGATGACGGAGGAGACGTTCGGCCCGGTGCTGCCGGTCATGGCCGTGGACGGGGCCGACGAGGCCGTCGCCCTGGCCAACGACTCGGTCTACGGGCTGTCGGCCGCGGTCTTCGCCGCCACGGAGGCGCGGGCCATGGCCGTGGCGGCCCGGCTGCGTGCGGGCGCCATCAGCGTCAACGACGCCTCGCTGACCGCGCTGGTGCACGAGGGGGAGAAGCACTCCTTCCGCCTGTCGGGGCTCGGCGGCTCCCGCATGGGCACCGCCTCCATCCGCAGGTTCCTGCGCCGCAGGGCTTTCCTGGTCAACCGATCCGACGCCGCCGACCCGTGGTGGCACACGACGAAGGAGTAGCTCCGGATGGGACTTCGCGCGGACATGCCGCTGCTGGCCCGCCACGAAGGCGAGTGGGAGGGCGAATACCTCCATCTCGACCGCGACGGGACCCCGATCGACCGGCACCGCGTCCGGATGACCTGCGCGATCCGGGACGACGCCGTCTACCACCAGACCAACCGTTACACCTGGGACGACGGGCGCACGGAGGTGCACGAGTTCCCGGGGACGTACCTCGGCGGCGGGCGGTGCGGGTTCGACACCGAGCGGATCAAGGGCGAGTTCTGGGAGCTCGACGCCAGCACGATCTACCTCACCTGGCAGTACCAGGCCGAGGGTGAGGACCTGCGGCTCTACGAGATGATCGTGCTGAGCGAGGACGGCAAGTCACGCAGCCGCGTCTGGCAGTGGATCAAGGACGGCGTGTGCGTGAAACGGACTCTGATCAACGAGCGCCGCGTGAGCTGAGGAGGACCCTTCAGCTTCTCGCGCCCCGGTGCCATGACAGCACGACGCGCTCGAAGCCCAGGAACGCGGCGTTCAGCAGGATGCCGAGCAGCCCGAGCAGCACGATTCCCGCCCACATGGCCGGGATGTCGAACTGGCTATGCGCCTCCAGCATGCGGTGCCCGATGCCCTCGCTGCTGCCGACCAGCTCCGAGATGATCATCATGATCAGGGCCAGCGAGACGCTCAGCCGCAGACCGGCGAAGATCTTGGGGGATGCGCCGGGCAGGATGATCCGGGTGAGCCGCTGCC
This sequence comes from Nonomuraea sp. B19D2, assembly GCF_040137845.1. Taxonomy (NCBI): domain Bacteria; kingdom Bacillati; phylum Actinomycetota; class Actinomycetes; order Streptosporangiales; family Streptosporangiaceae; genus Nonomuraea; species Nonomuraea sp. B19D2. Next base: position 12,515 of record NZ_JBEFAK010000046.1, on the reverse strand, counting down.
ACGGGCTCAGCCGGTAGACGGCGCCGGTCTCGATGTACTGGCGGTCCACCGTGCGGGCGCCGTCCATGGAGTTGATCAGCACGGGCCAGACGACGCCGTACACGATGGAGGCCAGCTGCATCGGGGTGCCGATCTTGAACAGCACCAGGAACACCGGCACGAGCGTGGTGGGCGGCACCGAGCGGCCGAAGTGCAGCAGCGGCTCCACCAGGGCCGACAGCCAGCGCGAGCGGCCGAGCGCGACGCCGATCGCCACCCCCGCCGCGCACGCGGCCGCCCACCCCGCGAACAGCCTGCCCAGGCTGGGCAGCAGGTCGGCCACGGCCTCGTCGGTCAGGAACGCCCGCGTCACCGGGCCCGAGAACCACAGCTCGTGCAGCCTGCCCACGATCAGCGACGGCGGCGGGAAGTACGCGGCCTGCGCCGAGCGGGTGGCCAGCTCCCAGCAGGCCACGGCCACCGGCAGCAGCCAGTACCACACCAGCCGCCTGCCGAAGGAGGACCGCCGGACCGCGACCGGGGCGCTCACGCCGCCACCCTTGGACACACCGGCGCTCATGCCGCCTCACCCTCTCCCACAGCTCGGGGCCTCATGAGGCGGCCCCGCTACGCGCCCGGTGCCAGCGGAACACGCGCCGTTCGGCGGCCGTGAACAGCAGGTTGGCGGCCAGCCCGATGAGCCCGGCCCACAAGGGCGCCGCCAGCATGCGGTCGAGCCGGTTCGCGCTGCCGGCCAGCGACTGGAACGCGCCGATCCCGCCGTCGCCCGGCGCCAGCAGCTCCACGCTCACCGCGACGATCAGCGTGACCGACACGGCGATCCGGATGCCGGTCGCGATGAACGGCGCCGCGCTCGGCAGGCTCACCCGCAGCGCCACGGCGACCGGCCCGAAGCCGAAGCTCCGCAAGGTCTCCTTGGCCAGCGGGTCCACGTCGGTCAGGCCGTACAACGTGTTGATCAGCACCGGCCACGTGCAGGTGTAGACGACCAGCGCGGTCTTGGCGTCCTGGCTCTCGGTGAACAGGAACATCGCGATGGGGATCAGCGACACCGACGGGATCGGCCGCAGGAACTCCACCAGCGGCCGCACCGACCGCTCCACGAACGGCACCGTCCCGAGCAGCAGCCCCGCGGGCACGGCGACCGCCACCGCGATCGCCAGCCCGCTCGCGCACGCCGCCAGCGTGGCCAGCACGTCGGCCCTGAACTCCGCCTCCAGCGGCAGCTCCGCCGCGGTGGCGAGCACGGCCGACATGTGCGGCACGACCTCGGGGACAAGCCCGATCCGCCCGGCCAGCTCCGCGAGGGCGATGAAGGCGGCGATCCCGAGCGCTCCGAGCGCCGCCCGCCCGAGCCGGTGTTCGATCATCCGCTCACGGGCGCGAACAGCTGCGCCGCGTCCACCTTGGACTTGAGGTAGCCGTAGCCGTGCAGCAGGTCGGCCAGCTTCTGGACGCTGGCCTGGTCGGCCTGCATCGAGAACGTGCCGAGCGTCATCGCCGCCGCCGCGTCCGCCGGGATCTGCGTGTACGTCGGCACCACCTCGTCGATCGCCTTCCTGTCGGAGCCCGCGATCTGCTGGGCCTTGGCCAGGGCGCGGTGGAAGGCGGCGGCCGTCTTCGGGTTCTTGGCCAGCCAGTCCTCGGCGACACCCCACCCGTCGATCGGCACGCCGGCCGTCACGCCGCTGGTGGTGTCGATGATCTGTGTCGCGCCGCCCTTCTTCGCCGCGGTCAGGAACGGCTCAACCAGCCAGGCCGCGTCCACCTTGCCCGAGGACAGCGCGGCGAGCTGGTCGGCGAACTGCACCGGGACGTACTTGACGTCCTCCGGCTTGAGCCCGGCCGCCTGCAGGTGGGCGTTGGTCAGTGTCTGGCCGAGCGCCTTCAGCACGTTGACCGCGATCGTCTTGCCCTTGAGATCGGCGGGCGCCTTGATCGGCGAGCCCTTGGCCACGACGACGCCGGCGACGTTGGGGGCGGCCTCCTGGCTGTGCTGGAAGAGCTTGAGCTTGGCCGCGCCGGAGTCGTTGATCGCCATCAGCGACACGTAGCTCGTCAGGAACGCGTCCATGCTGCCGTTGAGGATCTTCGGCATGACCGCCTGCGGAGCCTGGATGATCTCCGTCTTGACGGTCAGGCCCTCCTCCTTGAAGAAACCGCGCTTCTCCGCGATGAACAGCGGCGCGGACGACGGCACCGGCACCACGCCGACCAGCAGCTGGGTCTTCTCCAGCCCGCCGGAGGACGCGGTGCCGCCCGCGCTTGTCTGGCCGCCGCCGCCTCCTCCTCCGCCGCACGCGCTGATTGTCAGCGCGATCGCCATACCCGCGACTACGAACCTGGCCAGCTTCATCGCCACTGCCTTTCCAGTCATGAGGGTTCACGGACTACCGGTGGCCTGCCTGTGCCAGACGAGCACGCGGCGCTCGGCCAGTACGAACAGGGAGTTCACGACGTAGCCGAGGGTGCCGAGCAACGCGATCGTCGCCCATACCCCCGCCCCGTCGAAGCTGCGCTGCGCGTTCAGCAGCTGGTAGCCGATGCCGTCGGTGCCGCCGATGAGCTCGCTGATCACCATGAGGATCAGCGCCAGCGACAGGCTCAGCCGCAGCCCCGCAAAGATCTTAGGCGAGGCGGCGGGGAAGATGACCATGCGCAGGCGCTGCAGCCTCGACAGGTTGAAGACCGTGGCCGTGTCGGTGTACGTGGGGTCCACCGACCTGACGCCATCGATCGAGTTGAGCAGCACCGGCCAGACCACGCCGAACACGATGGTCGCCAGCTGCGTGGTCAGCCCGGCGTGGAACAGCACGAGGAACACCGGCAGCAGCAGTGGAGGAGGCACGGCCCGGCCGAACTCGATCAGCGGGTCCACGTAGTCGGTGGCCGTGCGCGAGCGCCCGAGCAGCATGCCCGCCACGATCCCGATCAGCGCGGCCAAGACCCAGCCGCCGAACATGCGGCCGAGGCTCGGCAGGATGTTCGCGATCGCGTCCTCGGTCAGGAACGCGCGGGCGGGCGGACCGGAGAACCACAGCTCGTGCATCCGGGCCGCGATCTTCGTGGGCGGCGGGAAGTCCGTGTCCCCGATCGCGCGCCCGGCGATCTCCCAGACGGCCAGCACCACGGGGACCACCCAGAGCCTCACGGGTTCGCCCCCGTCCGCGCGTGGTGCCAGCGGAACAGGCGGCGCTCGCCGGCGAGCAGGATCACGTTCGCGAGCACGCCGAAGACGCCGGCCCAGAACGTCGCCGCCATCATGAGGTCCATCCTGTTGCCGCTGCCGGCCACGTTGACGTAGACGCCGATTCCGGCGACGCCGCCGGCCACCAGTTCGGCGCTGACGGCCAGGACGAGCGCGATCCCGGCGGCGATCCTGATTCCCGTCGCGACGAACGGGGCCGCGCTGGGCAGGCTCACCCTGGCGAGTACGGCCAGGTGGCCGAAGCCGAAGCTGCGCAGGGTGTCCTTGGCCAGTGGGTCCACGTCGTGCATGCCGTACAGGGTGTTGATCAGGATCGGCCACATGGACGCGTACACGATGACCGAGACCTTCATCAGCTCATCCACCGGGATCAGCAGGATGGCGAGCGGGATGATGGCCACGGAGGGGATCGGGCGCATGAACTCGAGCACGGGCCGGATCGCCCGCTCCACCGGTGACAGTGCGCCGAGCAGCACGCCCGCGGGCACGGCCACCGCGATGGCGATCAGCAGGCCGAGCGCCCAGTTGGTGAGCGTGGTGCCGACGCCGGCCAGGAACGCGGCGTCCGCCGGGAGGCGCGCGGCTTCGTACAGAATGGCCGAGGGCGGCGGAAACAGGAGGTTCTCGCTCAGGCCGAAGCGGATGACCAGCTCTCCGGCCACGAGGAACACCGCGGCGCCGACGGCGCCGCGGTGCAGGCGCGCACCGGTCATCCGCCCGCCGGCGCCGCGATGAGCGGCTTCACGTCGATCGGGCCCCTGATGTACCTGTACTCGAGCATGAGGTCGGCCACCTTCTGCAGCCGGGCCGCGTCCAGCATGCTCGGGTACGCGCCCAAAGTGATCGCCGCGGCGGTCTTGGCGTCGATCTTCGTGTACGTCGGCAGCTGGGCCTCGATCTCCTTGCGGTCGATCGAGGCGAGCTGCTGCGCCTTGGAGATCGCCCGCTGGAACGCGGCCAGCGTCTTCGGGTTCTCCTTCGCCCACTCCTCGGTGGCCATCCAGCCCGCGATGGACAGATCCGCCGTCTCGCCGGTCATGGTGTCGGCGATCGTGCGGAAGCCGAGCTTGCTCTTGTTGGCGGTGATGAACGGTTCGGTGATCCAGCCCGCGTCCCCCTGCCCGGTGCTGATCGCGTTGCCCATCTCGGGGAACGGCTTCTCCGCGAACTTGACGTCCGTCTCGCTGAGCCCGGCCGCCTTGAGCTGCGTCGTGACCGCCAGTGTGGCGATGTTCCTGAGGTTGTTGACCAGGACGGTCTTGCCCTTCAGGTCCGCCACCGTCTGGATCGGCGAGTCCTTGGGGACCATGATCTCGAAGGTGTTGGGAGCCGCCTGGTACATGTCGGCCACCAGCTTGAGCTTCTTCCCCTGGCTGACGGCCAGGAACATCGAGACATAGTTGGTCTGCGTGATGTCCAGTGCGCCGCTCTCGATCTGCGGCAGCGCGGCGGCGCCGCCGGTGATCGTGACCGGCTCCACCGTCAGGCCCTCTGCCTGGAAGTAGCCCTTCGCCTTGGCGATGTAGAGCGCCACGGGATCGGGAATGGGCAAGGCACCGACCTTGATGGTCGTCTTCTCCAGGCCGTCGCCGCCGGCTGGCGCGCTCGGGGGCGCGCCGCCCTCGCTGCAGCCGGTGAGCGCGAGGGCGGCGGCGAAGCCGAGCGCGAGTGCGGAACGACGCAGTCTGCGTGCCATGGGGGGTTCTCCTGTTGGGATCGGGAGAGCGAGACACGTTACTTTGCGTGAGCGTACCTGAGGAGTGATCGAATTGGCAGGCGCATAAGCTTTCAGGCGGGCCGTGGCAGGTAGCGGCCCACCGGCCGACCGACGATCTTGCCGGCGTCCAGCACGTGGTTGCCGCGCACGAACGTGTCGGTGACCTTCGCGGTCAGCTCGACCCCCTCGAACGGCGTGTACTCCTGCGTTGACTCCGAATCCTCGGCCCGCACGGTCCAGGTGTGCCCGGGGTCGACCAGGCAGATGTCGGCGTCGAAACTGGGCGCGATCGTGCCCTTGGTGCGCAGGCCGTACCGCTTGGCCGGGTTCCACGATGTCAGCGCGGCGATCCTGCCGTACGGCAGGCCCCTGCGGCGCCCTTCGGTGATCAGTCCGGGCAGCAGGTACTCGGCGCCGCCGAACCCGGCCTTGGCCAGGAAGACGTCCTCGCGCGGGTCGCCGAACTTGAGCTCGTCGCGGCAGCAGGCGTGGTCGCTGACCACCCAGTCGACAGTGCCGTTGAGCACGTGCCCCCACAGGGCTTCGACGTCCTCGCGCGGCCGGATCGGCGGGTTCACCTTGCCCCCGATGCCGCTGGCCGTGTCGATGTCGGCGAGCAGGTGACCGATCGTGACCTCGCGGCGGAAGTCGATGTGCGGGAACGTCGCCGCCATGCGCACGGCCGCGTCCAGGGCTTTGGCGGAGGACAGGTGCAGGAGATTGACATTCGCCAGCCCCGTCTCGTGGGCGAGGTAGGAGGCGATGAAGACGGCCAGTCCCTCGGAGTGCGGCGGGCGGGAGGCGCTGTAGGCGGCCAGCCCGCTCAGGTCTCCGGCTTCCTCGACGAGCTTCGTGTACGCGGTCATGATCTCGGCCGTCTCGCAGTGCAGCGACAGCGAGATCTCGCTCGCCAGCTCGGGCAGGCGTTCCCTGGCCGCCTGCACGCCGCGCATCACGAACTCGAAGTGCGCGTAGTCGTAGCGCTCGCCCTCCGGCAGCATGAGGAACGCGCGCTGGTCGTCGGAGCGCCCGTGCAGCCCGTGCCCGCCGTAGAACATGAAGATCTTGAACGACGGGACCCCGAACCGCTCCACCAGCTCGGGCAGCTCGCCGATGTGTCCCCTGGACATGGGCGCCAGGTGGAACCCGTAGTCGATGTAGGCCCTGCCCTCGGCCTGCCCGAGCACCTCCGGGAAGAACTCGGCGTAAGGGCCGCCCCTGTTCAGGTAGTACTGTCCGGTCCGCATGTACGTGAGCGCGGTCGTCACGCCCCCCTGGGCGCTCGCGCGGCTCTCCCACTCGGTGTCCTCCGGCAGCGGGTTGTAGATGCCCCAGTGCTGATGGGCGTCCACGACTCCGGGGAAGGCCAGCTTGCCGCCGCCGTCGATCACCTCGCCGGCCCCGGTCAGCCCGGGCTCCACCCGTACGATGCGGCCGTCCGAGACGGCGATGTCCGCGTCGACGGGCTCGTCCCGCTCGTGGGTCACGACCTTCACGTTCTTCAGCAGCAGCTCTGTCACAGGGATGGTCTCTCCTAAGCGATGCGGTGGGCGTCGCGGTGCCAGGCCAGCACGCGCCGCTCGACCATGAGGAACAGGGAGTTGAATGCGAAGCCGAGCACGCCGAGCAGCAGGACGCTGGCCCAGATGGCCGGCATGTCGGCGTTGCCGCTGGCCAGGTTGAGGAGGTAGCCGATGCCTTCGGTGCTGGCCTTGAGCTCGGAGATGACCATCAGGATCAGGGCCAGCGACACGCTCAGGCGGAGGCCCGCGAAGATCTTCGGTGCCGCGGCGGGCAGGATGATCCGGAAGAACCGCAGGTGGGCGGGCACGCCGAAGACGGCGGCGGTATCGATCTTCAGGTCGTCGAGGTTACGTGCGCCGTCGATGGAGTTGAGCAGGATCGGCCAGATGATGCCGAAGAGGATGGTCGCGACCTGCACCTGCGTGCCCATCTGGAAGAGCACGAGGAAGACCGGGAGCATCACGGGGGGCGGCACCGCCCGGCCGAACTCGATCAACGGCTCGACGTAGTCGGCCAGCCAGGCGGTCCTGCCGATCGCGACGCCGAGGGCCACGCCCACGACCACGGCGACGGCCCAGGACCCGATCACCCTGATCAGGCTGGGCACGAAGTTGCCGACGGCCTCCTCGGTGAGGATGTACGGTCCGGAGAACCACATCTCGTACATCCGGGACAGGATCACGGTCGGTGCGGGGAAGTACGGGGTGGCGAGCGATTTCGCCAGCAGCTCCCAGCCGGCGAAGACGACTGGGACCAGCCACAGCCGCTTGACCAGTGTGCGGATCATGCCTCTCGCCACCTGAAGAGCCGGCGCTCGGCCCGCATGAGCAGGGTGTTGACGACGATTCCTATCGCGCCGGCCCACAGCAGCACCGCGACGACGTCGATCATCGCGTCCATGCCGATGCCCGTGCTCGCCTCGATGAGGAAGCCGCCGATACCGCTCGAACCACCCACGATGTACTCCACGCTGATGGCCAGGATGAGGGTGATGGAGGCGGCCAGCCGTACGCCCGTCGCGATGAAGGGCGCCGCGCTCGGCAGGGAGACGCGCCAGATCACCGCGCCGACTCCGAAGCCGAACGAGCGCAGCGTCTCCTTGCCCACCGGGTCGACGTCGCGCACGCCGTACAGGGTGTTGATCAGGATCGGCCAGGAGGCGGAGAACACGATCAGCGCGATCTTGGCGTTGATCTCCGGCTGGAAGAAGAACAGCGCCAGCGGGATCAGCGCGACCGAGGGAATGGGGCGCAGGAACTCCACGAACACCCGGGTCATCTCCTCGACCACCGGGACCGTTCCCAGCAGCAGGCCGATGGGGACGGCGACCAGGATGGCGAGCGGCAGCCCGATGGCCGCGGTGATGAGCGTGCCCCCCAGGTCCTCGAGGAAGTCCGGGTCGACGGCGAGCTGGGCCGTCCTGGCCAGTGTGTCCGCGGCCGGCGGCAGCCATTTGACCAGGCCCCACATGCCGAGAATCTGCCAGGCAAGCAGAAAACCCGCCACGCCGGCGGCGTGACGGGAGATCTTGAGGAGCTTGGCGCGCGCGAGCGGGACCCGCTCGCGCCGCGCCGGACTGATCGTGCTCATCATCCCTGAGAGGCTGAGTAGATCATTGAGTTGACGTCGATCTTCTGCTTGAGCATGCCCGCGTCGAGCATCAGGTCGGCCACCCGCTGGATGCGCTGAGCGTTCAGCGAGGTCGGGTAGTTGCCCAGGTTGATGGTGGCGGCGGTCTCAGCCGGGATCTTGGTGTAGGTCGGCAGGATCTTCGTCACCGCGCTCCGGTCGGTGGCCGCGATCTGCTGGGCCTTGGCCATGGCCCGCTGGAAGGCCGCGAGCGTCTTGGGGTTGTTCTGGGTCCACTTCTCGGTGGCCGCCCAGCCCGTGATCGGCAGGCCGTCAGTCGGGCCGGACATGGTGTCCACCAGCATGGTGGCGCCGAGCTCCTTCTTCGCCTGGCTGACGTAGGGGTCGGTCATCCAGACGGCGTCCACACTGCCCTTGTCCAGCGAGGGGATCCACTGGTCCGTCGGGACCACGACGTAGTTGACGTCCTTCTTGGGGTCCAAGCCGGCGATCTTCAGGTGGGGGCTCATCGTGAGCGTGCCAAGACCCGCGGCGACGTTGACGCCGATCTTCTTGCCCTTCAGGTCGGCGACCTTCTTGATGGGCGAGTCCTTCTTCACCATGATGCCGAACGCCTTGGGCGCACCCTGGTAGGAGTCGGCGATGTACTTGAACTTCTCGGTGCCCGCCTCCTGGATGGTCAGGATGGTGGCGTAGCTGCCGAGCACGACGTCCATCTGCCCGTTGGAGAGCTTGCCGAGGACCGCCTGAGGAGCCTGGATGGCCTCCTGCTTGACGTTGAGGCCCTCCTCCTTGAAGAAGCCGCGCTCAAGGGCGATGAACAGCGGCGCCGAGTCCGCACCGGGGTACTGGCCGATCAGCAGGTCGGTCTTCATACCGGCGGCGGCGCCAGAGCTTCCTCCCTTGTTGTCCGAGCTTGAGCACCCAGTTGCGACGAGGGTGGCAACAAGCCCAACCAGGGCAGTACGCCCTAATGCACCGAACCGCATTGCGGGGTCTCCTTTTGAACCGGGGGGTGACGCTGACGGGGGTGTTCAACAACGCTGGCACCCTAGCGCAGGCCGTAGTTCCGGAGGGAGCAAGGCCATCGGAAATTAACAAGATATATCCACATATATGACCATTTTGATTCATTTGTCCGATTGTTCTGGGGTCCCAGCCTTGACTATTGATGCCTGGGGAAGGTGTTGTGATTTGCGTAATATGTAGGGCTGTGTATCGACTGTGATCTTTGCGGCCTTGGCCGATCTCTGGTTGATGTGCTCCAATTAGCTCTCGCCCCAAGGGTGCGTCGGCGTCACACGGTAACCGTGTGCATGACGTGATCTTCGTGCACAGAGCATCCGAGGAGAGGTTGCGGAGGCAAGTGAAGACTGTTGTCCCCTCTGCGGGCGGTGATCAGGGCTTAATAGAGGAAGCCCCACGACGTGCGTCCCGCGGGCCGAAGACGCCTGTGCCGAGGGGCGCAGCCGGCAGGCGAGCGGGGGGCCGCTTCTCCCTGCGTAACTGGCGAGTGCGCTCCAAGCTGCTGGTCCTGGTCCTCATTCCGACCCTCGCGGCGCTCGTGTTCGGTGGCCTGCGGGTCACCACCTCGATCGCCACCGCCGGCGAGTACGCCAAGGTCAACGAGGTCGCCGTACTGGCGAGCCGGCTGACCGCCCTCGCCCACGACGTGGAGCTGGAGCGCGACCTCACCGCTCGATACGTCGCTCAGGGACGCAGGAGCGGAAACCAGGCTCCGTCGGATGTCGCCGCTCAGTACGAGACCGTCAACAAGCTCGTCACCGAGGTCAGGCCCGGTGTGGAGACGCTGGCGAAGTCCGACAGCGCCCAGGCGCCGGAGGCCCTGCGCATCAAGAACCGCCTTGACGAGCTCGCCACCTCCCGTAAGACCGCGATCGAGTCCCAGCTTGACGTGAACTCCGTTATCGGGCTTTACGACCGGACGATTTCGGACCTGCTCTCGCTGAACGATCAGATCGACCAGGGCGCGGTCGACAAGGACCTGTCCGCGATCGGCGCGGGCTTCGCCGCCCTCGCCAGGGCCAAGCAGTACGTATCCACCCAGCGCGCGCTGCTCGTGGCGGCCCTGGCCACCAGGGAATTCGGCCCGGATGAGCTCGACGCTTACATCGCCGCCCGCGCCCAGAAGAACAGCGAGCTCGCCACCTTCAGGTCGCAGGTCCCGCTCGAGCTCCGCCAGGGGTACGACGACATCGTCAGCGGCAGGGCCGTGGACCGCGCCGAGGTCATCTCCGCCAGGGCTCTGTTCCTGCAGGACGAGGGCCTCCCCGTGTCGGACGTCAAGCTCGGGCTCACCCGTGACGGCAAGAGCTGGTTCAGCGCCATCAGCGAGACCATCGACGGGATGCGCAAGGTCGAGCAGCAGGCGGCCGACTCCATCGTGCTGCGCAGCCGCGCCCTGGAAGGCGCCGAGCAGCAGAGCGCGGTGATCGTCGCGGGCGCGATCGTGGTCCTGCTCATCCTCGTGCTGCTGGTCACCGTGTTCATGGCGCGCCTGCTGAGCGGCCCGCTGCGCAGGCTACGCAGGGAAGCCCTGTTCATCGCCGGCCGCAGCCTGCCCGACACCGTGCGCCAGCTCCGTGAGGCCGAGACCGTCAGCGACAATGTCGACGTTCAGCCCATCGGCGTCGCCTCCAACGACGAGATCGGTGAAGTCGCGCGGGCGTTCGACGAGGTGCACCGCGAGGCCGTGCGCCTCGCCGTCGAGGAGTCCAGGCTGCGCAGCAATGTCAACGCGATGTTCGTGAACCTGTCGCGGCGCAGCCAGACGCTGGTCGAGCGGCAGATCACCTTGATCGACGGGCTGGAGCAGGGCGAGCAGGACGAGCAGCGGCTGGGGAACCTGTTCAAGCTGGACCACCTGGCCACCCGTATGCGGCGTAACAGCGAGAACCTGCTGGTGCTCGCGGGTCAGGACCCGCCCCGCCGCTGGAGCAAGCCGGTCAAACTGGTGGACGTGGCTCGCGCGTCGCTGTCGGAGGTCGAGAACTACGAGCGGGTGGTGCTCCAGGTCCCCGACGGCGTCGCGGTGGTCGGCCAGGCCGTCAACGACGTCATCCACCTGATCGCGGAGCTGGTGGAGAACGCGCTGTCGTTCTCGCCCCGCGAGACCAGGGTGACGGTCTCCGGCAGCAGGATCGACGGCGGCGGCATGATGCTGTCGATCAGCGACTCCGGCATCGGCATGACGCAGGACGAAATGGCGCAGGCCAACGACCGGCTGACGAACGCTCCCACCGTGGACGTGTCGGTGTCACGCCGCATGGGCCTGTTCGTGGTCGCCAGGCTGGCGCACCGGCACGGCATCAGGGTGCAGCTGCGCCCGCATGGCACAGGCGGCCTGACCGCCATGGTCCTGATGCCGGAGGCGCTCCTCGGCACGCAGTCCCCTGCGTACACGGCCCCCAGCGGCACCGGCATGGGGACCCTGGACTCGTACGACGAGGGCTTCGGCGCTCGCCAGCCCATGCAACCCCCGACGCCGCCACCCGCTACCCAGTGGGGCGGGGGAGGCTACCAGCCGGGACCTGGGCACCCCTCGTTCCCCTCTCAGCCGTCATTCCCGTCCTCGCCGGGCATGAACGTGGGCTGGCCGTCCGAACCGCGCGGCAGCAGCGGCGGCGGCTACGACACCTCAGACGTCTGGGTGCCGTCGCGCAACTCCAACAGCCGGCCGGGTGATTGGGAGCCCGACAACAACTCCTTGCCGAGGCGCTCCTCCTTCGGCGGCGACCAGATAGACGTGGGGCAGCAGCCGAAGTACCACTTCCCCGAGACCGAGTCGGCGGCGACCGGCCCCATCCCGGCCGTGAAGCCTGCCTCCTCGGGCGATGAATACCTCCCGATCTTCGCCTCGGTCGAGTCGGCCTGGTTCGACCAGGGAGCCGAGAACGGTGGCACCTGGGGCTCGGAGAGGGCCGATGCGGGCTGGAGCGCGGCCGAGGCTGTGGTCGAGCCGGTGCGTGACGGTTCGACGGCCGCGGGGCTGCCCAAGCGGGTGCCGAAGGCGAACCTGGTGCCCGGCTCGGCCGACACCGTCTCGGCCCCCAAGGGGGTCGCCCCCATGCCGTCGGTGTCGCCGGAGCGGGTGCGCAGCCGGCTTTCGAGCTTCCAGCAGGGGTTCAGAGCGGCACGTGACGACATCAGCGAGGGCAGGACGTATCCCGCCGGTCCGAGAAGTGTTGAAAGCAGGGATGAGCGCGCATGAATGACTTGAGCCAGTCGGCACGTGGGGTGGACTGGTTAATCACCGATTTCGTCAGCAGCGTTCCGGGTGTCGCGCACGCGGTGGTCGTTTCGTCGGATGGGTTGCCGTTGGCGGCTTCGTCGGGTTTTCCGGCTGATCGGGCTGATCAGTTGGCTGCGATCGCGTCGGGTCTGGTGAGCTTGACGCAGGGTGCGGCCAGGGTGTTCGAGGGTGGTGCGGTCAATCAGACGATCGTGGAGATGCAG
>NZ_JBEFAK010000045.1:0-86668 GCF_040137845.1 Nonomuraea sp. B19D2 | reverse complement strand
CCTCATCCGCCTGGATGCCTGGTGGAACGGACACCCGCTCGACCGGACCCGCACCAGCCACCTCGCCCGCCTCGAACTGGCAGAACTCGCTCTCGCAGCCTGAGACGAGTTAACCAGCAGGATCGGCCCATGGGATGCGGCCGGTTTCTGGGTCGGCGGCTGGGTCGCCGCATACCTGGCACAGCAGCTTGTCCATGCATCGCCACTGGCGGAGGGTGTTGAGCTTGCGCATGCGCTCTGCGCCGCGCCGGTCCGGCCGGTTCCGAAGGTCGCGGACGCGGGCGCGGAGGATGCTGCCCACACGGCCCAGCGACGGGGCGAGCGGGTCTGTGATCCAGTCGCCGGGCTTGGACGGCAGGTAGGAGAGCCGCAGTCGGCCCGCGTACGGCACGAATCCGATCGGGTCGGTCACGATCTCGTTGGCGTAGGCGATCGTGTACGGGACGGTCGAGTAGGTCACAGCTGTGCCCCCGCGTCCGTGAGGAACATCGCCAGGTTCAGCATTCCGGCGTTTTCGTCCGACAACGGCGTCTGGTTGGCAGCCCATTCGTCGCGCCGGGCGAACCACAGGGGCACGGATCGGAAGGTGCGCTCAGTCCTGAGCCGCCACACTGTCCAGCCGGGACGTGCGCGCATCAGCAGGGCGCACATCGCCTGCGCGTTTTCTGGGATGTCGTAGTAGGCGACGACCCAGTCAGGTGTTGGAGATGCGGCGGCACGACGGCGGACCCTAGGGAAGGCTTGTCGCCGGCGTGGTCTGGTGTGGCTCGGCGGCTCATGAGCGCACACCCCAGGCGTGAAGGATGCGCGTCATTGGGGCCTCGACTTTCTCCAGCTGCTCGAACGTTGGCGCGGTGACGGTCTGGCCGGTGCTTTTGTGCACGGCCGACCATGAGCCGTCCGCCAACTGCTCGACGTCGCGGAATCCGACGATGCGGTGTTCGGTCTGCCAGCGCCGAGTCACGTCGCCGCTGGCAGACCTGCTCGTGGCGCCCTTCGCGGGCGATGTGGGGGATGCGGACCCGTGACTGTCCATAGCGAGGACGCTACGAACCACGCCAGGCTGAGCTCAATGAAGTTGCTTCAGATTTCTTCTTGATCGCGAAGTGCTCGCCCAATCAGCTCGCGGGCCGACTCGCCGTGCACGGCCAGGGCAAGGAGCCGATCGAACGCCTTCTCGTAGATGGCAACCTCGTGGCGCTGCTGCAGGGTGAGTTCGGCGGTGTACGTGGCCACGGTCACCATCCGGCTGTCGTAGATGGTGAAGGCGTTGTTCCGGGGCACGGTGTACGGCGCCGCAAGCGGCACGATCCCCAGGCTGATTCGCGGGGCACGGGCGGCCTCGAGGAGTCGCCGTAGTTGTTCGCCCATCGTGGTGCGATCGCCGACAAGGGTATGCAGCGCTCCCTCGCCGAGCAGGAACAGGAAGCGGCGCTGCGGGCGATCGAATGCCCGCTGAGCTTCCATGCGGGCTTGCACGCCCTCTTCAACGTCGTCAGGGATGCCGTGAAAGTCCACGACCGTGGACAGGATCCCTCGCGCGTAGTCGGCCGTCTGGAGAAGGCCAGGGATGACCGTAGGCTCCCAGGCGCGAATGAGTGTGGTCTTCTCGTAGGCGTCGATGTTGGCGCGTTGCCTGCGCCGGGTGCCGGTTTTGAGGGAGCGCCGCCAGTCCGTGTATTGGGCGTCGATCGATCGGACGGCGGTTATCAGGTCTGCGATCTCGCTTGGGAATTGGCAGGCCAGGCACCATTCGCGTATGTCGTCCTCGGTGGGGACCTGCTTGCCAAGCTCGATCTTGGAGACCTTTGACGGTACCCAGCTGCAGGCGGCGGCGAGCTGACGGCCGGTCAGCCCGGCATCACGCCGTAGGTCTCGCAGGCGGATGCCGAGCGCTTGAACGGCTTGCTGGCCAAGGAGGGGCTGATTCACGGGAGGTGCGCGGCGAACTCTTCGAGCGGTTGGGCGTGCTTGAGGGCCACCTCCCGCCACGCCCGGTGGCGAGAGACGACTTCGGGGTCGGTGATGAGCTCGGCGTCGGCGAACCTGTCGTCAACGTCGCTGAAGTGCAGCCAGACCAGGCGCGAATCATCGAGCAGCCATGCATCGTAGGGGCGCAGCCCGAGCCGCTCCGCTACGTCACGGCGAAGATAGCGGATGTCCTCGCCGGCCTGCATGCTGAGCCTGGCCACGTCAATGCCGTACCTGGTGTACTCCGATGGCGGCACGGACACGATGCGGACCCGCTGCCACGTCTTCCCGGCCGCGACATCGCGGCTGATCTTCTCCATCCAAGACCGATGCCACGCGTAGTCATCCGGCTCACCCATCTGCCACTTACGGAACGGCTCGGCGCCTACGGCGCTGTTGTACCGCTCGCGCAGCTCGAACCGGAACGCGCTGGTGGTGAAGTTGGCGAGCAAGTCGCTCAACTCGGTCTCGGACAGCAGCACGATCACCCCTGGGGGAAGTAGGGCAGGAGGTCCTTGGGGATCTCCACGATCACCTCGTCGGAGGCCAGGTTAACGGCATCGCCTAGCGCGGTGGGATCGTGACGACTTTCCCCTGAACGGCGATCGTGCCGCAGTCGGTCTCGTAGACGGCGGGACTTGTACCGGGATTCAGTTGCAGATGTAGCGCGGTTGGCGTTGGGCAGGTCCTCCGACACCGGCCTCGTGGCCGGATGCGCGCCTGACAGTGGGTTGCAAGCGGTTTTCCTAGACTGCCGATCATGCGAAAGTTCTCCGGATTAAAGACACTCGTCGCCGCCGCCGTCGCTCTCACCGCACTGGCTCCCGCCCCGGCGACAGCCGCCGCGCGGAGCTGCTACGGCGGCGGGGGAACGCTCAACACCAAGCACGGTTATGTCAAATACGTGTGGCAAGTGTGCGGTGACGGCTACGTCGCCGCCTCGGGCACTGTGAAGGACACCAAGCGGGATCTGCGGACGGCGGTCGTCGAGGTCAGCTTCTCCAAAGCGGGCAAGGGGGTCGGCGGCACCGGTGGCCGCGTGGAGGCGGGCCGGAAGAAGGGCAGCAGAGATTTCGGCTTCTCCGTCGCCGCCCGGCAGGGCGCCGACACGGTAGTGATCAAGGCTCGGCGCTGCCTTCCGGGCACCGCCCTGTGCAACAACACCAAGACCTTCACGGGTGTCTCGATCTTCGCGTAGGTATTGAAAGGCCGCATAGCGGACGCTCGATCCCGCCGCAGCGGCGGCCGCAGGCGAGCCTGCTGCTGGCGCATCTACGCGACCCGGACCGGCGGCTGTCGCGGCCGACGGTGTCGGCGCCCTTGACGCTCTGGGAGTCGATGACGCCCGCTGACGGCTCGTCCTCCCGGCCCGCCTGACGGCGTGCCTTGACTCGCAGCTCGACCAGCAGGGCTTCGGTGACACCGACCTGTTGCCACTGCTGGAAGTACCAGTACACGGTCTGCCAGGGCGGCAGGTCGCTGGGCAGGTATCGCCATGGGCAGCCCGAGCGCACCACGTACAAGATGGCGTTGACGATCTCTCGACGGGAGTGCTTCTCTGGGCGGCCTCCGGTGTTCGGCTCGGGCAGCAAGGGCTCGATCAGCTCCCACTGCGAGTCAGTGAGGTCTGAGGGGTAGCGATCGGGGGCATCCGGTCACCCTGACGACCTCAGCGCCGTTCGGCACGCCGCCACGCCGAACATCAATGATCTTCCCAAACACGCACTCAGGGCGACGTGATCGGCAGCCGCTGGTCGGCGATGTGGACCCGCTGCGGGTTGACGGTGCGACGCAGCAAATGGAGGGGCTGACCGGTGTCGTCGTAGGTGATGCGCGTGACTTCGAGGAGGGGACTGCCGCGGCTGACCTTGAGCTTGGAGGCTTCCTTTGATCCGGGAAGTACACCGCCTCCCGGTAGGTCCACAGGTTTTGATCAGTGACCCTTTCTCATCCTCAAGCCGCCTGAGCAACGCGGTGATTCTGAAGGACGGCGATGGCCTTGCAGAGGTGGCCGGCTTTGGACGGGCTGCAGCGTAGCTTGCGGAGGATCTTCCAGCTCTTCAGCTGGGCGTTGGCTCGTTCGCCGGGGCCGCGGAGCTTGGCGTGGGAGCGGTTGGCCTGCTTCTGGGACTCTGGTTTGTTCTTGCCCTTGTACGGGGTGCGGACCGGGCCTTCGGCTCCTTGATACGCCTTGTCGGCCAGGGTGATGATCCCGGCCTGCTCCAGCGCGCGCAGGATGCCCCAGATCCGGGCGGCGCTCAGATCGTGGGCCTTGCCCGGCAGCGCTCCGGAGGTCCACAGAATGGTCCCGTCCGAGGACGCGATGACCTGCACGTTCATCCCGTGCACGCGATGCTTGCCGGAGAAGTAGGGCCGGTCGGCCGCGATCCGGTCGATGTGAATCAGCGTGCCGTCCAGGACCAGGTAGTGCAGCCCGTCCCGCTTGGCCTTACGCAACGCCGCCGTAAGCTTGGGCGAGCGGGCCGACAGCAGCGCCACCGTCTCCTCCACATACCGCCACGCGGTTGCCGTCGACACCCCGAACCCGGCCCCGAGCTCGGCGAACGTCTCACCCTTGCGCAGGTAGACCAGCACCAGCAGCGCCTGCTGACCGGGGTTGAGCAGCCGCCAGACCGACCTCATGGACTTACGGCGCCGCCGGATCACCCCAGCGACGTAGTTCAGGGTCTGATGCGACAAATCGACGGCGGCACGGTAGAACAGCACCGGAAGCTCCTGGTTGCGACGGTGTGGGTTGTGGTGATCAACCCGTCTACCAGGAGCTTCTTCATGTCACCGGCCGAATACCGGCATTGCGATCACGCTGTGACCAGGGCACCGGCCAAGGAGCCTGAAAAAGGTTCAGTGCTCGCCGCTGTCGCTGGGGCTGGTGAGATGGGGAGAGGCCGTTCTCCCAGAAACGCATTGTTTGCCTGCCTGATCAGGGGTGCCAAACAATTCTGGCCCGCCTAGCGTCAACGACCATGAAGGGCATGCAGAAGATCGGCGCGGGGATCGCCGCTACCACGTTCGTCCTATCTGGGGGGTATGCCGCGCCCGCGCAGGCAGCCGCCGCCTACGTGGAGACCGAATGCTTCTACGGCAAGTACCGGGCGAGCCTGCGGGCGTACTACTACTCCGCCGACGGCCGCAAGGTGTTCAACCGGCTCAACTGGTACAGCTCCGGGCCCAACCTGGGCACCGACAACACCGTCCGCATCAGGATCCGCGAGCACAAGCCTTGGGGGGCAGATTGGACCGTGAAGGAGTGGATACTTAAGACCCGCAAGGGGTCCGGGGGACGCAGCATCAACATCCGGACCCACAAATACTACGGGTACTCGTACCACGCCGATCTGGCTTTCACGTTCGACCTGCCTGGAAACAGCTACAAGACCTGCAAGAGGAGCCGCACCAGAAGCGTCGGGTGAGGGCGCGATGCGGTAGCGGTGCCGCTTCCGGCTTGCTTCGGGCAGGCGGCTGTGTAACACTTCCGCGCGACGGAGAGACATGTGCCCTCGGACTGATCATGGTTCGAGGGCTTTCCGCTGTTCGGGGGTGTTCTTGTCTCCGGTGACATCGGAACGCTGATTAAGCATGATCCGCGAGGCTCTGCTGCACGCTGACGCGCGATGAGGGCTGTCCGAGAGTCATTGATCAATCCACATTTCGATCTTGTCGGCGTCGATCTCAGAGTTTTTGCAGGTCAATGACATGACGACAAAACCAAGAGCCGGTGACCCGTCGCTGACAGGTCACCGGCTCGTGCTGATCGCACCTGGTCGCCCTCGCCGCATCAGATAAGAAGTCGATGCAGTTCAGTACGGATTCGTACAGGCAATGGACATGTCATCGAAGCGCACCCATGTCTTGGTGCCGTTGCTGTTACCGAAGATCACCTGTAGATAGATGGTGCCCGAGTAACCTTGCAGGTTCAACCCGGACATAGATATCTGCTTGTAGCCTCCCCCGGTTATCCAGGGGTAGGTTTCGGCGATGATGTGCCAGCCGTTCGGATTCCACACCTGTAGGCCGACGAACGCGCCGGAATACAGGACGTTGACCCATACTCCCACCGCACAGTTGTAGCGATCGACGAAGCCGCCGTTGAGGGTTATTGGAATACGGTTGGCAGCCCAGCCATTGCCGACGTAGAGCCAGCCATTATTCACCCCCGAACGCGCTACGGGCTGGTTGATGTCGTAGCCGGCGATCCCATCGCCGTCGCCGCCACCTTCCCATCTGGTCTGAGGGATGCCCTCTAGGCCGTCAGTGCGCGACGTGATGCCAGCCTGTGCCTGGGTAGCGGTCGAAACCACGGTTCCAGCCGAAACGACCATGATGGCGACCAGCGTGGCTAACATCCTGGATAACTTCGATCTACGGCTCAGTACGTTCATGGGCCCTCCGCATCCCAGGTAAGTGAGGGGACTCCCCTCATCGTCATCGCGGCTGGGCTGATATGGCTTGAGTAACCCCCTACTCAACTCAACGGCGTTGTTTTCGTGGCAACCTCACGGCCACTCGCCGTCATTGCACAGGGCCTTGGACACGCAACGCGAGGCGAACGCTGCCCGGCGAATCGCCCTCGTCCAGGTTGGCTGGCGGCAGCATCGGGCGCGGGTCCCGGTGCCGTGACCATCACCCATGATCGAACGTCTGTACGTACGCTGCATGGCGGTCGAGTCGATCTGGGTCAACCGGCAGGCAGAGATCCGTCGTCACCCTCCGGTTTGCTGTTGATCATGCGATGCCTGGTGCTGTGACCGGAAACGATCACCCGGGTTGCTGGACTGACAGCAGTATTCTCATCCGGTGATTGATCATGGGATTCTCGACGGAACTGGTCGGCGCGTCACGCTGCGGGAGGTGGACGAGGAGAACTGGCGTGCAGTCGCTGACGTCGCGCCTCTTGACGAGCAGCGACGTTATGTCCCCGCCATGGCAGCCCGCTATCTGTTGCTGTCGATGCGTGAAGACAGCTGGAACTCGCTGGCGGTCTACGCCGACGACACGGTCGTTGGACACGTCATGTGGGGGGTGGACGAGGACGGCTCGCACTGGATCGGGGGAATGATGATCGATGGCTCGGAGCAGGGCAAGGGCCTCGGCCGCGCCCTCCTGCGCACCATGACAGCCTGGTTGGCGGCGCAGGAGGGCTGTTGGACGATCCGGCTGGCATATCAGCCGGACAACATCGTTGCTGGACGGCTCTACGAGTCGCTGGGTTTCCTGCCGACGGGAGCAGTTGATGGCGAGGAGGTCATCGCGGAGCTGGCACCAAGCCGGCTTGGTGATCATTGAGAGCCTGCTGACAAAGAGTTTGGTTGTGAAGGAGCGGTCCGGGGATCATCTGTTGCGCGACTCTCCTCGTGAGCACAGGGCGTCGCTGCGGGGATGACTACGGGCTCGGAGATTCGTCCGAACCGAATCTCCCGGTCTGCCCGTGGCGAGATGTCCTACTGCAGATCACCCGGCCCAGTAGCCCAGCGCACGATCCAGGCCCCGCAGGGATCACGACGTCAGATCGGTGCGGTACGTAGTGCATCGACTACCGCGATGGCCTCATCCAGCAAGTCGATGGGGCAGCCCCAGTAGTCGTAGATGCCGCCGCGGGCCTGGTTGCTGCCGCAGATGACGAACACACCGGTGCCTAGTTTGACTTTGAGTTGGCTGGCCAGCCAGCCAACGAAACCGCTGTTGTCCAGGTCAGCGGGGAAGTGGAAGGAGAAGATTCCGAACCGTTCGGCGCCATCGTGCTCTTGGCCGAACGGGACCAGGCGGCACCAGCTCTCGTTGTCTCGAACCACCGCCAGGGTCGTCGTCGTGATCTCAGGCGCCTGGTCGGTGGGAAACTCC
Organism: Nonomuraea sp. B19D2; assembly: GCF_040137845.1. Lineage (NCBI taxonomy): Bacteria > Bacillati > Actinomycetota > Actinomycetes > Streptosporangiales > Streptosporangiaceae > Nonomuraea > Nonomuraea sp. B19D2. Next base: position 78,838 of record NZ_JBEFAK010000045.1, on the reverse strand, counting down.
TCGAAGCACCAGACGCCGTCGTGCACGACGACCTGGGCTTGGGCGATTACACCGCATAGACGCGCCTCCGTCTGCTCCGGAGTCTCTACACTGACGCTGACCATGGGCGCTCCTGAATCTTCCTGGCGATGATCACTCTCAACGTTGTGGTCGGCTCGCCTATTTCGCTCTTGACCGCACTCGCGAGTGACGCCCCGTGCTCTCCACGAGTGGCGCCCAACATCGCCCGGTCAGCGTCAAACCTCGGATGATGTTCCCGTGAACAGGAGCGGGCTCCTGATAGCTGATTTGTTGTCTACGCACCTCAGCGGCCAGGAGCCCGTGGTTGTCTGTCTACACCTTCGCGTCCTCGGACGCCCGCGGTTGCGCCTCTCCGGGGTGCGGATGTCATGACCGGAAGCCGACATATCCCTCGGATCTGACCGACGCCAAGTGGGCGGTGCTTCGAACGAGGCGTCCTCGTCGAACGCGAGCCGGCGACCGCAGCCTGACGTGCGGTGCTAGACAGATACACCGTAAGAGAGGCAGCAATGGACCAAGGCACCCGCGGCGAGCTCATCAGTCGGCTGGCCGAGGCGATCAGGTCCGTCACGACCGCGCACCCGCTGCGGGTCGCCATCGACGGGCCGCCCGCCGCCGGCAAGACCACGCTGGCCGACGAGCTCGCCGTCGTCCTGCGCGCGCAGGACCGCGACGTCATCCGCGCGACCATCGACGACTTCCTCTTTCCCCGTGCACAGCGCTACCGACGCGGCCAGTACTCGGCCGAAGGCTGCTACTTCGACGCCCACGACCACGCCGCGCTGTGCCGGGTCCTGCTTGATCCGCTGGGCCCAGGCGGCGACCGAAGGTTCCAACACGCGGTCTACGACAGAGACACCGACACCCCATCGTCCCCGCCGGCCACGACCGCCCCCGCAGATGCCGTACTGCTCTTCGACGGCGTCTTCCTCCTGCGCCCAGAACTCATCGACCAGTGGGACCTGCGCATCTTCGTGTCCGTCCCATTCGAGCAGACGGTAGATCGCGCCCGGGACCGAGGTGCAGCGCTGGCCGGATCCACCGCCGACACCGCCGAAATCGAACGGTCCTGGCGCAACCGCTATATCCCCTCCCAACAGCTTTACTTCGCCACAGCCCGCCCAACCGACCACGCCGACATCATCGTGTACAACGATCAGTTCCAACGGCCGACCTGGGAAGTCCGACCGCACTCATCGATACACAGGATTTGACAATTGCTCCATCGCCGCGGGGATGAACCTCACCAGACTTGACGCATGGCTTACCGGAACGCCGCTGACCCCGACCCGCACCTTGCATTTCGCCGCTCTGCTTCCGGCAGCATGATGAGATTCAACTAAGAAGGTGTCTGCAACTCCTATTAGCAGTCTTCAGCGCAAAGACCCGTCAGTGCAGCGGAACGTACGGCTCCCACAAGGCCCCAAGCGCCGCCACGGTTGCCAGGGCCACGAACTGCATGACCACGATGCCATTACGTCGGCGCCGCCAGGCAACAACCACAGTGACGATCAAGATCAAGGCCATGACTGTGAAGGAGCCGTAGGCGACCGCGGAGCGAAAGGTCATCTCCGCCTGCCACTGCGCGGGAGCGAGGTCTCCGCCCGAGCAAAGCCTAGTGGCACCGTCGCACAACACGCCCCGGTTGCGTGCCCAGTCGATGGCAAACCCCGCAGCCATCAACAGAGCCACGTCCCCAATCAGCACTGCGACAGCGGCGACGATGCGCCCGGTTAAGTCGTCCGTCTTCACGGGCAAAGCCTAGGGGCCGCGTGGATCCGACGTGTATCCCGGAGCTGGTTCTCATCCCCGTCCGCACAGGCGTGTTGGCGGTCTCAGCGGTGAAGCTGGCCAGGCACACGCCCCACAAAAAAACGTGAAATGGCCCAGTGATCACATCAGCGATCACGGGACCGCTTCTGTCTTATCTACTTCGCCAACGGTGTCCCTCTTCGGGAGGGGCGGGGCGCCCCGTACCCCTGGCCGGGCTCCCAGGCGTCCGTGGCGGCCCTCGACGTGCTGACCGGCATCTCTGCTCGCCTAACGGCAAGCGTCGGTCAGCTGCGGGTATTGCGGCAGGCCTCCTTTCAGCCGTTGCAGCAGCCTGGCGGCTCGCGCCAGGTCGCCATGGAAGGTGTAGTTGCCGGGGCAGGGTGACGCCGAGCTGTATCGAGGCGTCGCTCCACTTCAGGTTCAGGCGCTCGAACGTGGCCATGGCACGCTCACCCAGGTCGATCGCGTAGTCGAAGTCGCCCAGGTTGACGCTGCAGCGCATCACGTCCACGGCGCGCAGGTCAGGTGGCGGGGCGGAAGGCCGCGTCGAGGACGTCGATGAACAGTCCCGCAGGCGGCATGCCCCAGTCGCCGTTGACGTTCTGGGTGAGAACGCGCTTGCCGTCACGCGTGCCGTACAGGTACGACCAGGTGCCGTTGATCATGCCGCCGTGACCGTACACGGTGGTGCCGCAGGGCAGCGTGACCGAGGAGATGCCCAGGCCGTAGCTGTAACCGTCCAGCCACTTGCCGTCGGGGACCGGGGTCATGGTGAACATCTCGTCCTGCTGGGCGGGCGGCAGCAGCCAGCCCTTCAGTAGGGCGCCCAGGAAGGTGTTGAGGTCCGCGGCGGTGGAGATGATCTCGCCGACCCCGAAGGCGTACGACGGGCTCAGCTCGGTGACATCGTGGACCGGCGCGTCGGCGTCGGGCAGCATGAGCTTGGAGTAGCTGCTCGGGTGGGGGCCGCGGAAGCCGGTCTCGCCGCCGGGAGCGTAGGTGCCGGTCAGCTTGAGCGGGCGGGCGATGCGGTAGGCGACGGCGTCGGCGTAGGACATGCCGGCCGCCTTTTCGATGATCATGGCAGCCAGGACGAAGTTGGTGTTGGAGTAGCCCCAGTCCTGGCCCGGCTGGAAGTCGGCCGGGTGGGAGACCGCGATCTTCACCAGGTCCTCGGGGGTCAGCTGGTCGAAGCGGCGCTCCAGCAGCTTGGGCGTCCAGTAGCGCTCGATCATGCCCTCGTCGAGGGTGTAGGCGAAGATGCCGCTGGTGTGGTTGAGCAGCTGCCTGATGGTGATCTCGCCACCGTCGTGGCCGTTGCCCTGGACCAGGCCGGGCAGCCACTTCTCCACCGTGTCGTCCAGGCTCAGCCTGTACTCGGCGGCCAGTTGCAGGACCAGGGTGGCGGTGAAGGTCTTGGTGATGCTGCCGACGCGGAACTGCTCCTGCGGCGTGCGCGGGCGGCCCGTGGCGGTGTCGGCCACGCCCGCCGAGCCGAACCACTGCTGCGTGCCGTTGCGGATCTCGGCGATCATGCCGGGGTAGCCCTGCTCGGTCACGGCGGCGTCCAGCAGGCGCTGAACCTCGGCCTGGCCGGGGACGATCAGGTTCGCGGGGGTGGTGGCCTGGGCGTTCATGTGGGGTCTCCTTCGAGGGCCGGCGGGGCTGATCGCCCCGCTCTGTCATCGATCTTCGCGGCGATGGAAAAGTTACGTTGCATGCGAACGATCGTCAATCACGAATCTGTGAAGCAACGGAGATAGTGCAGTTGAAATGCCTGAATTCGTTGCATGATGATTGCCGATTAATGCAACGCGGGTCACCGTGAGTTGCATGTCGCTGCCGTCGGATGCACACTTTCCGTCAACCGAGATCCCCCTCGGCCGCGCGCGCGGTCGAGCGACCAGGAAGCGGACGCCGTGCCCGGAGACAGGCTCACCCAGCAGGACCGCCGTCAGATCGCCGACGGGCTGGCCGGCGGTCTCACCTACGCCGAGATCGCCCGCCGCCTCAAACGGCCCACCTCGACCGTCACCCGCGAGGTGATGCGCAACGGCGGCCCCGGCGCCTACCGCGCCGACCAAGCCCAGCGCGCCGCCGACCGGCCTGTCCACCGTCGCAGGACCACCTCCGCGGCCGCGCGCGGTGACGCCGACGCCTACGGGCGCGACCTGCAAACCGTGCGCGAGGTGGCCGGCCAGCTCACCGACCTGCTGGTGCAGTCAGGGATCCCGCAGATGATGGCCAAAGTGCTCGCCGCCCTGTACACCACCGACAGCGGCAGCCTCACCTCCGCCGAACTCGTCCAGCGCCTGCAGGTCAGCCCCGCCTCGATCTCCAAAGCCGTCGGCTACCTCGAAGCCCAGGAGCTCATCCGACGCGAACGCGACCCCCGGCGCCGCGCCGAGCGGTACGTCATCGACGACGACGTCTGGTACCAGGCCATGGTGGCCAGCGCCCGCGCCAACGCCCTGCTCGCCGGCACCGCCCGGCAAAGCGCCCGCACCCTCGGCCCGGCCACCCCCGCCGGCGTCCGGCTGGAGAACATGAGCCAGTTCCTCACCCGCGTCGGAGACGATCTGGTCCGCTCGGCCGAACACTGGCGCCAGGTCTACACCACCCCGCAGACGGGCGAGGACGGGTAAGCCACTCCGCTCGCCATGCCAGGCGCAGGGCCAGACTTCCTGCGGCTGCTCGTGAGCGCCCGCATGCCCTGTTAGATTGTCGTGCGATTGATGTTGATCTAGCAGTAGAGGCGTGACTCACGTGGCAGGGTTCGAGATCTACTTTGACACGCTCGAGGAGTGCGCGACCAAGGCCAAGGGAGTCGCGAACCAGTTCAAGAGCGTGGCCGACGAGGCTCCCGCGAGCGTCGGCACCTCCTGTTTCGGTGATCTCGAGGGCTCTTCCGGCAAGCTCGTCAAGGCCGTCAAGGACCTCGAGGGGAAGATCGACGCCGAAATGCGCCATGCCCAACAGAACTTGACCAAGGTCGAGGCGGCAATCCATCAAGTCGTCAGCAATGTCCGTCGGGCCGACCTCCCGACCGTGCCCCGGACGGAGCAGGCGTGACGTATGACCCCCTCGGCCCCATCCAGCGTGTCATCGACAAGCTGAGCGGCGACCAGGCCGAGATCTCCAGGATCTCGAGTCGATGGCGAACGCTGGCCACCAACATCACCACGGAGACCGGCGCTATCAAACGCGCAGCCAACAGGGTGGACAACGCGTGGAACGGCGCCGCCGCCGAAGACTTCGCCAAATACATGGCCAGATATCCCACGTCCGGCACTGAACTGAGTGACGCCCTGACCAGCTGCGCCGGCAAGCTGGATGCTGCGGGGGCCGCGCTCGAGACGGCCAAGAGCGAGGTCCAAGCCATCTACGGGGAGAAACGCGCCTGGCTGGACGAGCAGCGCAACGACCCCGACAGCAATACGATCTCGATGACGAGCATCAGGTCCCAGGTGTCCGACGCCCTCCAGCGGGCCAAGGTGCACACGGACAAGGCGACCGACGCCGTCGACAAGGCCACCGACGAGATCGGCAAGTACCTCGGCCAGGTTCAGTTCTTCACCGGTATCCCCGCTCCTGGTGATCAGGACTTCTTCCCAGGCAACAACTCCGCTGTGCGCTGGGTCCCCGACCCTGACTTCCAGCCCCGCACCTCGACCACCCAGCTGGCGTCCTACAACGGAAACGGCGCGCCGACCAGCTCCCCCGGGTATAGCGCGAACGGAGTGGGCGGTGGTGGCGGTGGTGGTGGTGGCGGTGGTGGCGGCGGCGGTGGTGCGGGCGCGCCTTCGCTGGCCGTCCCGCCGAATGCCCACAGCCTGGCGGCCAACCCCCGCGCTCAGGCCGTCATCGACTACGCCCTCAAGCAGATCGGCGACCCGTACGTGTGGGGAGCGACAGGACCCAACTCCTTCGACTGCTCCGGGCTGACACTGCGCGCGTACGAGTCCGCGGGGACCACCATCCCCCGGGTCGCCCACGATCAGTGGATGAGCGGGCCGCGCATCCCTGACGGCAATGTGAAGCCCGGGGACCTCGTCTTCTTCGACAACAACGGTGACGGCACCGCTGACCATGTGGGCATCGTGCTCGACCCCGAGAAAGGCACGATGATCCACGCACCCAGAACGGGCTCCGACGTCAAGATCGCTCCCTACAGCGGCAACCCCATGGGCTTCACCCGGCCGGGAGTGGACTGACCCTGGCCCAAGCGATCAGGTCTGAGGTGGCGTCACCCCGGGACGCCACCGAAGCTGATCTCATTGCCTTCCGCGTCCCGGTAGGTCACCTTGGTCACGCCATCGTCGTACGTTTCGCGCTTCGCGGGCTCGATGCCCCGCAGGGCGATCTCGGCAACCCGGTCGTCCAGGTCGTCGACGAACGACAACACCAGGGCGTTCCCCGCCCGCTCCGGCTGCTGGACGATGTAGATGTACCGGTGCTCGGCCACCTCCCACACCGCCTCGATGTCGTTCGGCAGGAACGCGGGCTGCCCGCCGAAGAGCTGCTCGTACCACGGCAACGCCGCGGCGTAGTCGGTGACGGGGATACCGGCAAAGAGGTCTAGCGCCATGTCGTCCTCCGCGCGTGGTTGATGTGCTGCCGGAACTGACCCCGGCAGCGTCGGAAACTCATCGGTGCCTGCCTCGCACGAGGTGGGCATCAGAGACGTAATCACCTCCCCGTTGACATCGATGTGAGTTTCCGATCACACTTGGTTTCGGACCTACAATTAAAACGATTCAATAGCGCCGAAAACCCCCTCACTCCCCGAGCACCACCCTGAATGGACGCCCCATGCGCAAGACCGCGGCCATTGCCCTCATCCTGGCCTTGTTAACGCTAACACCGACCCAGGCGCAAGCCGGAGACGCTGACCGCGCCTTCGACTTCGGCACCTCCGACAGCGCTCTTCAGGAGGGCTACACGCGCGTCACCGAGACCACCGGCTACACCTCCGCCCAGGGCTACGGCTTCGCCGACACCTCGGGCGTGACCTCGGCCGACAGGTCCACGGGCGACGCGCTCCGATCCGACTTCGTCGCCACCGGCGGCGCCACCTTCAGCGTCGACCTGCCCAACGGCGACTACACCGTCTCGCTCATCGCCGGTGACGCCACCGAGGCGACCGACATCGCCATCACGGTTGAGTCGATGGCCAAGGTCCAGCAGACCGCCAAGGCGGCCGGCCAGTACCTGGAGATGTCCTTCGGCATCGCCCTGGTGGACGGGAAGATGGACTTCACCTTCTCCGGCGCCGCCCCGAAGATCAACTCGCTGGCGATCACGCGACAGGCCGACCGCACCCCAGGCACGATCCCGACCGCCTACATCGCGGGCGACTCGACCGTCCAGACCTATGACCCGTACTGGGCGCCCGAGGCCGGGTGGGGCCAGATGATCGAGCAGTTCTTCACCACCGGCGTCGCCTTCGACAACCACGCCATCGGCGGCCGCAGCTCCAAGAACTTCATCACCCAGGGCCGCCTCGACACGGTCCTGCGCGCCATCAGGCCCGGCGACTACTTCTTCGTCCAGTTCGGGCACAACGACGCGACGGTCAGCATCCCCGACAGGTATGCCTCCCCGGCGGACTACAAGGAGTACCTGAAGGTCTACGTCAACGGCGCCAGGCAGCGCGGGGCGACTCCGATCCTCGTCACGCCCGTCTCCCGTCTCGACTACAACGCCACGACCGGCAAGTTCAACGTCTCCTTCCCTGAGTACGTGGCGAAGATGAAGGAGCTGGCCCAGGAGGAGAACGTCGCCCTGGTCGACCTGTCCACCCTGAGCAGGGAATACCTGGACACCATCGGGCCCGAGGCGGCCAAGTCGGTGTTCCTCCACGTCCCCGCGGGCGTCTACGGCGCCTGGCCGAACGGCGCCACGGACAACACCCACTTCCAGGAGTACGGCGCCATCCAGATGGCGCGCCTGGTCGCGGGCGGCGTGAAGGCGCTGGCCCTGCCGCTGTCGGAGCAGGTGCGGGAGATCGAGCCGCCTGCCGCCGTCCCCGCCAAGCCCACCGGACTGGTGGCGGGCGGCATCTCGAACGCCGGCGCCGTGCTGAAGTGGGACGCCACCGAGTCCGCCGACGTCTACAAGGTGCTCCGCGACGGCGCCCTGGCCACGACCTCGGCGATCCCGCAGGCCTCGGTCTCGGGCCTGGCGGAGGGCAAGACCTACGAGTTCCGCGTGGTGGCGGTGAACGGGCGCGGCGACTCCGAGCCGTCCGACCCCGTGACGATCACCACCAAGCGGGCCCTGTACAAGTACGATTTCGGGCCCGCAAGTGGGCCGGTCGCCGCCGGGTACACCCAGGTCACGCGGGCGACGATCTACACCGCCGAGAAGGGCTTCGGGCTCACCGACTCCGCGAACATGATCGACCGGGACCGCGGCAGCGCCCTGGACGACCTCGGCAGGGACTTCGTGGCCTACTTCGGCGGCTCCTACGAGTTCAAGGTGGACGTGCCGAACGGGCTGTACGGCCTGAAGGCGTACGTGGGCGACCTGCTGGGCAGCGCACGGACGAACATCTCCGCGGAGGGCGGCACCGCCGTCGCCGTCTCCAGCAGCAGAAGCGTCGCCACGACCGCCATCTCCGGCATCAAGGTCACCGACGGGCAGCTGAACGTCGTCGTGTCGGGCACCACCGCCCACCTCAACGGTCTGGAGATCACCCCCATCCTGACGGCTCCCGAGGGCTTGGCCGCCGGAACGGTCTCCTTCGACGGGATCACCGCCGTCGTCCCGCTGACCTGGACCGCGACGGACGGGGCGGCGGCCTATCGGATCTTCCGGGCCGAGGAGGGCGACGCGAAGCCCACCCTGCTCGGCAAGGTGACCGACACCTCCTACACCGACAAGACCGCCCAGATCGGCTCCCGCTACGACTACACGGTGACCGCTCTCGATCCCGCCGGAGACGAGTCGGTGCCCTCGGCCGCGGTCAAGGTCGCCACCGTGGACGGCTCGGTGACGCCGCCCGCCGCGCCGCCGGCGCCCCGCCTCGGCCAGGTCGAGAAGGACAGCGTCGAGCTGCGCTGGAGCGGGGTCGAGGGCGCGCTGCTGTACCGGGTCCAGCGGGCCGAGAAGGAGGAGGGCCCCTACAAGCTGATCGGTACCACGCAGGAGCCGTCGTTCACCGATGACAAGGTCCTCACGACGGTCCCCTTCCACTACCGGATCGTGGCCGTCAACAGGGGTGGCGCCTCCGAGCCCTCGCCGTCCACCGCGTCGCGGGTGGCCGCCAAGCTGAAGCGGCAGATGGAGCGCCTGAACCGGGCGCCGGTCGCCGTCTCCACCGGCTCGGGCGTCTATCTCGGCTGGCGGCTGCTCGGACTGGACGATCCCGGCCAGGCGTTCGAGATCTGGCGCGACGGAAAGAAGATCAAGGAGATCACGGGTGCTACGAACCACCTCGACCCCGACGGGACGGCACAATCCGTCTATCGGGTGGTCCCCGTGGGCGGCGACCCGACGGCCGAGTTCGGCGTGTGGAGTCAGCCGTACACGGAGATCTCGCTGGACAAGCCGGCCGGCGACTACACCAAGGACGGCCAGCCCTACACCTACAGCGCGGGCGACGCCTCGGTCGGCGACCTGGACGGCGACGGCGAGCTCGACCTGATCCTCATCTGGAACCCGAGCAACGCCAAGGACAACTCCCAGTCCGGCTACACCGGGCTCGTCTACGTGGACGCGTACACGATGGCGGGCAAGCGGAAGTGGCGGATCTCGCTCGGCAAGAACATCCGCGCGGGAGCCCACTACACCCAGCTGATGGTCTACGACCTCGACGGCGACGGCAGGTCGGAGGTGGTTATGAAGACCGCCGACGGCACCGTCGACGGCGCGGGCACCGTCCTGGGCAACCCCAGCAGGGACTACCGAAACTCCAGCGGCTACGTACTGTCCGGTCCGGAGTACCTGACGGTGTTCGAAGGGAACACGGGCAAGGCGATCGACACCGTCGACTACGTTCCGCCGCGCGGCGACGTGGCGGCGTGGGGCGACGCGTACGGCAACCGCGTGGACCGGTTTCTCGCGGCCGTCGCCTACCTCGACGGCGAGCACCCGTCGGTCATCTTCAGCCGCGGCTACTACACGCGCACCGTCCTGGCCGCCTACGACTTCGACGGCAAGGACCTGAAGCAGCGGTGGGTCTTCGACTCCAGCACCCCCGGCAACAGCGCCTTCGCGGGACAGGGCAACCACAACCTGTCCGTCCTGGACCTCGACGGCGACCAGAAGGACGAGATCGTGTTCGGTTCGATGGCGGTCGACGACGACGGCGAGGGCCTGTACAGCACGCGCCTGGGTCACGGCGACGCGCTGCACGTCACCGACCTGGACCCGAGCCGGCCCGGCTACGAGGTGTTCGCGGCCCACGAGGACATGGGCTCCAGCGGCAACCGCGGCGCCACCTTCAGGGACGCCGACACGGGCGAGGTGCTGTGGTCGATGCCCGCCACGAAGGACACCGGCCGCGCCGCCGCCGCCGACATCGACCCCAAGCACCCGGGCGCCGAGGCGTGGGCGGTCACCGCGACAGGCGAATGGAACTCCAGGCAGGGTGAGCTGCGCTCCGCCTCCGGCGAGCTGCTCGGGCAGTCGATCCCGGCGGCGAACTTCCTCGCCTGGTGGGACGGCGACCCGCTCCGCGAGATCGTCGACCACGCCTACGACCAGGCCAAGGGCGTCGGCGTCGGCACGATCTCCAAGTGGGACGGCACGACGAGCAAGGAGATCCTCCGTGCGGAGGGCACCTACTCGAACAACTCCACCAAGGGGACGCCGACGCTCCAGGCCGACCTGGTCGGAGACTGGCGGGAGGAGATCATCTGGCGGTCCCAGGACAGCACCAAGCTGCGCCTCTACACGACCGTCGACGTGACCGACCGCAGCATCCCCACGCTGATGCACGACCCGGTCTACCGGCTCTCGGTGGCGTGGCAGAACGTCGGCTACAACCAGCCGCCGCAGGCGGGCTTCTTCATCGGGAACGCCATGACCGTCCCGGAGGCCCCGCGCATCACCTACACGCGGGCGCCCTAGCCCGTACCCGGAGGTCCTCCGCTGCGTCTTGCCGTACCAGCTGATCGCCTTTCCGCGGCCTCCTCGGCTGTAGTAGACGGGCGGGCGCAAAGCTAGGGGACGGTCAGGCGGACGCAGCACTCGCCCGGTTGGGGGTCCAGGACCGCTTCGACGCCGGTGGCCTGGAGGCCTTCGAGGTAGCCCGACAGGAAGCCGTGGTTCATGCCGCAGACCAGATCGGGGGCCTTGGCGGCGAGCGGGTGGAAGGGGCAGTTGCGCAGGCGGATGTCCGTGGGGCTGATCCTGGCAGGTTCGAAGCCGTGCTGTTCGAGCATGCGCTGGCAGAAGGTGAGGGCGCGCTCCGCGCCGAGCCTGCCCGGGCGGGATCGGTCGCGCTCGGCGCTGCCCAGCCCGCGCCCGCGTTGCCTGGCGATCCTGATCGCCGCCGCACTGCCCGCCTCGCCGTCGCGCTGGCTCAGGATCGCGTCCAGGAAGAGGTCGGCCAGCAGGGCATGCCGCCGCTCGGGGATGGTGACCCTGATCTCGGCGTCGCCCGGCAGGTAGACCTTGGGCCGGCGCCCCACCTTGCGCACCCCCTCAGGAGCCGCGTAGTCGGCCCGCAGCAGGCCTGCCGCGACCAGCTTGTCGAGGTGGAACGCGGCCAGCTTGCGGGAGATGCCGACGCTGGCCGCGGCCTCGTCACGGGTGACCGGACGGCCGGCACGGCGGATGTAGTCGAACATCTCCCGGCGCGACTCCTCGCCCAGAACGCTGACGATCGCGACGTCGTTGGTGGTCACGCCACCAAAATACCGCCAATCTCCGCTGGCGGTAAGCGATTGCTTGACGAGACTACGGGAATAAGACCAACATTGATTAGTGAAACTCGGCTCGAGGGGATGGTCACGTGGATTCCGCCAAGCAGCCGGTCAGCCCCGTGCTGGCCGGACCGTACGGGCACCCGTACCACCCGATCCTGGTCACCGTGCCCATCGGTGCCTGGGTGTCCAGCCTGGTGTTCGACATCGCCGCCCTGTTCGTGAGCGACCCGGAGTTCCTGGTTCGGGGAGCGCGCTGGTTGATCGCCATCGGGCTGATCGGCGCGCTGGCCGCGGCGTGCGTGGGCGCGCTGGACCTGTTCGCCATCCCCACCGGCACCCACGCGTTCCGGACCGCCGTGCTCCATATGAGCCTGAACCTGCTGGTGACCCTCGCCTACGTCGGCAACTTCCTGTGGCGCTCCGGCGACCGGCTGGAGCCGGGGATGCTCGCGCTCAACGCCGTCAGCCTGGTCGTCCTCGCGGTCGCCGGCCATCTGGGCGGCAAGCTCGCCTTCCGCTACGGCGTCCGCGTCGTCGACGAGGACGCCCAGGCCGAAGGCTTCCTTCGATCGAAGTAAGAGGTGTTCCTCATGGCAATCGCCGCACTCGTCACCTGGGTCCTCACCGCGCTGGGCGGCTTCTACCTGCTTGCCGGCTGGCTGTCCAGGGGCGGCGCCAGACAGGGGAGCGGCAGCCGGCTGCCGGTCCCGGTCATCTTCGGCCACTTCGCGCTGGCCGCCGTCGGTCTCGTGGTGTGGATCGTCTACCTGCTCACCGGCAACCACGCTCTGGCCTGGGCCGCGCTGATCATCTTGGTGCCGGTCGCCGCGCTCGGCTTCACCATGCTGGCCCGCTGGATTCCGGCCAGGCGCGTACGAGCAACGGTGCCCGCGGGGCAGCAGTCGGCCCCGGCCGAGAGCAACTTCCCGGTGCCCGTCGTCGCGGGCCATGGGGTGCTCGCCGTCGTGACCGTGGTCCTGGTCCTGCTCGTGGCCATCGCGGGCTGACCCGGTGGAGATCTGGATCAACCCCGCCTGCTCCAAATGCCAGTCGGCGCTGTCGCTGCTGGACGCGGAGCAGGCCGACTACACGGTGCGCCGCTATCTGGAAGACCCGCCGACCACGCTCGAACTGGAGGACGTGCTGCGGCGGCTGCGACTGGAGCCTTGGGACATCACCAGGCTGGGCGAACCCGTCGCGGCCGACCTCGGTCTGGCCGAGTGGCCGCGTACCCAGGCCGACCGCGACCGATGGATCCAAGCGCTGGCCGCGCACCCGATCCTCATCCAGCGTCCGATCATCACAGTCGACGACCAGACCGCCGTGATCGCGCGCACCCGCGACGCAGTCCTTCACGCCACCGGGGGCTGAAGACAGGTCGAGGCCCGCTACGGCCCCGGCCAGTGGCGGCACGGCAAGAGAAGATCCCTCTCCACATGATCTTGCGATGACATAACGGAATCGGGTTATCATCGCTATATGGCGATTGATATCGAGAGTGGCCCCTGTGTCATTGCCGACATCGCCGCCGGGATCCCCCCGGCGGCGGCCCTGTTCCACTCCCTGGCCGACGAGACCCGGCTGCGCATCGTGCAGCGCCTGGCCAGAGGCGAGGCGCGGGTCGTGGACCTGACCGCCGAACTCGGCCTCGCCCAGTCCACCGTGTCCAAGCACCTGGCCTGCCTGCGCGACTGCCACCTGGTCGACTACCGGGCCGAAGGCCGCCAGTCGTTCTACTCCCTGACGCGCCCCGAGCTGATGGACCTCCTCGCCTCCGCCGAGCAACTCCTGGCCGCCACCGGCCACGCGGTCACCCTGTGTCCCGCTCCCGGCCCAGGGGAGAAGGCGGCGTCGTGACCGCACTGAACCTGGGCCCGGCACCGGCCCGTCGTTCCGCGCTGCGGCGCCGCATCCGGCTGCTGGTCGCCGCGACCATCACCTACAACGTGATCGAGGCCGCGGTCGCCATCACCGCCGGCACCATCGCCTCCTCCGCGGCGCTGATCGGCTTCGGCCTGGACTCGATCGTCGAGGTCGCCTCGGCCGCTGCGGTGGCCTGGCAGTTCTCCACCGCCGACCACGAACGCCGCGAGAAGACGGCGCTGCGGGTCATCGCGCTCTCCTTCTTCGCCCTGGCCGCGTACGTCACCTTCGACGCCGTACGCGCCCTGCTCGGCGTGGGGGAGGCCGAGCACTCCGCGCCTGGTCTGATCCTGGCCGCGGTCTCGCTGGTGGTCATGCCGTTCCTGTCGTACGCCCAGCGCCGTGCCGGCCGCGAGCTCGGCTCGGCCTCGGCCGTGGCCGACTCCAAGCAGACCCTGCTGTGCACCTACCTGTCGGCGGTGCTGCTCGTGGGCCTGGCGCTCAACAGCCTGTTCGGCTGGTCCTGGGCCGACCCGATCGCGGCCCTGGTCATCGCGGCCGTCGCGGTCAAGGAAGGGCGCGAGGCCTGGCGTGGAGACGCCTGCTGCGCCGTCCCCGCTGCCTCGGCCTCCGCGGCTGCCGGATCCGGTGGTTGCGCGGACGGTTGCTGCTCACCCGCCGAGGAGGACCCCCGTTGACCGGCCGACCGATGCCCGCCCGCGTGCGAGCCGCCTACCGCAGTGAGATGCGCGCCGCCCGCACCGCCACCAGCGACGACGCCCGCTGGCGACACCTGGAGCGGGCGCACGTCATCTCCCAGCGGTTTGAGAACGGGGAGTACGGAGTGGCCGCTCGACTCGGCCTGCGCGTAGTCATCGACTTGACACGGCGCCGCGGCGCGACAGTCACCGGCTCGGGCTCGGCGGTGCTTCGCCCAGCGCCGAGAGGAGAAGGCGGCGCTGGCGCAGGGCGAGATCGCCGATGCTGGCGTCACCGTCGATCTTGGCCTGGCGCAGTGTCTGGGTGATTTCGGCGGTGGTGGTGCGACGTAACGGCAGTGTGATGGGGAGGCGGCGAAGGCGGCCGGTCCGGTCACGCGGTCGCGGCGGGGTCAGCTGGGGCGTGCTGCGCCACGGCAGCGGGCTGATCGTCGTGGCAGTGCCCGGGGCCCGCAGTCGCCCGCTTCACCGATGGTGGCGGGAGTGCGGTTCAGTCATCGTGATTCCCTTCAGGGGGCGCACAGGGTGCTCGCCCAGGTGGAGTATTGGCGGCTGCGGTCGGTGATGATGCGGTCGACGCCGTAGCCGGCCAGGCGTCGCCAGGCGGCGGGGGTGTTGGGGGTCCAGGCGTAGACGGACACCCCCGCGGCGTGGTAACGGCGCACCCAGGAGCGGGACAACCGGTCGTGGCGGATGGCGACGAAGGCATAGCGCCGGGCCCGAGCGGGAGCGGGCGGGGTGCGGGCCACCAGGCCCTGGGCGACCGGCAGGGAGGCGACGCGGGTCAGGGCATCGGGCAGGGACGAGGTCAGTGCGGCCCAGCGGTAGGCGCGATAGCGGCGGTAGACGGTGGCAAGGGCTCGGCTGTCGGCCTCGTCCGGGACACTTTTCAGCTCGATCAGCACCAGGTCGGCGTGGCCGCGCAGCAGGCTCAGTGCCTGCCCCAAGGTGGGCGGCGCGAGCCCGTCGCCGCCACGCACAGTGCGCAGCCGGGCCAGGGTGGACGTGGCCACCAACCCGCTGCCGTTCGTGGCGCGATCGAGCGTGGCATCGTGCATGAGCACCGGCTGGTGGTCCTTGGTGAAGCGGATGTCGATCTCCACCTGCCGGGCGCCGGCACCCAACGCCCGGCGCAGCGAGGTGAGGGTGTTCTCCGATCCCGATGGGGGATACCCGCGGTGGGCGATCAAGCTGGGCGCATGGCACCGGCCTTCCGCCCGGGCGGCGTCAGCCGGGACGACCACGGTGAGAACCAGCGTGAACGCGGCCATCGCGGCTGGTGGGCGCCACGTACGCATCAGCTTGGGGCGTCGCCGAGGGGGTGCGTCGGGGCTCCCGTGTCCGGTCGGCGAGGGCTGCCGGGGGCGGGGTGGGATGCTCATCCTGCGACGGTGGGGGCGGCGTGGACAGTTCTCATGCGCAGTCCCTTCCTGTGCGCGTCTGCACCGCAGTCCAGAGGCCCGGGTGCGGGGGAAGGTCAGGTGTTGACCACCTGACCGTCATCAATTCTCTACGAAGAGTAGTTAACACGCTACGGAGTGTTCAAACATCTGAGTAGATGTTCATGTGTAGAGATAAGGGGAACGCTGGTCTCCGCAACCTTCCAGACCTGCCATCACACGTCATCTGTCGGTTGCAGCGGAAGCTGGCTTTGGCTCCGATCTTGGTGGTGCAGAATGCTCGGCCATGACGGCTCTGCGCGCGCTGGCCGGCGGGATGGATGGACACGCCTCCCCGCGATGGGGAGTTCGAGGTTCGGTGCGTCGCTGAGGACAGCAGGCTGCAACGCGTCCCACTCGATGTGGTGGTCGGTTGTCCGCCTTGACGCGGCATCCAGGCATCGCCCAAGCTTGCTCATATGAATGTATCTTCAGATGAGGGCGTGTTGGTGATGGATGGATGTGCTGCCAAGGTCGTGGACGCTGACCGAGTGGCCGCCGTATGCGAACGGATGCCGGCCGCCGAGGACCTGACCGACACCGCGGACATCTTCGGCCTGCTGTCGGACCCGAACCGGCTGCGGCTGCTGGTTGCCCTGCTCGACGGCGAGTTGTGTGTATGCGACCTGGCCGCGGTCACGGGCCAGAGCGAGTCGGCCGTCTCCCACGCCCTGCGGCTGCTGCGCGCGCACCGCATCGTCGCCGCCCGCCGCTCCGGCCGGATGGCCTACTACCGCCTGGAAGACCCGCACGTACGGATGCTGCTCGACCTCGCGCTCGCCCACACCGAGCACACCGACGCCATTCACCCCGAACGTGGCGGGAACACCTGATGGGCGTCGGGCACGGACACGGGCACGCCGGCAGCCGTCACCGGTGGCGGCTGGCGGTCTCCTTCGCCCTGATCGGCTCCTTCTTCGTGGTCGAGCTGGCCTTCGGGTTGGTCTCGGGCTCGCTGGCACTGCTGTCGGACGCCGGCCACATGGCCGCCGACGTCGTCACCCTCGGCGCGGCCCTGATCGCCACCAGGATCGCCACCCGCCCCGACACCACCGGCCGCCGCAGCTACGGCTCCTACCGGGCCGAGGTGTTCGCGTCCCTGCTTGCCGTGGTGCTGATGCTCGGTGTCGCCCTGTACGTGGTCATCGAGGCCATCGGACGCATCGGCGGCCCCGCCGAGGTCTCCTCCGGCCCGATGCTCGTCGTCGGCGCCATCGGCCTCGCGGTGAACCTCGTGGCCCTGTTGCTGCTGCGATCGGGCGCGAGCGAGAGCCTCAACGTCAAGGGCGCCTACCTGGAAGTCGTGGCCGACACGGCCGGGTCCGTCGGTGTCATCGTCGCGGGCTGGCTCGTCGCCGCCACCGGCCAGCCGTTCTGGGACACGGTCGTCGCCCTGGCCATCGGCGTGTTCGTCGCCGTCCGGGCCGTCTCGCTCGGCCGCCAGGTCTTCGCCGTGCTCGGCCAGCACGTACCCGAGGGGATGGACGCCACCGCCGTCGCGAAGGACCTGGCCGCGATCGACGGCGTACGCGACGTGCACGACCTGCACCTGTGGACCCTCACCTCCGGCATGAACGTCGCCACCGCCCACCTGGTCACCATCGACCAGAACGACAACCACTCCGTGCTGGACCAGGCCCGCGACCTGCTGCGCCAGCGCCACGGCGTCGCCCATGCCACGCTGCAGGTCGAGCCCGCCGACCACAAGGGCTGCGACGAACTCGGCTGGTGAGCTCACGTGCGAACCGACCTGCACGATGCCGCGTATCTCCAGATATGCGCTGGAGCCTGACCGCGGACACAAGGGTCGATCCGCCGCGTAAGCGCGCCTGGACGCCGTCTCGCCTCGACGGGCGGCGTCAGCGGATCTACGCCGGTACCGCGTTGATCGCCGCGGGCCTCGTGGTGCTGGCCGCGGCCCTGGGATCCGCCGCACGGGAGCCGGCCATCGCCGGGCTGCCCACCGCGGGGCCGCTCACCGCGTGGGGACTGCCGCTGGTCCGCTTCTGCCACCACCTGTGCGCGGTCGCCACCGTGGGCACGCTCCTGGCGGCCGCGGTCCTCGCCCCGCCCGCCTCGCCCCAGAAAGCGGCCTGTTTGCGCGCGGCCGGCCGGTGGGCGCTCGGCTGGGCGGCTGCCGGCCTGCTGAGCTACCTGCTGACCGTGTCAGAGGTCACCGCGCTGCCCGTCCCGAACCTGCTCGCATCCCCCGAGCTGCTGGCCTTCGGCCTGTCCATCCCGCAGGCCCGCGTGCTGCTGCTGGTGGCGGCCATGGTCGCCGTGGCGGGCGTGGCCACGCGGCTGCCGCGCTTGCCCGCGTGGATTCCGCTGGCGATCGCGACGTTCTCGACTCTGCCACCCACCTATGTCGGCCATGCGGCCTCCGCCGCGAACCACGACATCGCGGTGTCCGCCCTGATGACGCACCTGCTCGCGGTGTCGCTGTGGGTCGGCGGCTTGGGCGCGGTGCTCCTGCATTTCCGTCACTCCGGCGATCTACGGGTCGTGCTGTCCCGGTTCAGCACGATCGCCCTGTGGTGTTTCGCGGGTGTGGCCGTCTCCGGCCTGGCCGCCGCATGGGTCCGGCTGAACACGATCTCGGACCTGTGGCAGAGCGCCTATGGCGGGTTCCTGCTGGCCAAGACCGCCGCGCTGGCGATCCTCGCCGTGTTCGGCTCGACCCACCGCCGCCGTACGGTCGCGCACGTCGCCGAACGGAGCGTGCGCCAGGTCTTCATCCGGCTGGCCGCGGGCGAGCTGATCGTGATGGCGGCGGCCATGGCCCTGGCCGTCGGCTTGTCCCGCACTCCGCCACCGATCCCGCAGATCGGCGGCGGACACCTCTTCCGCGTGCTGGAGTACGACCTGGCTCCCTTCACGCCCACCGCGCTGCTCACCGAGGTCCGCCCGGACCCGATGATCCTTCTGCTGCTGGCCATGCCCGCGATCGGTTACCTGGCCGGCGTTCGGAGGGTCGCCTCCTGGCCGCTCGGCCGCACGCTCGCCTGGTACACCGGACTCGCGCTGATCGGGCTGGTGCTGCTCGGCGGCGCCGGAGGATACGCGCGGGTGATGGTGTCGGTGCATGCCCTGCAGCAGACCGTCCTTGCCGTCCTCGCCCCGCTGCTGCTCTGCCTCGGCGCCCCGCTCACCCTGGCCGCCCAGGCCACCACCGCCTCGCCCCAGTACGGCGATCCCGGCTCCCGCCCCGGTCGACTGGCGGTCCTTGTCTGCCTGCCGATTGCCTACATGCTGGCCTTCCCGCTCTTGTACCGGACCGGCTGGCTGGCGTGGGCGCTGCCCGAGCACGCTGCACATCTGGCCACCGAGCTGGGGTTCTTCGGCGCCGGATCGGTGGTGTTCTGGATGCTGGCAGGCGTGGACCCGCTGCCGCGCCCGATCTCCTGGGCCGTCCGCGCCGGCCTGCTGGCCGCTATCGGGGTGGTACAGCTGGCCATGGGCGCCTCACTGCTGCTCGGACCGCCGGTTGCGGCCGACTGGTTCCTGCTGGCGGCCCCGCCTGGCGCGCCAGACCTTCTTGCTGATCAGCGGCTGGCCGCGGTCGCCTACCTGCTCGTCGCGCTGCTGCCGCTCGCGCTGCTGGCCGTACGGCTGGCGCGGTCACGTCAAGGGAGTAGGTGAGCGCGCCTAGCCGACGGCGAGGATGTGCGCAGCCGGGTATCGGACCTCCACCTCGTCCAAGCCGCCATTGCCGTCCTGAACGTCCAGGCACAGACCGCTGTAGACGGGTTCCGCCGCGGCCGGGGACGCAGCGATGGTCGTCAGCACAGTGGATGCGGCGGCCGCACAGTCACCGGGTGGTGGCCGGATGCGGTCACTGCCGCAACTCGCCGTGGTCCGAACGCTACAGTCGTCGCTACGGGGGGATGGCGGGCGAGGTGATCGTGTGGTTGTCGGCCCCTCCGGCTGCGGGAAGTCCTCGCTGGCGCGGGCCGGACTTGTCCCCGTGATGCAGGCGGAGCCCGGCTGGTGGACGCTGCCTCCCTTCCTCCCCGGCGCGCACCCCATGCGGGCGCTGGCTCGTTCCATCGCGGAGGCGAGCCACACCCTCGGCCTGAACTGGCCGGTGGAGCTGGTACGTCAGCGCCTTGACCAGACACCTGACCTGGCGGAGCTGGCCGAGGAGCTGCTGGCCGCGGTGCCCGGTGGTAACGCCCGCCGCCTCCTCATGGTTGTCGACCAGTTCGAAGAGATCGTCACCCTGGCCGATGAGGCGGAAAGGGCGAGGCTGGCGAATGCGATCGCCTCAGGCGGCGACCTGATCCGCGTGGTCGGCACGCTCAGGCCGGAGTTCCTGACGCAGCTCCTCGCCGACCCGGCGCTGGCGGCGGTGCCGGCCAGACCCTTCGCGTTACGCCCCATGCGCAGCGAGGCCCTGGCCCACGTGATCGAAGGGCCGGCGAGGCTGGCCGGCATCCAGGTCGATGAGGCGTTGGTGGCGCAACTGGTGCACGACACCGGGACCGGCGAAGCGCTGCCACTGCTGGCGTTCACCCTGGCACGGCTGTCGGAAGGGGTCGAACGCGGCGGCAGGCTGTCAGCCGAGCTCTACAAGGCGATCGGTGGCGTCAGCGGCTCGCTCAGCATGCAGGCCGACGAGGCCATGAACGCGGCCTGCTCCGTCTCCCGTCGCGACAGGCAGCAGGTCATCGCCGGGTTACTGCGCCTGGTGACCGTGGACGACCGCGGCCGGCCCACCAGGTGGCGCGCGGCGCTCGCCGAGCTGCCGGAGATCGTCCAGGCGGAGCTGGCCGAGTTCGTCTCACGCCGGCTCGTCGTCACGACCGTGGAAGGCGACGAGACACTGATCGGCGTGGCCCACGAAGCCATCCTGACGGCCTGGCCGCCGCTGGCGTCGGCGATAGAACGCGACGTCACCGGCCTTCGGGCCCGGCGGGTGGTCGAGCAGGCGAGCGAGGAATGGGTCGCCGACAACAAGGCCACGAGACGGCTCTTCGAGCAGGGCAGGCTCGCCGCGGCGCTCAGCGACACCCGAGCGAGATACCGATGGACGGCGCGTTCGCACGGCCACCTCGCGTTCCCGCGGCGCCGTGTGGTCTTCGCTGAGCGGATCACCCTCAGCGACCGCGCCACCGACTTCCTGACGGCCTCCGTCCGGCGCAACAGGTTCCGGCGGGCACGTGCCGTCGTCATCCTGTCCAGCCTGCTGATCGCCGCACTGATCGCGGCCGGCCTGGCATTCGCCGGCCAGCGCGATGCCACCCGCGAACAGCGCCGCGCACTCGCACGCCAGCTGAACGCCCAAGCCGAGGGGCTGCGCGCGAGCGACCCGCGGACGTCGCTGCGCCTGGGGATCGCCGCCCATCGCGTACATCCGGACGCGGTCACGTCCTCCGGTCTGCTGAAGACGCTCACCGACAGCCGGTACGCCGCCACGCTACCCGGATTCGAAAGCTGGATCACGTCGGTCGCCTACACGGCCGACGGCAGGTTCATGGTGACCGCTGACCACTTCGGGAACGTGTACCTGTGGGATGCGAGCGGGCAGGGCCCGCCCCGCAGGCTCGGTGAGCACCTGGACATACCGGACGGCGGATTCGTTGCGGGGACGGCCCTCAACCATGACGGCACCGTGCTGGTCGTGGGCGGGCTGCCGACGACCGTATGGGACGTGTCAGACAAGGCGCGCCCGCGCCTTCTGGGCAATATAGAGACCGGCGGCGGTGCCACCGAATGCGTGCTCTTCCTCCCGAGCCGATCGCTGCTGGTGTACGCCGCCGAGAGTGGTCTCGGCCTGGTCGACCTGAGCCGGCCCGGCAGCCCGAAGCTGCTGGACCGCGAGGATGTGAGCGCCACTCTCATGGCCATGTCGCTGACGCCCGACGGCACGAAGCTGGCGGCAGGTGACCTGGAGGGCTCGGTGCACGTCTGGCAGATCTCCGGCATGTCTGACCTGCGGCGCCTGGCGACCTCGGACTCCAAGGAACCGGCGGCGATCAGCTCGATCGCCTACCAGCCCGACGGGAAGACCTTGATCACCGGCAGGTACGACGGCGGGATCACCGCGTGGAAGCAGACCGGCTCGGCTCTGACCAGGGACCTGACCGTCTCCCTGCCGAGCTTCGCCGACGGGACAGCGGGTGTGGCTTACCTGCGCGACCCGAAGGGGAACGTGATGCTGGCGGCGGCGTCGGCGGGCGGCTCCGCAGCGTTCTGGGCGTTCGGCGAGCCACGGGCCGCGCCGGCGGATCCGCCGCAGGACGGCGCGGCGGTCGTGAGCATCGGCTCGGCAGGAGGGGTTACCTTCGCACCGGATGGACGATCGTTCGCCACAGGAGGGAACGACGGCGACGGCTATCGCATCGTCGAGTGGGATGTCCTCAATCGGGCACTGCCCCGGAAGATGACGGGACAGCTCCCGCCGCCTCCGGCCGTGGAGGGCTCGGAGCCGGATGACTTCGGCCAGTCCCGGGCCTCCGTAACGTTCTCCCGGGATGGGAACGTGATGGCTCTCGGCTCCAGCGACGGGCGTGTCGCGGTCTTCGACGTCTCCGACCGCACGCGCGTCCGCTTCATCCGCCCGGTGCTCCAGGGATACGCTCCAGAGTTCTCACCTGGCGGAAACCTTCTCGCCGTGGCTGAGATGACCGGTGAGGGCGACGACGCCGACATCCGCAAGATCCGTCTCTGGTCGGTGAATCGTGGCGCGGAATTGCGGGCGATCCAGGAGATCCCCGGACGGATCGCCGGCTTCTCGCCCTCTGGCGACACCTTGGCCGTCGGCAATACACGTCAGAACGGGCATGCTCCCATCACCCTGTGGAACGTCTCGGCGGACGGCCGCCTCCAGCAGCTCGGCACCGTCACTCCCGAGGTGACCAGCAACCTGTCCTTCCTGGGATTCACACCCGACGGCCACACCCTCGTGTCGGCCGCCAGCGGCCTCTACTCGCTCGGCGGCGGGGAGACGGCGGTGCGTCTCTGGGACACGCGGGATCGCGCGAAACCGCGCCTCGTCAGCGACACGATCGTCGACGACAGCGGCCTGAGCGGCGTACTCGCCCTGTCGCCGGATGGCCGCATGCTGACCGTGGGCAACGCCAGCGGCGCCATCGTCCTGTGGGACATCTCCGACCCCCGCGCGCCCGAACGCGTCGGTCAGCCCCTCACCGGCGGCGGCGAGTCGGTCGTCGCCGCCTTCACCGGGGACGGAACAATGTTGGCGGTGGGCGACGGGAACACCGGTGTCTACCTCTGGGACGTGAGCGACCCGGCCCGGGCGGGCCAGATCGGCCACTCGCTGTACGGGCTCGACGCGCGACCGGCTGCGATGGCTTTCCTGCCAGGGGCAGATGACCTCTTCGCCGTGGACACGCGGGACACCCTTACCGGATGGGACTTCCGCAACTTGCACCGGCTGCGGGCGGACCTGGTGGGGAGCGCCTGCCGGCTGGCCTCGGGTGGGCTCGACATCAACCAGTGGCGCCGCTACATCGTGGGCTTGAACTACGAGCGAACCTGCTAGATCAGGCGCGACGTCGTGGACATCCTCGTGCCGGCCGGCAGCACCGTCATCACGGTCCGCTGGCCTGGTCATGGAGTGACGACTGCTATTCGGTCGACGTAGTTCTCGGTGAGCCAGAGCTTGGCGTCGGGGCCCTCCGTGATCTCGAAGCCCCCCGAGAAACGGGTCGGCAGCGGATACTCGTTGATCGTCCCCGCCGTGGTGATGCTGCCGACCTTGTCGCCGATGAACCACAACGCGTCATCCGGCCCCTTCTTGATGCTGATGGGACTCGCGGGACTGCTCGGCACCGGAAGTTCGTTGATCGTCGCCCGCTGGGCGCCGTTGGCCGCGAGCCTGGCAGGCGAGAGGCTCCAGGGCGGGGTCCTGGGCGGGCGGGGGCAGCGTATGCCCCGGTGCACGGGCATCTGCTTGAGTACCTGGCAGAGCTTCACCCAAGGGCGTGGGGGCGGCGGCTCGAGTCTCGCGCCGGCGGACGCGGACACGGGCGAGAGCGTGCTCGCCGCCAGGGCCACCGCTGTGACCACGAGCGGGTATTTCCGGCGTCGAGTCGAGGAACGCATGGCATCCTTCCAGACGGAGAACGAAGGACCGCTGGCGGCCGTAGTCGCTCCCAATATCACGCACGGTGACCGTCTCTTCGCGCCGTCCGCGTTCGTGGCTGGTCATGGAAATGCCAACTCATCAGCGCGCCCATGCTGCCCCGGGCCTTACCGAGCCGGCCGATGGCCTCCGCTCAGGCGGGGAGCTCGAACCAGAGAGTCTTGTCCGAGGTGCCCCAGCAGCACGCCAGCTGCTCGAAAACATCGGGATGGCGCTGCGTCAGCGCGCCGGTCGCGGCCTCGACCTCGACCTCGACCTCGCAGCGCAGCAGGCCACCCGTGGCCCAGACGGTCAGCCGGTACGACCCGCGCGCCTGCCACACCGCATCGGCGACCAGCTCGCCGGCCAGCCGCTCAGCGGCCGCTGCCGGTCCGGCGAGACCCCACGTGGCAAGCCGGGTACGGACGAGACGCCGCGCCCGGAGCGCGGAGAACATGTTCGGCGAAAGCGACCAAGAGGCGATCCGCTCGCCCTGACCCTCGCTCTCGTCGGCGCCCAGGACCTTGGATCTGATCCGGTCCCAGGCCAGACCATGGACGCTCGTGTCGAGGTCCTGCCGGATGCTCTGTCCCATGAAGGCATAGGTGTTCATGCAGCACTCCCACAGTCGAGACGCTGTCCATCATGCGCATGGCGGCCGCGCGTGGGGGACGGGAGGGTCACCCATATGGGTACCTATTCCTGCGAAACTAAGTACCTTAGCCTCTAGCTCCAGGCCCGGGCAGCCTGCCGGAGCCGGTCGCGGACCCGCACGAGCCGGCCCGAGGCCAGGTGCTCCTGGCACAGCGAGCGGGCAGCACGCTGTAGCCGGCGCCCGCGGTGACCGCCGACAGGACGGCGTACAGGTTCGGCACGGTGACCGCGGCCGGGGTCGCGAGCTGCTTGCCGAAGACGTGACGCCAGTAGCGGCGCACGATGGGCAGGTCCTCCGCGTACGTGACCAAGGGCGCGCCCCGGCGCGCGGCGCAGAGATCCTCTGGACGTCCGGTGTACGGCACAGTCACGCGGCCGGTGGGGGTCCACAGCGACACGATGCGGGCGTCCCGGTTCCAGCTCATCAGCCGCGCGTCGTAGGGGACCGCCCCGTACGGGCGGAACACATGGCCGGAGCTGCGCCGACCTGTACGCCATCGCCAACCAGCTCAACCGCCAGCCTGACTTCCACGAGGGCCACGATCTGCGCCGCAAGCCGTACCTCCCGGTACGCGTGCCGATCGACGCGGGTCCGGTACGCCTCCGGCGCTGAGCGAGGGCCTGCCCACCGAGAGCAGCTCGCGGGTGTAGGGATGGGCGGGCGCGTCCCACACCTGGTGCGCCGGGCCGGTCTCGACGATCCGGCCGTGGTGCAGCACCGCGACGTCGTGCCGCGCCACATGCCGGACCAGGGCCAGGTCGTGGGCGATGAACAGCTGGCCGAGGCCCAGCTCGTCGCGCAGCTCGGTGAGCAGGTTGACGATCCCGGCCCGTACGGACGGATCGAGCGCGGACACGGGTTCGTCGAGCACCAGGAGCCTGGGGGAGCAGGCGAGGGCGCGGGCGATGCCCACGCGCTGGCACTGGCCGCCGGACAGCTCGTGCGGCCGGCGCCGGGCGAGCGAGGCGTCCAGGCGGACGAGCTCGAGCAGCTCGGCGACCCGCGCCCGGCCCGTCACCGGATCCCAGCGTCCCTGGACGCGCAGCGGTTCGGCGATCGCGTCGTGGACGCGCAGCCGTGGGCTGAGCGAGCCGTACGGGTCCTGGAAGACGGGCTGCAGCGCGGGCCGCAGCGGGCGCAGGGCCCGCTCGTCGAGTCCGGTGAGCTCGCGCCCCTCGAACCGCACCGACCCGCCCTCGGGCCTGCGCAACATCAGCACGGCGGCGGCGATGCTGGACTTCCCCGACCCCGACCCGCCGACCAGGGCAAGGGTCTCGCCGGCCCGCACGGTGAACGAGACACGATCGACCGCGAGGACCGGCGGGGTACGGCGGCCACGTGCCGGGTAGCGGACGGTCAGGTCACGCACCTCCAGCAGGGGCGTTGTCATCGGGACTCCTCGAACAGCTCGGTGACCGGATCCGGCAGCTCGCCGAGCCGGTGGCAGGCGGCCAGCCGCCCGTCGCCGGCCTCGTACGGCTGCGGCTCCCGCGCTCGGCAGGCGTCAGCGGCGGCCGGGCAGCGGGGCGCGAAGGCGCACCCGGTCGGCAGCGCGCCGGCCGACGGCGGCGAGCCGCCGATCGAGGGCAGCCGCCGGCCCGTCATCCGGACAGAGGCGACGAGGCCGCCGGTGTAGGGGGCGCGCGGGTGGCTCAGCACCTGGCCGACCGGCCCGGATTCCGCGAGCCGGCCCGCGTACATGACGAGCACGCGCTCGGCGTGCGCCGCGGCCACCGCCAGATCGTGCGTGACCAGCAGCACGGCCGCCCCCGACCGTTCGCGCTGCTCGCCCAGCATGCGCAGGATGCGGTCCTGGACGAGGGGATCCAGCGCGGTGGTCGGCTCGTCGGCGATGACGAGGGCGGGATCGTTGACGGTGGCCATGGCGATCACCACGCGCTGGCGCATCCCGCCGGAGAACTCGTGGGGATAGGCACGCGCGCGCCGCGCCGCGTCCGGGATGCCGGCCCGGTCGAGAGCGGCCACCGCCCGCTCCATGGCGGCACTACGGCTCAGCCGCCGCACCGATCTCGCGGCGAGGGCGATCTGGTCGCCGACGGTGTGCACGGGGCTGAGCACCGACAGCGCGTCCTGCGGCACGAAGGCGACAAGCCGTCCACGTACCCGCTGGTAGAGGCGCTGGGGCGCGCCGCACAACTCCTGCCCGTCCAGGCGTACGCTGCCGGAGGCGCGCAGGCCGGGCGGCAGCAGCCCGAGCACGGCTCGCGCGGTGAGCGACTTGCCCGCGCCGGACTCGCCGACGACGGCGAGCATCTCCCCACGGTTCACCTCGAAGGACAGCCCCCGTACGAGCTCCGTGTCCCGGCCGGTGACGCGCAGGTCGCGCACGGCCAGCAGCGGCTCGGGGCCCGTCATGCCGGATCTCCCGGCCCGCGGCGGAGCGTGGACAGCGACACCGCCAGCGCGGCCAGCAGCAGGAGCATGCCCGCCGGGACCAGCGCCGCCCACGGCGCGCGCTCGACGTACGGCAGCGACTCGGCCAGCGTCAGCCCCCACTCGGGGGCGGGCGGCTGGGCGCCCAGCCCCAGAAAGCCGAGGGACGCCAGGGCCAGCGCGACGCCGGGCAGCCGCAGCACCGCGTGGCGGGCGATCGGACCGGCGACCGCGGGCAGGACGTGGCGGGTCAGGATCCAGGCGGGCGGGGAGCCGATGGCACGCTGGGCCACCAGGTGGGCCGCGGCGCGGGTCTCGGACACCAGGGCGGCCGCGTGAGCGGCGAGCACGGGCCAGGACACCAGCGCGACCGCGACGGAGGCGCCCAGCGTGCCGGGCCCCAGCAGCGCCGCGACCAGGATGCCGGCGATCACCGGCGGCACGGCGTTGGCGATCTCGGCGGTGCCGGAGGCCACACCGGGCAGGAAGCCCATGGCCAGGGAGAGCGCGTACGAGGCCGCACACACCAGGGCCGCCACCCCCAGCGTGGCCGCCGCCCCGTGACCGGCCCTGGCCAGCACGTCCCGGCCCAGCGCGTCGGTCCCCAGCGGATGCTCCCAGCTCGGCCCGGCGAGCCTGGCCGCCAGGTCGACGGCCAGCGGATCGAGGAACAGACCCCAGCCGATGGCCACCGCCAGCACGGCGGCGCAGGCGGCCGGTACCAGCCGGCCCGCCCTGGCCGCCGGGAGCGGGTCCGGCGCGGGCAGCGACAGGGCGGCGTCGCGCAGCCCGGGGCCGAGCATCCAGCGCCGGACGGCACCGGCCAGCGTACCGGCGAGCACGCCGAGGAGGACGAGGGCGAGCACCGCGGCCTGCAGCAG
Organism: Nonomuraea sp. B19D2; assembly: GCF_040137845.1. Lineage (NCBI taxonomy): Bacteria > Bacillati > Actinomycetota > Actinomycetes > Streptosporangiales > Streptosporangiaceae > Nonomuraea > Nonomuraea sp. B19D2. The sequence continues at coordinate 51,129 of NZ_JBEFAK010000045.1, read as the reverse complement.
CGGCAGGTTCTGCGATTCCGCCGCGCCCAGCGCGGTCCGCCCGATGCCGGGCACCGCGAACACCGTCTCGACGGCCACCGCGCCGCCCGTCAGCCCCACGGCGACCAGCCCGAACTGGGGGATGAGCGCGGGCAGCGCACGGCGGAGCACCGCCCGCGCGACGACCCCGGGACCGCAGCCGGCCGAGCGCCACAGCCCCACCCACGGCTCGGCGAACACCGCGGGCAGCGCGTCGTCCACCAGCCGCCCCAGGATCCCGCCGGCCGGGATGCCCAGCGCGAGCGCGGGCAGCACCAGGTTCCGCGGCTCCTGCCAGCCGTAGGGCGGCAGCCAGCCCAGCCACACCGACAGCGTCACCAGCAGCAGCGTCGCGATGAGGAACTCGGGCAGCGCGCCCAGCGCCGCCGCCGCGGCCCCGGTGCCCCGGCCGCCGCGCAATGAGCCCCGCGCACCGCGCACCAACGTCGGCGCGCACAGCACGCACACCAGCACCAGCGTCACGGCCAGCGCCGCGGCCATCAGCGTCAGCGAGACGCTGACGGACGACAGCACCAAGGGCAGCACCGGGCCGCCGTCCACCCAGGAGCGGCCGAAGTCGCCGCGCAGCACGCCTCCCAGCCAGTCGCCGAGCAGCGGCACGGGACCGCCGTCCAGGCCGAGCTCGCGCCGGATGGCCGCAAGCGTCTCCGGTGACGGCTCCTGCTCGGCAGAACGGGCGCGCAGCAGCGACAGCGCCGCGTCGCGACCGGACAACCAGGGCAGCAGCCCGACCACGACGATGATCGCGACCAGCGAGACGGCGCGCGAGATCAGCGGGGACGCCCTCATTTGAGCCGGGTGTCCACCGTGACCAGGAGCCGCTCGCGCGGGTCCTTCGCCGAGTCCACCACCGCGGTGGCGTCGCCCTGGATGACGCGCTCGTGCAGCATCGGGATCGCGGCATCGGTGCCCAGGATCGCCGCCTCTGCCTCGAGGATCGCCGCGCGCCTCGCGGCGCCCGCCTCCGTCGCCGCAGCCCTGCGCACCGCCCGGTCGACGTCCTTGTCGCACAGCTTGGCCAGGTTGAACGAGCCGTCGCAGGTGAAGTCGGCCTGCAGGTACGCGACGGGGTCGCCGGAGTCCAGCATCGTCGCCCGGGAGAGGATGAACGCGTCGAACTTGCCGGCCAGCGCGTCCTCCTCGATGTGCGCGTACTCCCGCACCACGAGCCTGACCGTGAACCCGGCGGCCTGGAGCTGCTGCTGCAGCACTGAGGCGATCTCGGGCAGCTCCGGCCGGTCGGAGTAGGTCGCGAGGGAGATCGACGTGCCCTTGGCGTCGGCGGGTGCCGTCCTTTCTGTCAGGGCTCGACGGCCTTCGGCGGCCCACGGGAGGGCGGGCCCCAGCAGGCCCCCCGCGACGTCGGCGCGGCCCTCGTACACGCCCTTGACCAGTTGCGCGGCGTTGATCGCGGCCCGTACGGCGGCGCGCGCCCCCGGGTCCTTGAAGGGGCCGGTCGCGGTGTTCAGGTAGAGGGTGTTGGTACGCGGCATCGGCACCTCGCTGATCGTCTCCTTCGGCAGCAGCGCGGCCTGCGAGACCGGCACCGCCTCGGCGATGTGCGCCGCGCCGCTGCGGATGGCGGCAGCGCGCGCGGTGCCGTCCGGGACGAAGGAGACGTCGATGCCGGTTGCCTTGGCCTTTCCGCCCCAGTAGCCGTCGTAGCGGTCGAGGGTCGCGGTCGTGGTGCCGTTGACGCGGGTCAGCTTGAAGGGGCCGCTACCGGTGCCGACCGGGTTCACCTTGCCGTTCTGGCCGTAGGCGCTTTCGGCCAGGATCGACAGCTGCGGAGAGGACAACCGGTGCGGTACGAGCGGGTCCGGCCCGCCCGTGGTGACGACGACCTTGTCGCTCTCGGCCCTGGCCTTGAGCGCCACGCCGTCCAGAATGCGCGGTTTGGGAGTGGCCTCCGCCGCGTGGGTCAGCGCGTTGGCGGCGACCTGCGCGCTCAGCCGGGTGCCGTCATGGAAGGTCACGCCCTGACGGACGGTGAACTCCCAGGTCCGGTCGTCACGCCGCGTCCACACGGTGGCCAGCCCGGGTCGCGCGTTGCCCTGCTCATCCAGGTTGACCAGGGTCTCGGCGGTGGACCAGCGCGACAGCTTGAAGGCGTCGTCGCTCAACGGCGACAGGCCCGCACGCGGGGGCAGGAGCATCGCCACCTTGATCCGGCCACCGGCGGGGGAGGAGCTCGTGCTCTGCCCGTCTACTGGGAGGGAACACGCGGCCAGTGAAAGGGCACAAGCTGTCATGAGGGCATGCAAAGACCTGGGATTACGCATGGACGGTCCAGACGTGGAGGAGTTAGGCGATCGAGAGATTAGCACATTGAAAACCGTTCCCATTTTCACAAGTGCTTGAGCCCGCAATACGCCCGCTTCGTCCCCGTCGGCCTCGCCGGCCGGCCGGGTCAAACCCCCGAGCGCGGGGTGTCCCCGGGCGGCGGGATGTGTGCCGCGATCTGCTCGCGGGCGTGCTCGCATTCGGCGAAGCTGTGCGGACAGGCCAGGGCGTGCTCGATGAGTTCCTTGGCCGCGCGAGCCCGCGAGATGCGCTCCTCCAGCTTCACGACGTGATGGCGCAGCAGGTCCCGGTGGTCCATCGGGCTGGCGGTGGACAGGAGCGAACGCAGTTCGGGCAGCGTGAAGCCGGCTTCCTTGCCCATGCGGATCAGCGCCACCCGCTCCAGATCGGCGTGCCCGTAACTCCGCCGGCCGCCCGTCTGCCGGGCCGGCTGGAGCAGGCCCATGCTCTCCCAATGCCGCAGCACATGAGTGGGCAGACCGAAGCGTTCGGCTAGCTCGCCGATCGACAGGTCCTCGCTTGACTTCATGTATACATTAACCGGCACCGTGGGCGGCATGATCAAGCAATCGATCGCGGTCACCCGCGTGGTGAACTCCTGTGTGCTGCTCGAGCTGGACGGGCACCAGGTGCTCACCGACCCCTGGTTCATCGAGCGATGGTGGCTGCGCCGTGGCGAGCCACTGGGCCTGCGGGTCGCCGACCTGCCTCCCCTGGCCGCCGTCGTCGTCACCAACCCGGCCACCAACCACTGGGATCTGCGCGCCCTGCGCCTCCTGCCGGACAAGGACGTCCCCGTGTACGTGCCCTTCCCGCGCATGGCTCGCCAGGCCAGAGCGCTCGGTTTCCGGAACGCCGAGCGGCTGGGCTGGGGCGAGACCCGGAAGATCGCGCCGGGCGTGTCCATGCGGGTGGTGCCCTCCGGGCGCACTCTGATGTGGCCCAACAACGCCTACGCCTTCAGCACGGCCGACGCCGAGGTCTTCTTCGGCGGGGAGATCGCCGAAGTGGGCCCGCTGGAGCGGTACCGGTCCGAACACCGGGCAGTGGACCTCGCCCTGCTGCCGGTCAACGGGCTGCGTCCGGTGTTCGGCCCGCGCCTGGTGATGGATCCCGCCCGCGCGGTGGCCGGGGCGTCCGTCCTGGGTGCGGAGGTGCTCATCCCGGTGCACGACGCCCACGGGCACGATCCGCTGTCGGCCCTGTTCCGGACCGGCGGCACCGCCGCGGACGCGGCGGCGCTGGCCGGGACGCGCTTGCGGGTCGCGGACCTGAGGCCGGGCGAGCGCTGGACACCCGCGCCCTGAGCCGGCCCTTGGTCTATGCGGTACGTGCGACGCCACTTCTCGCGGCCGGTTCCGCGGCGGGACGTTCGAACGAAGGCCCTGGCGGGGCCAGCTCGGGCGTGCCGGCGTCCGTCACGGCCGGTTGCTCTTCCTGCTGCCGCTCCGAGGGAGCGGCGGCCTGCTCAGCGGCAGGCGTGTCCTTCCCGGAGCGCTCGAAGAAGCGCAGCAGCTCCACCGGCAGCGGCATGACGAGCGTGGAGGTCTTCTCGGCCGCGACCTCCACCACGGTCTGCAGCAGACGCAGCTGCAGCGCGCCGGGGGTCTCGGTCATGATGGCCGAGGCGTCGGCGAGCTTCCGCGCGGCCTGGAACTCTCCGTCCGCGGTGATCACCCGCGCCCTGCGCTCCCGTTCGGCCTCGGCCTGGCGGGCGATCGACCGCTTCATGGTGTCGGGAAGATGGACATCCTTGATCTCCACGCGGTCGATGTGGATGCCCCATCCCAGCGCGGGGCTGTCGATCATCAACGCCAGGCCCTTGTTCAGCTCCTCACGGTTGGAGAGCAGGTCGTCCAGATCGCTCTTGCCGATGATCGAGCGCAGTGAGGTCTGCGCCACCTGCTCGATCGCGAACAGGTAGTTCTGCACCGCGATGGCCGCCCGTAGCGGCTCCTCGACCCGGAAGTAGGCGACGGCGTCGACCTGTACGGAGACGTTGTCACGGGTGATGCCCTCCTGCGTGGGCACCGGCATCGTGACGATCTGTACGTTCACCTTCCTCATCCGGTCCACGACCGGGATGAGGAAGGTGAGCCCTGGCTGGCGGATCTCCCGCTGTGCCTTGCCGAAACGGAAGACCACGCCGCGTTCGACCTGGTTGACGACCCTGACGCTGGAGACCGCCAGCCAGACCGTGATCAAGACGATCAGTGCGAGCACAATATTGATGATCATGGTCTCATCCCTCCCTTCAAGGCTAGATCCGGAGACATGCCTGCGTAGGTAAGGAAGTCGTCAAGACCTGGACATCGCCGCCCGGCACATGTCGTGCCGCACGCCGCGGAATCAGCGGGTATGAATAGATCATGACCGCACGGTATGACGGGCAGGCCGAGTGGTACGACGAGCGCATCGGGTCCCACGCCGCCGTTACCATCGCCGACCTGGGTGACCTGCTCGGTCCCGGCGAAGGGCGGTGCCTGGACCTCGGCTGCGGCACCGGCCTCTACCTCGACGCCATCCGCTCCAGCGGCCGGGCCGTCGTCGGCCTCGACCGTTCCGCCGACCAGTTGCGTCTCGCCCGCCGCAGGGACGGCGCCGCCCCGCTCCTCCAGGGCGACGCGACGGTGCTTCCGTTCGCCGCGGACACGTTCGGCACCGTCACCGCGCTCTGGATCTCCACCGACATCGCCGACTTCGCCGGGCTGCTGCGCGAGGCGGCCCGGGTCCTGCGCCCTGGCGGGTTGCTGCTGTTCTACGGCGTGCACCCGTGCTTCAACGGCCCGCACATCGAGACCCGCGAGGACGGAGCCGTGGTCATCCATCCCACGTACCGGATCAAGGGCTGGCACAAGAGCTCGCCGTGGTGGCGCAAGGGCGGGATCCGGGAGCGGGTCGGGATGAGCCATGTGCCGCTGGCCGACCTGGTCAACGCCTTCATCGACGCGGGACTGACCGTCGAGCGCGTGTACGAGCCCCAGCAGCGCCCCATCCCGAACGTGCTGGCCGTACGGGCAGTCCGCCGGGACTCCAGCGGGTGATGGGGGCTCACTTCCAGACCGTGACCTTGGAGGTGGTCACCCGGCCGCCTGCGCGGAAGACCAGGTTCGGGTCCGAGCTCGTGTAGTGGGCAGGCGTGTAGTACCGGCCGCCGTTATAGGTGAACGGTCCGCACTGGATCCAGCCCTTGCCCTTGGTGCTGGAGACGTCGAGCCAGAACTTGTGCCCGGGATGGCAGCGGCCGGGGACCTCAGGAGGGGCGGCGGGGCGAGTGCCCGGCCGCCTTGAGGGTGTGCATGACCGGGGCGGTCTCCAGGGCGCGGATCTGGTCCAGCGCGCTGAGCCGGTGGGTGAGGTAGCGGTGCAGGTCGGCGGGGGTGGGGCAGAGCGCGCAGGCGAGCAGGTTGGTCGCGCCGGTGGTGGCGGCGACGACGGCGAGCTCGTGGTGGGTGGCGAGGGTGGTCGCGACCTGGTCCAGGTGTGCCGGCGCGACGGTCATCCACAGCAGGGCCTGGGTGGTGACGCCGTACGCGGCGGCGTCGACCTCCACGTCGAAGAAGACCAGCCCCCGGGCGCGCAGGTCGGCCAGGCGGCGCGCCACGGTCGCCTGGGACCAGCCGGTCGCGGCGGCCAGCTCGGCGTAGCCGGCCCGGCCGTCGTGGCGCAGGGCGTCGATCAGGCCGTGGTCCGCACCGGTCAGTGCGGACGGGCCTGGCGCGACGGCGGGTTGAGCCGGTGGCGCCAGCCGCTGCCGCTGCCGCTCGTCGAGTGCCTGGAGGCGTCCGTGCCACGCCGTCGGACCGCCCAGGTACGTGTGGAGCAGCAGCTGCGCGGAGACCGCGGTGATCCCGGACGTGCGGGGGATGTCGTGCAGCAGCAGCGACCGTGACGGCCCGCTGTGGCCCGGCGCCTGGACGATCGCGAAGATCTCCGTGCCTCCGGAGGCCAGCTTGACCCAGGAGGTGTCGGGCCGCCGGGCCAGCGCGTGGGCCAGAGCCTGCGAGGCGGACGGGGCGGCGGTGAGCCGGACCACCCATTGCGCCTGGCCGGTGCGGTCCTGTTCGGGGAGGCCGACGACGCGCAGCCCGGCCTCGGCGCGCAGCCGCCGGTAGCGGCGCGCCACCGTCTGCGTGGACACGCCGAGCACCTCCGCGATCCGGCTGAACGGGGCCCGCCCGTCGATGTGCAGAGCATGGATCAGGCCCCGGTCCAGATCGTCGAGCATGGTCACATTCTTTCGCCTGGCGGACTCTGGTGGAAGAAATCATCCAATACAGTCCTGTGGCTGGAACACCGGCACCTCCCGGGATCACGCTGCTGCCTGCAATCACAAGCCGGCAAAGGAGTAGCGGATGCTCGTACGAGAGGACACATCGGCGGCGGTGGCGTATCGGTGGCGGTGGCTCGCCCTGGTCACGCTGTTGATCGCCGAGGCGATGAACCTGTTGGACGCCACGATCGTCACGGTGGCCGCTCCGGTGATCCACCACGATTTCGGCGGCGCCGGATCCGATATCCAGTGGTTCAGCGCCGCCTACACGCTGCCCTTCGCCGTGCTGCTGATCCCCGGCGGCCGCCTGGGCGACCTGGCCGGTCGCAGGCGGATGTTCGCGGCGGGCGTCGCGGCCTTCGCGCTGGCATCGGTGATGTGCGCGTGCGCCACCGGCCCGGGAATGCTGATCGGCATGCGCGCGATCCAGGGCGCCGCGGCCGCACTGATCATTCCGCAGACCATCGGGCTGATCCGGGCCATGTTCGACGGGGCCGAGCTGGCCAAGGCGATGGGCAGCATCGGACCGGTGATGGGCCTGGCCGCCATCTGCGGGCCGGTGCTGGGCGCCGTGCTCACCCACGCCGACCTGTTCGGCGTGTCGTGGCGGGCGGCGTTCCTGATCAACATCCCCCTCTCCGCCGTCGTGCTGGCCACCGTTCCGGCGCTGCGGGAGAACAGGTCGTCCCGGCCCGTCCGCTTGGACCTGAGCGGGACCGCCCTGGCGATGCTCGGAACCGGACTGGTCGTCTACCCCCTCATCCAGGGCAACACGGCCGGCTGGCCGGCCTGGACCTGGGCCGCCCTGGGTGCCGGCGTCGTGGTGCTGGTGGCGTTCGGCCGGCAGCAGCGTCGCCGCGCCCGCCGCGGCCGCACCGCGCTGATCGAGCCGAGCCTGTTCCGCGGCCGGGCCTTTCCCGCCGCGCTGGCGACCTCCACGCTGTTCTTCGCGGCGGTGAACGGCTTGACGGTGGTGATCGTCCTGCAGGTGCAGCTCGGCCTGGGCGGCGACGTCCTCGCGTCCGGGATGACCCTGCTGCCGTGGTCGGTCGCGATGGCCGTCGCGTCATGGGTCTGCGGCACCCGCCTGTTCCCCAGGTATGGGGCCAGGGTCATGTTCGCGGGGCTCGCCGCCCTGCTCGCCGGGGTCTTCGGCGCCATCGCCGCCTACCGGACCGCCACCTGGCTGCTTCCCGCCGCCCTGGCGCTGGGCGGGCTCGGGAACGGGCTGTTCACCGTTCCGTTCTTCACCACGGCGCTGTCGCGGGTCCGCCCCCATGAAACCGGCTCCGCCGCGGGCCTGCTCAACGCCGTCCAGCAGTTCGGCGGCACGCTCGGCATCGCCGTACTCGGCACGGCCTTCTTCCACGTCTTCACCCGTGCCGGCATCGCACCCGGGACGGCCGCTCTCGACGCGACCGGGCTCGCGTTCTGGATCGCCGCGGCGCTCATCGTCGCCACCGCCGCCACGGCGGCTCTCATGAACGCCCAAGATAGTCACTAAATTTGACTGTATGGATTGGTGACTATATGGTGGCCTGTGTTGGAGCACGAACGATGGAGGCAGAGATGACCGCGGTGGAGTTGACCCGGTTCACGGTGGCGCCGGACAAGACTGAGGAGATGCTGGCCGCCCGTCCTGGGATGGTGGCGGATTTCCGGGCCGACCGGGAGGGCTTCCTCGGCGCCCGGCTGGTGCGGTTGCCCGGCGATGAATGGCTGGACGTGGTGGAGTGGCGATCGCCGGAGGACTTCGCCGCCTCTCGTGCCAAGGGCGCCAACCTTCCAGGCATCGCCGCGTTCTTCGCCACGCTCGGCGACCTCGTCAGCGACGAGCTGGGCACTCTGGAGGTGCAGTGATGCCCGGCACGACGAGCCTGGTTCATGGCACGGTGGCCACGGGATTCGAGGGCGTCGCCGAGCGGTTCGCCGCCGTCGTGGCGGCCGAGCCCGACCCCGGCGCGCAGCTCGCGGTCTATCACCGGGGCCGCCAGGTGGTCGACCTGTGGGCCGGCCGGGAGGTGAGCGCGGATTCGCTGCACGCCCTGTTCTCCTCGGGCAAGGCCGCCGCGCACCTGGTGGTCGCGCTGCTGGTCCAGGACGGAACGCTGGACCTGGACCGGCCCGTCGCCTCCTGGTGGCCGGAGTTCGCCGCCGAAGGCAAGGCCGCGATCACGTTGCGGGAGCTGCTGGCCCACCGCGCCGGGCTGATCGGCGTGGACGGCGGATTCACCGTCGCCGAGCTGGCCGACGACCGGCTCATCGCCGAACGGCTCGCTTCCCAGCGCCCCTATTGGCAGCCGGGGACCGGATACGGCTACCACGCCTTCGTGATCGGCGCGCTCACCGGCGAGGTGGTGCGCCGGGCCACCGGAAAGTCCCTCCAGGAGGTGTACGACGAGCGCATCCGCGTTCCGTACGGACTGGACTTCTATCTGGGGCTCCCCGAGCACCTCGAGCCCCGCTACGTCCCGGTCCAGCCGCTGTTCCCCGAAGAGCAGGAGGCCGCCGCGGCACACGCGCCCGCGCCGGACAGCCTCACCGGGATCGCCTTCAACCTCAACGCCACCCCAGCCACCGATCTGGCCGAGTTCGCCAACACCCGGATGGTCCGGGCCCTGGGTCCCGCCTCCTCCGGCAGCGTCGGCAGCGCGCGCGGCCTGGCCAGGATGTACGCGGCGGCCATCGGTCGGATCGACGGCCACCCGCCGCTCCTGCGTCCGGGCACGCTGGCCGAGTTCACCGCGCCGCACACGCCCGGCCGTGACCTGGTCACCGGCGAGAGCGACCACTTCCTGCTCGGCTTCGAAGCCCAGGGCGTCCGATACCCGGCACTCGGCCCCGCCGCGTTCGGCCACAGCGGCGCGGTGGGCGCCCAGTCCTTCGCCGATCCCGCCACCGGCATCGCCTACAGCTACACCCGGCGCCGCTTCTCCTTCGGAGGAGGCGGCGGGGCGTCCGAGAACCAGCACCTCATCCGCGCGGTCGTCCAAGCCGCGGGCAACGCTTGATAGCCATTCGCGGAAGTGTGCATCGTTAACTTGGTCGGCGGCCAAAGTTGAACTCCATCCAACTTTCTACTATGTTCGAGATGTGACCGAAGAGGAGAAGCTGGGGCTACGGGAGCGCAAGAAGCTGGAGACGTGGCGGTCCATCAGGGCCGCCGCGCTGCGGCTGATCAACGAGCGGGGCTACGAGGCGGTCAACGTCGACGACATCGCCGCCGCGGCCAACGTCTCGCGCAGCACCTTCTTCAACTACTTCGCCACCAAGGAAGCCACCGTCTTCGACCCCGACCCCATGGAGGCGGACGCGTGGCGCGGGCTCATGAACGACCGGCCGGACGACGAGCCGCTCTGGGTCTCGCTGCAGGAGATCCAGCTGGGCTACATGTCGCTGCTGGCCGACCGCCTGGCGCTGCAGAAGCGGCTCAAGGCGGCCTCACCGGCCCTGGCGACGTCCAAGCGTGACTCCTCCGACCGGTTCTTCGCCGAGCTTCGCGAGTGGGTCGCCTCCCGCACGCCGCCCGGCGCGGAGATGCATGCCGCCCTGCAGGCCAACACCGCGCTCGCCGTACTGAGGACCGCGTACGACGCCTGGTCGCCCGAGGACGGATTCGAGCGGTTCCTCCAGCTCGCCCACGACTGCTTCGACCGGGCCGGCCGAGGGCTGGCCCCGGACCGACCACACTGATCATCAGAAGGACACCCATCATGAGCAAGGTCTGGTTCATCACCGGCACTTCGCGCGGCTTCGGCCGCAGCTGGGCCGTCGCCGCGCTGGAGCGCGGCGACAAGGTCGCCGCCACGGCCCGCGACACCGCGACCCTCAAGGACCTCGTCGAAAGGCATGGCGAGTCGATCCTCCCGATCGCGCTGGACGTCACCGACCGCGAGGCCGCCTTCGCCGCCGTACGGCAGGCCCACGCCCACTTCGGCCGTCTGGACGTCGTCGTCAACAACGCGGGCTACGGCCACTTCGGCATGGTCGAGGAGCTCACCGAGGCGGAGGCCCGCGCCCAGATCGAGACCAACGTGTTCGGCGCGCTGTGGGTCACCCAGGCCGCGATCCCGCTGCTGCGCGAGCAGGGCGGCGGGCACATCATGCAGGTCTCCAGCATCGGCGGCGTCGCCGCGTTCCCCGGTCTGGGCATCTACCACGCCTCCAAGTGGGCGCTGGAGGCCTTCTCCGAGGCGCTCTCCCAGGAGGTCGCGCCCGCCGGCATCAAGGTGACCATCATCGAGCCGGGCGGGTACGCCACCGACTGGGCCGGCGACTCCTCCGTCCACTCCGAGCCCAACCCCGTCTACGAGCCGTTCCGCGAGGTCAGGGCCAAGATGCGGGCCGGCATCACCGCGCCGGGGCCGGACGCCACCGTCGCGGCCGTGCTCGCCGCCGCCGACGCCGGCGAGCCGCCGCTGCGCCTGCTGCTGTCGGGCGCGGCCTACGACATCGCCGCCGGCGTGTACGCCCAGCGCCTGAAGACCTGGGCCGAGTGGGAGGACACCTCCCGCGCCGCCGGCTGACCCGCCGCCACCCGCCACGCCGAACGCGGTGACGCCCTGCGGCTCAATGGGCCGCGCATCCTGAACGGGGTGCCGATCAGCGGCGGCGGGGGCGACGTCATGAGGGCGTGCGCTCCGCCATGAGGTCGTCGCCGGACTGCGCCGCAGGGGAGGCGAGCTGGTGCTCGATGACCTCGGCGAGATTGGCGTCCATGTCGGGACCGTAGAACTCCTCGGCGAGGTCGAGGTGGCGGCGCATCGCCTCGCGCGCGCCGTCGGGATCGCGGTCGAGGATGTGCTCCAGGATCACGGTGTGCAGGGGCTCGCCGGCCTCCCGCACCTCGCGGTCGCTGAGGCTGCGCAGCATCAGCCCGTACGTGAGGTCCTGGATCGAAGTGAACATCATGTGGATGACCGGGTTGCCGGAGGCCCTGGCGATGGTCTCGTGGAAGGTGAGGTCGACCCGTGCCCTGGCGTGCACGTCGCCCGGCCGGGCGAAGAGCTGGTGGACGCGGAGCAGATCGGTGCGGTCCCGCTTGGTGGCGTTGACGGCGGCCAGGCCCGCGGCCTCGGTCTCCAGCATGACCCGCGCCCGCATGAGCTGGCGGGCGGTCACGCCGGCGGCGCGGGCCGCGAGGTACATCGGCCGCATCAGGTTCTCGGCCGTGTAGCGGCGCACGAAGCTGCCGCGCTGCGGCGAGACCTCGATCAGCCCGCGCTCCTGCAGGGCACGGAGCACCTCCCTGATGACCGGGCGGCTGACCGCGAACTCGGTCGCCAGGTCGCGCTCGGACGGCAGCCGCACGCCGGCGGCCCAGTGGCCGGTCAGGATCCGGTCCTCCAGGACGGCGATCAACGCTCCCGGCGTGGTCTTACCACTTTCCGCGGTCACGCTCTCGGGCGACGGCCTCTTCCCGTCATCGGCGGTCACGCTCTCGGGCGACGGCTTCTTCGCGCCATCAGCGGTCATGCCGACCACGGTAGCGGCTCGCCGCCGGTGGCGAGCCCGGTGCCGTGCCAGCACGCCCGGTCCAGCCAGGAGAAATCCCACATGGTGATCGCTAAGGGACTGTTGGTCAACGTCATGGTCTCAACATCCGTTCTGACGTTGGTCTTACCAGATTGCTCGAGCTTCCCTGGCAGATATGGTCCTGTCAAGGTCCTTGTGTGTGCTGGTCTGACCAGATATGGTCCTCGAACCATGAGCATCCGAGCCGTCGGCCTGGAAACCATCCGATGCCCGATTCAGCCCAACGTGCTCCTGGTACGGCTGCACACCGACGACGGCCGGACCGGCCTCGGTGAGTCGTTCTTCGGGGCGGAGTCGGTCGAGGCGTACCTGCACGAGACCGTCGCGCCGCAGCTCGTGGGCGCGCCGCTGCCCAGCCCGGAGCGGCTGCGCCGGCTGCTCACCGGCCACGTGGGCTTCCAGGGCAGCGGGGTGGAGACCCGCGGCAACGGGGCGATCGACATGGCCGTGTGGGACCTGCTCGGCAAGGCGGCGGGCCTGCCGGTGGCCGCCCTGCTCGGCGGGCCCTACCAGGACGGCCTGCCGGTCTACAACACCTGCGCGGGGCCGTCGTACGTCAAGAACGAGTCGCGCCAGGCCGTGTCGAACTGGGGCCTGGCGGAGACGTCGCCGTACGAGGACCTGCGCGGCTTCCTCGAACGGCCGGGCGAACTGGCCAAGGACCTGTGGGACGAGGGGCTGCGCGCCATGAAGGTGTGGCCGTTCGACCAGGCGGCCGAGCGCACCGGCGGCATGCGGCTGGAGCGGGCCGACCTGCTCGCCGGACTGCGGGTGCTCGACGAGATCAAGAACGCCGTACCCGACATGGACGTCATGGTCGAGCTGCACGGGCTCTGGAGCCTGCACGCCGCGCTCGGCCTGGTCGCGGAGCTCGAGCGCTTCGCCCCGTACTGGGTCGAGGACCCGTTGCGGTCCGACAGCCACGCCTCCTACGCCACGCTGCAGGCCGCGACGTCCGTGCCGCTGGCCACCGGCGAGACGCTGACCGGGCAGCGCTCGTTCCGCGCGCTGCTGGAGCGCTCGGCGATCCGGGTCGCGATCGTCGACATCGGTTGGACGGGCGGGCTGACCGAGGCGCGCAAGATCGCCGCGCTCGCCGACTCGTACGACTTGCCGTTCGCGCCGCACGACTGCACCGGGCCCGTCTCGTTCGCGGCCTGCGTGCACCTCGCCCTGAGCCAGCCCAACGCGCTGGTGCAGGAGAGCGTGCGCGCGTTCCGCCACACCTGGTACCAGGAGCTGGCGACCGGCCTGCCGCGGGTGGAGCACGGCCGGGTGACCCTGGACGGGCGGCCCGGGCTGGGCGTCGAGCTCGCCGACGGCCTCACCGAGCGGCCGGGCGTGACGACCCGGCTGACCGGGTCCCGGGCATGAAGGCGCTGCGCTGGTACGGACGCGGCGACGTCCGGCTGGTCGACGTCGACGTGCCGAGGCCCGGCCCCGGCGAGGTGCTGATTGCGGTCACGCTCTGCGGCATCTGCGGCAGCGACGTCGAGGAGTACCACGCGGGCCCGATCGTGGTGCCGGTGTCGCCGCACCCGCTGACCGGCCGGGCGGCGCCGCTCACCCTGGGACACGAGGTCGTCGGCGTGGTGGCGGAACCCGGCGAGGGCGTCACCCTCGCCCCCGGCACCCCGGTCGTGCCCGACGTGGTGCTGGGCTGCGGGCGGTGCTGGTGGTGCGCGCGCGGGGAGTACCCGCTGTGCGAGCGTGGGGCGGCGCTCGGGCTGCAGGACGACGGCGGGCTGGCGGAGTACCTGGTGGCTCCGGCCGACCGCTGCGTCCCCCTGCCCGACGGCATGCCCGCCGACGTCGCCGTCTTCGCCGAGCCCGCGGCGGTCGCCGTGCGCGCGCTCGACAAGGCCGGCCCCGTGTCCGGCCCCGTGTCCCGCCCCGGTGGGCTCGCCGTTGCGGGGCGCGGCGGGGCGTTCGGCGTGTGCGAGGCTAGTGCTCGATGCTGGCGTTGAAGTGCGCCAGTCCTTCGGCGAAGGCGGCCAGCTCCTGCGGGGTCCAGTCCCTCAGGACCGTGGCGAGGCCGTTGAGCCGGTACTCGCGCTCACCGGCGACCCGGCGCAGGCCCTCCTCGGTGATGCGGAGTTTGCGCGCCATCCCGCCCTCGGGGTCGGGGATGCGCTCGGCCAGGCCGTCGCGGAGCAGGACGGCGGTCTGCCGGTTGACGGTGGAGGTGTCGAGGCTGAATGCCTGCGCGAGCTGGCCGATCGACATCGGTCCCTCGGCCTCGAGCCGGCTGAGCAGGATGTAGCTGCTGCCGCGCTCGAGCCGCCGTTCCTGGGCGGGCGCGGCCGTCGCCGCCAGCTCCTTGTAGCGGCCGATGAGCATGAGCTCGCGCTCAATGTGAGCGATCTCCTCGCGCACGAGTACCTCCCCACCGCGTCTCGAATATCCCTCTATATAGCGAACTGTAGGATACACACCATATGCATCGTGCATACTCTCGGTGAGATTCGGAGAACTCATGAGTTCGACGCGCGCCGCCCCGTCCAGCGGAGCGATCATCAGTGTGCTGGCGGCGGCGGGCATCACGGTCTCGCTGATGCAGACCCTGATCGTCCCGCTGATCGCCACCCTGCCGACCCTGCTGCACACCACCGCTGCCGACGCCTTCTGGGCCATCACCGCGACCCTGCTGGCCGGCGCGGTGGCCATGCCCGTGTCGGGACGGCTCGGCGACCTGTACGGCAAGCGCCGCGTCATGATGGCCAGCGCGCTCCTGCTGGCCATCGGCTCCCTGGTGTGCGCGCCCGCCGACTCGCTGACCCCCATGGTGGTCGGCCGCACGTTGCAGGGGCTCGGCATGGGCGTGATCCCGCTGGGCATCGCCATCATGCGTGACGTGCTGCCGCCGCAGCGGCTCGGCTCGGCCATCGGGCTGATGAGCTCCTCGCTGGGCGTGGGCGGTGCGCTCGGGCTGCCCGCCGCCGCGCTCGTCGCCCAGTACGTCAGCTGGCATGCGCTGTTCTGGGCGGCGGCCGGGCTCGGCCTGCTGATGAGCGTCCTGATCCTGCTGATCGTGCCGGAGTCGCCGGTGAAGTCGCCGGGACGCTTCGACTTCGTCGGGGCGGCGGGGCTGGCGGCCGGCCTGGTCCTGCTCCTGCTGCCGGTCTCCAAGGGCAGCGACTGGGGCTGGACGAGCGGCACCACGCTCGGCATGTTCGCCGCCTCGGCGGTGATCCTGCTGTTGTGGGGGTGGTGGGAGCTGCGCACGCCCGCGCCGCTGATCGACCTGCGCACCAGCGTGCGCCGCCAGGTGCTGATGACCAACCTGGCCTCCATCGTCATCGGCTTCGCCATGTACGCGATGTCGCTGATCACGCCCCAGCTGCTGCAACTGCCCACGGCGACCGGGTACGGCCTTGGCCGTTCGATGGTCGAGGCCGGCCTGTGGATGGCGCCGGCCGGGCTGATGATGATGGCCATCTCGCCCGTGGCGGCGCGCCTGTCGGCCGCCCGCGGACCCAAGACGTCCTTGCTGCTCGGCACGATCGTCATCGCCGCCGGCTACCTCCTGGCCCTCGTGCTGATGGGCGAGGCGTGGGGAATCCTGATCTTCTCCGCCGTGGTCGCCGCCGGGATCGGCTTCGCCTACGCGGCCATGCCGTCCATCATCATGAGCGCCGTACCGCTCACCGCGACGGCCGCCGCCAACGGCCTCAACAGCCTGATGCGCTCGATCGGCACGTCCTGCGCCAGCGCCGTGCTCGGGGCGGTGCTGGCCAACATGACGATCAAGCTCGGTCCCGTGACGCTGCCGTCCGAAGCCGGCTTCCGCGCCGGCTTCCTCATCGGCGGCGGCGTGGCGCTGCTGGCGGCGCTGATCGTCCTGACCATCCCGGGCCGCCGCGCCACCGCGCCCCGTGCGGCCTCCGACCGGCCCGCCGACGCCGGCCGCGAGGTCCGCACGCACTAGCCGTACCGGCCCGACGGTGTTCCTTCGTATCGTGACGACTCGCGGCCGGTGCCGTTCCCGGCGCTCTCGGGCGGAGTCAGGAAGTCCTGGAGTTCGCGGTGCCGGAACTGGTACGTGGCGCCGGTGACGCGCAGCAGCCGTGCCTCGCAGGCCCAGTCGAGAAAGTCCCACAGCCGCAACGGAAGCAGACCGCGCGTGGCTGCGACGGCCAGGCCGATCATGGCGCGGGTCCAGGCGATCGCGCCGAAGGCCAGGCCGAAGGTCACGCCGCCGACGATCGCGCACACCAGTGACTCGACGACGTCCTGGTTCATGACGAACACCAGGAAAGCGGCGACACCGCCGGTGAGGCCGAAAGCCAGGCCGATCGTCGGGTTGCGGTGGAGGGCCTCCCGCGGGTGGGCGAGCTCCGCATCCCTGCTCCAGCCCCCAGTGGCGATCTTGAAAACGACCCCGAGCGCGAAAGCCAGGACGAAGGCTCCGGTGACGCCTACGGCCAGCGGCACCGGGCCGGCGTGGGCCAGCCGCAGCGGCGCCAGTCCGGTGAGCGCGCCGCACAGTCCGAAGCCCAGCAGGATGACGGGTTCGGCGCGGACCGCCTCCGACACAGTCATGCGCTCGGCTCCCCGCCGACCGGCAGCGGTCACTCCGATGACCGCGCCAAGCGCCAGCCCCCCGGTTCCCCCCGCGGCGACGGCGAAGACGGGACCGAAGATTCGCTCTCCGGTCAGTATCAGCCCGGCCAGGCCACCGAGCACTCCGACGGGGAGCCCCGCCAGGGCGCCGAGCAGACCGCCGGTGACGCGCCGCCCGCGAGGGACATTGGTTCGCCCACCGGCGGCGGCCGGCCACGGCGACAGCGACAGGCCGGTTGCGATGCCCACCCAGCCCGTCATGAGGGCCAAGGTGAGCATCTCCTCCGGGGCGAGTCCGTCACGCAGGTCGCCAGGGCTGTCGACCGCCGAGCCCGTCCAGAAGACCAGCATGGCGATGACCGAGAAGAGCACACAGCACAGACAGTGCAATGCCTGGACCAGGCGCCGGCCGCCGATCGGCCACAGCAGGTGGGGGACGATGTCGATCGCCGTCAGGCCGGGCGGCGGCCGATCCTCCTCGGCGGTGCGAGCGGCCTGCCAGCGCAGGTGGGCCGCGAGGTGCACGAGCCACGATCGCACCTGAGGGGGCTGGTAGGGAGCGCTGTGGGCGGCGCGGGGCGTGAGGCCGGTCGCCGCCGGGACGTACGCCTCCAGCAGCCGCCGGCCGATCACCGCCGCTCCCTCACGAGGGTCGGCGCGCGGATCCACCCGGAGCAGTTCGACCGGGTCGGCGCCGGCCTCCACGGCGGTGGCGGTCAGCAACAGCCGCCAGGGTGTGGCGAGAGCGGTGTGCACGGCCTTTCCCCCCGGTCCGGACAGTGCCGCGTGGATGTCGTCGCGGTGCCTTTCGCATGGATGGCGGTCCGGCCAGCGGGCGTGCAGGTACGTGCTGATCTGTTCGGTGGTCAGGTTGCGAAGATGGATCCGGGCGGCGTTGTCCAGCTCGACCCCGGCCTCGCGCAGCTCGGCGTGACGATCGGCGCGACAGGTCACGACGACCGCTCCCGGACGCCGCCCGGAAAGGTCGCTGTACCGGTTGAGCTCGGTGAGCAGCCCGATCGCCCGGCGCGGCGGGCCCATCGACGGCTCGGGGTCCAGCTCGTCCAGCCCGTCCACCACCGGCAGCACCCGGCGATCGCGCACCAGCCGCAGCGCGTCCTTGGCCGCGAGCCCGAAGTCCTGCACCAGCTGCTCGGCCAGCCATGGTTCGAACGGCCGCCCCAAGGTCCATCGGGTCGCGTTCAGGCGTACCGGCACCATCTGCGGCTGACCGGGTCGGCCATCTGCGGCCACGAAAGGCTCCAGCAGTTGCAGCACCAGCTCGATGGCGAGCACTGTCTTGCCCGACCCTGAGGAGCCCACGACGAGCAGGCGCTGCGGGCGCAGGCCGGTGAAGAGACGGCCGATCGACTGCAGGTCGTCCGCCACCTCGCCGGGTGCGTCGTCGCGATGGATGGAGTCGGCGTACAGCCCGAAGGAGACGGGCGCGATGTTGTAGCCGCCCAGCAGCCCTTTTCGGGCCCTGTCCTCTTCCCGGACCACTCGCCGTGACAGCAGTTCGAGTGTGTGATCCGCCGCGAGACGATCGTTGGTCCTGGCCTGGGCCGTCGCGTCCCCTGCCGGGCCGGCGGTCTCGCCCGTGGCAGGCGTCTCCGCCGCCGGAGGTTCCGCCACGGCCTCCGGCGGCATTCGCTCATCGGGTGGAGTGACCGGTTCGGTCAGGGCCGTCCTGGCGGCTCGCCAGCGTTCGAGCTCACCGGGAACCAGCTCGGCCGGAAAGTCGCAGGAGCGTAGGCAGGCGGTGACGAAGGCCCGCACGAAATCCCACCGCGGCAGCCGGTCGGTCTGCCGCAGAACATGCGAGGTCGTGCTCTTCGGCAACGCGTCGACCATGGCTCCGTCCGAGGCCGCCGTCTGGCCGCCGAGAGAGCGCAGCCTGCTCAACGACGGCTCGCCCGCCCATTGTTTGAGCCGGACCAGCGAGTGGACGAAGTCCGCCACGCTGTCGGCCTCGGTGGGATCGGGCGGGCCGGGACGGTCTGCGATCATGAGCGCCCCATCCCCACCAGTGACCACTCGAACCTGGCCCTGCCGCGCCGAGGCCAGCGGCCGTCCAGGTACCGGCCCTCCAGTGTCTGGACGTGGCGGGACTCCATCAGGAAGTTGCGTGCCTCGTCGGCTTCGACCAGCTCCCGGCCGACCGCGATCGGCACGAACCCGTGCCGGGGAATGTAGACCCATCGGCCGCGGTCCCAGTCATAGGGGTCGAACCAGCGGTGGCGGACCGTGCCGGACACCTCCACCTCCCGGCCGTCCCGGGTCAGGACGAACGAGCCCTGCGAGCGCAGCAGGCTCACCCTGCTGACGTAGAAGAGCTCCGTACCGATGAACGCGTTGATCCGCGCGTCCCAGTGGTCGTGCAGCCAGGTGGAGGCGCCGTCGTGCAGCCGCCGCGCCTCCCGGGCGAGCTGCCGTTCGAAGCGGCGCTGGTTCTTGCGCTCGGCATTCTTGATCACTTTGAACGAGCGCAGCCAGCGCAGGGACATCGTCCTGGAGGCGCCCGCGCCGTCCATGAAGTGTTCCAGGAAGTCGGACGCGAGCGGGTGGAGCTGCCGGCCGCCGTCGATGATCGAACGGAACAACGCAGCCAGTTCCGGGACGGGCCTGTCTGTCCGTCGCCGAAAACCTCGAAGGAACATGCTCGCTCTCTCCGTGGTGGGGGCCAGGGTCACGGACACGTCTCGCGGTACTTCTCCTGTGGTACCAGATTCTCCCATTCCTCCTTGGTGAGGGAGCGGCCCGCGTTGGCGCACGCGGCGGCCACCAGGTCGGGGGGCGTGCGGACGTTCCACAGCCGTGCGGTCTTGTCGTTCGACACCGTGGCGACGGTTGTCCCGTCCCCGCTGTAGGAGAGCGCGGTCACGCCCTTGGTGTGGCCGATCCTCGGAGAGCCGAGCTGCCGGTAGGTCCGCAGGTCCCACAGCTGCACGTCGCCGTTGCTGAGGCCGGTGACGAGTACCTCGCCGTCCGGGCTGAAGGCGAGGGTGTTCGTCGAGCCGTCCTCGAGCATCAGGCCGATGCCGACCGGACGGCGGCGCGGCACGTCCCACAACCGCACGCTGTAGTCGGAGGCCGTGAAGGCCAGCCTCCGGCCGTCGGGGCTGAACGCCATGGCGTTGACGAACCCGGCCTGGGCCGCGTTCGACGGGCCCGGGAGCTCGCGGCCCGTGGCCACGTCGAAGAGCCGTATCCGGTTGTCGAAGCCCGTGGTCGCCACAGTCGCCCCGTCGGGGCTGATCGCCATCGCCGTGATGAGGTCGGTGTGGTCGGGGACGGTGATGCGCGGCCCGGTCTCAGCGCGGCGCGCGAGGTCCCAGAACACGATGGACTTGTCCTTCTGAGCGGCGACGAACCTGCCGTCGGCACTGATCACGGCGGATGAGAGTGTCCTTTCATGGGCGATCTCGCGGCGGCTCGCGAGGTCCCAGAGCCGCAGGCCGTCCGCGCCTTCCGACAGGAGCGTCCGCCCGTCGGGGGTGAAGCTGAGCCGGTACACCGCACGGCGAGGGCCCTCGGGGTTCAGCGGGGGGCCGAGGCGACGCTGGGTGGCGACGTCCCAGAGCTGGATCGCGGGGTTCCTGTCGTCGGGCATGCCGGCGGCCAGCATCCGTCCGTCCGGGCTCAGCGCGACGGCCCCCAGCGCCGGCATGGGGGTTCCGAGCTGTAAGTAGGTCCGGGCGTCGGCCAGCCGTACCACGCCGTCGCCGCCCGCGGCGGCGACCAGCTTCCCGTCCGGGCTGAACGCCACGCTGTTGACGATGCTGTAGTTGTCGGCGAGCATGAGCAACTGCTGCCGGCTGGCCGTGTCCCACAGGACGGTACGGCCGCTGTCCCCGCCGGTGACGATCCGTGTGCCGTCCGGGCTGAAGGAGATCGACTCGTAACCGGCGTTGCGGTCCTTGAGCATTCCTATCTGCTTGCGCGTGGCGATGTCCCACAGGCGACCCGTCCGGTCCCAGCTCAGGGTCGCGAGCGTGGTGCCGTCCGGGCTGATGGCGACGTCGCCGACGGCCCCGCGGTGTCCGGTGAAGGGAGCGCCGAGCTGGCGGGACGTGGCGGTGTCCCAGAGGCGTGCGGTGTTGTCCGCGCTCGCGGTGGCCAGGATCTTCCCGTCCCGGCCGAAGGCCACGCCGTGGATGACGCTCGAAAGGTCGCGCCCGTAGTCGGGGCGGCCCATGGGAGCGCCGTGCGGACGGTGCGTGGCCACGTCCCACTGCTGGACGACGCCTCTGTTGTCGCCGGTCACGAAGGTCTTCCCGTCCGGGTTGTACGCGATCGCCGACACGACCTCCGTGTGCTCCAGCGGGGCGCCCAGCTCGCGGTGGGTGGCCACGTCGTAGAACCGGATGGTGCTGAGACACACCGTGGCCAGCGTACGGCCGTCGGGGCTGAGGGCCAGCGTGATGCGTGAGCACTCGTACTTCGGACGGGTGATCGGGGCGCCGAGTTGCCGCCGCGACGCCGTGTCCCAGAACCGCACGGTGCCGTCGTTACTTCCTGTCACGATGGTCGAACTGTCGGGGGTGAACGCCAGCGCCGTCAGTGGTCTCGTGTCCGCCGCGAGGTTCCCCCGGGCGGTGCGGGTCGCCGCGGACAGCACGCGGCTGCGGGCCTCGTCGGTCTCAGCGATCCGCCAGGCCGCCACGGCGAGCCTCGAGGCCAGAGGGGCGTCGCCGGTGACCTCGCTCTGCGCCGCGAGCTGGCGGGAGCTCGCCTGCCTGCGCTGCCAGTCGGCGTCGTTCGCCGCCTTGACGGCGGTGCCGGCCGCGATGAGGGCGAGCACCGACAGCACCGCGAGGCCGGCCATGACGAGACGACGGCGGCGGCCCGCCCGCCGCACCTCCCGCGTGGACGCCGCGAGGAAGCGCTCCACGGTGGGGCCGGGCGGCGGAAAGCTGTCGGGGTCGCGCTCCCAGCGGGGCCGGTTGTCGTCCACGGTCAGCAGCCGGGCGCCCCGGTAGAGGAAGGCGGGGTCGCGGTGGTTGCCGGCCCACTGCGCGGCGTCCTCGACGAGCTGGTCGTACACAGCTTGCGCGGCGAGGTCGGGCTCGAGCCACTGCCGCAGGGTGGGCCAGGCGGTCAGGAGCGCGTCGTGGGCGATCTCGACGGTGTCCTCGTGCAGGGTGAGCAGGCGTTGGCCGGCGAACGCGGACAGCAGCGCCTCGACCTGTAATCGGTGCTCCGCGGAGTGCGCGGCCGCGGCGGCGTGGATCTCGGCCAGCGTCGCCCTGCGCCGCGCCACCTGCTCGCCCGCGGTGATCAATGTCATCCGGCGGAAGAGCCTCAGCGCGGTCTTGCGGTCCTGCGGCGGCAGCCGCTCGAGGACCTCGTCGGCCGTACGGCGCACGGAGTCGTGGACCCGGCCGGATTCCTCGTAACCCCGGACGGTCAGGGTTCCGTCCTCACGCCTCTCCCAGGTGTTGCGCAGAGCCTGCGAAAGCAGGGGCAGGGCCCCGGCCTCGTAGTGATCGCCGGCAGCCGGGTCGACGCGCAGCTCGCCCAGGATGGTCTCCACCAGTCCGGGCTCGATCTCCAGGCCGCTCACGGCCGCGGGGCCGGTGATGGCCAGCCGCAGGTCCGACTCGGTCATCGGCTCGACGATGACCTGACCGTCCTGGATGGCCGCGGCGAACTGCGGGTAGGCGGCGCAGCGGTCCCAGTAGTCCGCGCGCACGCCGATGATCACTCCGGCGCCGTGCGGGCCCTCGGCCAGGGTGTCCAGGGCCCTGACGAACGCCTGGCGCTCCCGCTCGTCGGTCACCAGGGTGAACAGTTCCTCGAACTGGTCGACCACCAAGACGAGACGGGCGGCCGGTGGGAGAGTCTTGGACAGCGCCCGCCGTGGATCGTCCCGCAGTTGCTCGTCCACCGTGTCGACGGACCCGCCGAACGCCTGTGTCCATCCTTCGGCCAGCGCGTGAAACGGCTTCGCGGTGGGTGTGATGAGCAGGCGCGGCCAACGCTGTGATCCGGCGACCGGCAGCCTTCCTTCGGCCAGCGCCGGCATCAGCCCAGCCCGTAACAGCGACGACTTGCCCACACCGGAGGCGCCCGAGACCAGCAGGATGGATCCGTGCTCCGTCAGACGCCGTCCCAGGCGGTCGAGGAGGTTGAGCGTCGCCCGCGTCCGCCCGAAGAACAGCTCGGCTTTCGCCGTCTCGAACGGCGCAAGCCCTTGGTAGGGGCACACATCGTCCGAATGGTCGGACGACGGCGGTGCGCCGCGAGTCCGGGGCGGCTGACGGTCTGCCGGCACCCCCGGCTGGTCCTGTGCCCGCGGCCGGCGATGGCCGACCCCCTCCCGCTCGCCCATGGCGTTCATTCTGGCCAACCGCGGCCGTGCCCATCAATCGCCTTTCGGCCGGGAAGCACCGTTCGCCGGCGAGCCGGCTGGTGACGGATGACGAGCCGAAGGCCGCCATCGGCTCGCCCGCCGTCCGATTTCGTTCAATGTCGTCCGACCAGTGGCCTGAACGGTGCGAACACGGTTTCGATAGACCTCTGTCTTCACCGGCAGGGCGACGATGAGAACGGGGGTGTCGATCATCAGCGCAATGAGAGGACCGGCTCCGGTCATGGCGGGGTGGGGGCCCGGCGCGGAGCCGTCTTTGGGGGCGCTACTGCGCACGTGGCGGGAGCGGACATTACTCACTCAGGAGCAACTCGCCGAAAGGGCCGGCCTCAACGTCCGGACGGTTCGCCGGCTGGAGAACAGCGGGCTCTGGCAGCCTCGCAACAGGTCGATTCTGCTGCTGGCGAAGGCGCTGGAATTGGACGATGAAGAGCGGGCGATGCTGGTCGCTGTCACTCGCGGCCAGCAGCCTCCCGCTGACAGCGATGATCCGGAGGGGACCGGCTCACCGCCGGCATTGGCGGCCGTCCCCCGGCAGTTGCCTGCCGATGTCGCGGCGCTGGTGGGCCGCGAGCGCGAGCTGGCGATCCTGGAGAGTCACCAGAGCGCGAACACGGTGACAGTCGTCTCCATCGACGGTATGGCCGGAACAGGCAAGACGGCGCTGGCCGTGCACGCCGCCCACAGGCTCGCACCGCGATATCCCGACGGGCAACTCTTCGTGAACCTCCACGGCCATGCGCAATCGATGACGCCGATCGAACCGGGTGAAGCCCTTGCCCGCGTGCTCCGCACACTCGGCGTCCCTGGCGAGCACCTCCCCGGGCATGTCGATGACCGCGCCGCGCTGTACCGGAGCGTGCTGGCCGACCGCAAGGTCCTGATCGTCCTGGACGACGCCGCCGACGGACTCCAGATCCATCCACTGCTGCCCGCCGGCTCGGACTGCCGGGTGATCGTCACCAGCCGGCGCCGTTTCACCTGCCTGGGCGACACCCGAAGCCTGTCGCTGGAGACACTGACAGTGGCGGACGCGGTCACCTTGTTCACCCGCATGGCCGGATGGGAACGTGTCACGGGCACACCGGTGAATGTTCTGACCGAGGTTGTGCGGCGCTGCGGGCTGCTGCCCCTCGGGGTTCGCATCGCCGCCGCCCGGCTCCGGGCGCATCCCACCTGGAGCGTGCGGCATCTGCTGGACCGGCTGGCGGACGACCGGCTGGCCGAACTGAATGCCGGACGGCACAGCGTCACAGCCGCCCTGGACCTTTCCTACGCAAGGCTTTCCGCTGAACAACGACGCGCATACCGGGTGCTGGGCTCGCACATCAGTGCGGACTTCGGCGTCGACGCGGCCGCCGCCCTGTTGAACACGACCGCGCTACAGGCGAGACGGCTGCTGGACCAGCTATCGGACACCCATCTCCTGCAGGAGCCCGCCCCCGGCCGATATCGGCTCCACGACCTGGTCCGCGACCATGCCTCGGCTGTGCATCCCCGGGCCGGCTGACCGGCCCGCCCCGCTGGCGGATCTCGCGCAGCTGCGAATGGTATTGCCTGACACCGATCCCGCGAGCAGTGCTTTTGCCGTTGTCCTCACGAATCCGAGTATCACCTGCGGCCAAATAAGCGTCGAGGACATTGACCGGGCAGTAGGAGGTCATATCCGTTGAACGTAAAGATCGGGTGCTGGACACGGTGCGACGAGGGCCTTCCGGCCCGAGCGGCTCCGGGGTCAGGCCGCCGACCAGCCGCCGTCCACCGGGACGATCGCCCCGTTGATGAACGAGGCGGCGTCGGAGGCGAGGAAGACGGCGGCGTCGGCCATCTGCTCCGGCTGGGCGATGCGCTCGCCGAGTGAGAGCACGGGGCCGAGCCGGGTGGCGCCGATCGGGTCGAAGGACGCGTTGGTGGCGATGTTGGTCATGGTGGGACCGGGCAGGATGGCGTTGCAGCGGATGCCGTCGTTGGCGTACGCCCAGGCCACGCTGCGGGTGAGACCGACCACGCCGTGCTTGGACGCGGTGTAGGCGGCACCGGCGGCACCGCCGCGGATCCCGGCCTCCGACGCGGTGTTGACGATCGCGCCGCCGCCCTGGCGCAGCATGTGCGGCAGTACCGCGTGCGTGACCAGGAACGTGCCGGTCAGGTTGACCCGCAGCACCCGCTCCCACAGCTCCAGGGGGATGTCGGCGGGCAGCGCCATGGTGTCCATGATCCCGGCGTTGTTGCACAGCACGTCGACGCGCCCGTACGCGTTGATCGCGGCCTCGGCCAGGGCGGCGACCGAGGTCTCGTCGGCGATGTCGGCGGCCACCGCGACGGCGCAGTCCCCGAGCGCGGCGGCGGTCTGCTCGGCGCTCTCCGGATTGACGTCACAGGCCACGACGCGGGCGCCCGCCTTGCCGAACGCCACGGCCATGGCCCGGCCGATCCCGGACCCCGCTCCGGTGACCAGGGCCACCTTGTTGTCAAAGGTGCTCAAGAATCCGTCCTTTCGATCAGCGGGCGCCGAGCCCCGCCATGTGCGCAGCAGCAACCGGACAATGTTGTCCGGTTGCTACCATAACGGTTGTGCCGGACTCCCGTCGATCGAACAGAGGACCGAGCGCCGCGGCGGAGAACCGGGCGGCGCTGATAGCGGCGGCTCGCGAGGTCTTCGCCAGCGCCGGATACAACGCCCCGCTCAGCGCGGTCGCCCGCGCCGCGGGGGTCGGTCAGGGCAGCCTCTACCGGCACTTCCCCGACCGCATCAGTCTCGCGATGGCCGTGTTCGAGGACGGCGTCACCCAGCTGGAAGCGCTGGCGGCCGAGCCCGGCGCCACGCTCGACGACGTGCTGGCCCTGATCACCGAGCAGACCATCGACTCGACCGCGTTCATCGACATGGTCACCACGCCGCCGACGGACCCCGACCCCCGCGTCCTCGAGGTGCGCGATCGCGTGGCGAACCTCCTGGCGGGCATGCTCCCCGCCGCCCGGCGCGCGGGCGCCGTCCGCGATGACGTCACGGCCGAGGACCTGGTGCTGGTCATCGGCATGGTCGCCGGAGTCCTCGCCAAGACCCCGGCGCCCCGCCGGCGCGTGGTCGCCGGGCAGGCGTGGCGGCTGCTGCGCAAAGGGATGGCGCCATGAGGGCGCACCTCGGCTAGCATCCGCTGCGGAGGCCGGCATCAGCAGAGCGGCGGTGAGCGATGACCAGCGTGCGGCGCCGATACGTGGACACCCGGTTCGGGCAGATGCATCTCGCCGAATGCGGGAGCGGCACGCCGGTGCTGTTCCTGCACCAGACCCCGCGGTCGTGGACCGAGTACATCCGCGTGCTGCCGATCGCGGGCGGCCACGTGCACGCCATGGCGCTGGACACGCTCGGTTTCGGGCAGTCGGCCCACACCGGCGAGTTCAGCATCGGGCGCTTCGCCGACGGCGTCGAGGCGGTGCTCGACGCGCTCGGCCTCTCCCGGATCGCCCTCGTCGGTCACCACACGGGAGCCGTGATCGCGCTGGAGGTGGCGGCCCGCGCCCCGTCGCGGCTGTCGGCACTGGTGCTCTCGGCGATGCCGCACGTCACTCCGGAACGCCGGGAACGGGTGCGCGACCTGCCCCGGGTCGACCACGTCCAGCCGGCACCCGACGGCGGTCACGTCACCGAGCTGTGGCGGCAGCGGCGCGGCTTCTACGACGCCGGCCAGGAGGGCGACCTCACCCGGTTCGTGATCGACGCTCTGCGGGTCGTGGATCGCCTCCACGACGGTCACGCCGCCGTGAGTGCGTACGAGATGGCGCCGCGGCTGCCGCTCGTACGCACCCGCACCCTGCTGATGTGCGGGGCGGACGACGCGTACGCGCTGCCCGACCAGCCGGCCCTGGCGCGGGCGCTGGGATGCGAGCTGAAGGTGATCGACGGCGCCGGCGTCTGCCTGCCCGAGCAGCGCCCCGACGCGTTCGCCGAGGCCGTGCTGTCGTTCGTGACGGCCTCCCGCGCCCCATGACGGGGGCGGCTTTACCCATGAGCAGCTGCTCAGACGTTTAAGCGCAAGGTAACGAGTCAACTACTGTACGTATAAGTCGCCTGGTCAAACGGTAAAGGTCGCGCCGAAGGGTTCGGTGAAGCGCCGTCATGCACATCAAGCACGACGAACACGACCATCGCCTCCCGCTCCCGTTCAGTCACGCCGTCGACGACGCCGACACGCTGCCGGTCCAGGCGGCGGGGCCCGGCCAGCTCACCCTGCTGACCCCCACCGCCGTCCACCATCAGGTCTTCACCGTCGTCCGGCTGCGCGCCGGCTACGACCTGGCCGAGGTGGACACGTTCCTGGCCAGCGTGGAGACCACGCTCGGGCTCCTCTGGCAGGACAACGCCCACCTGCGCGAGCGGCTGGCGAGCCTTCCCGTCCCGCCGATGCCGGCCGACACGCCGGCAGAAGCGGAGCAGGCCGCGCAGGAGACCGTCGAGATCGCCCGGCAGGAGGCGTGCCAGATCCTCGCCGAGGCCCGCGCGGAGGCCGATCGGCTGCGGCGTGAGGCCGCCGCCGCGGCCGAGGCGCTGACCCGGACCGCCCACCTGGCCTACCGCGAGGTCATCGAAGAGCAGCTCGACCAGTTCGACGCGGTGCTGTCCGACCACGGCCGGCACCTGCAGGAAAGCCTGCGCAGCCAGCTGGGCCGGCTGCGCGACGTACTCGAGGACCTCGCCACGCCTGGGCACGGCACGCACACCGGTCCCGTCGCCGCCCCGTGAATCGAGCCGCTCCGTACGCACTCGCGAGAGGCGTGCTGCTGCGTACCGCCTCCCCGGCCGGAACCCAGGCGAGAGCCGGTGCCGATGACGGCCTCCGAGCTGCGCGCCGCCCTCGCCGCCGGGCAGCTCGGCGTGGAGGCCCTGCTGTCACGCAGCGAGCCGGCCACCATGAGCGCCGACGTCGAATCGCTGCTGCGGGCCCTGCCGGGACGCAGCGCGGCCGAGATCAGCAGAGTGCTGCGGAAAGGCGGGATCGGCAGCGGCGCCAGCATCGGCGACCTCACCCTGCGCCAGCGCCGCTACCTGCTCATCGCCCTCGGCGCCCGGCCCGGACGCCGCCCCGTCCTGCGCGCTCGTTCCGCCATGCCCGGAGGCTGTATCCCCATGTAGAGACTTCCAATATCAGGATGCTGACGGTTGCAAGGCTCTGTTAGCGTCAGCGTCGTGACGGCTGCCGAGTTCCCGATCCTCGGGACGGAACCTCTCGCGGTGGAGCTGGCCAACACGCTGTACGGCGTGGGCCAGGCGCAGATCGACTTCCTGGCGGACGACCGGCAGGTCGATCAGTGGTTCGCCGAGGTCTCCGTACGGCATGAGGTGGCGGCCTCGATGGGCCGGCACGCCGAGCAGGTGCGGACGCTACGCGACTGCGTGCACGCCCTGCTGTCGGCCGCGGTCGAGGGGCGGGACCCCGGCACGGCGGCGGTCGAGCGGGTCAACGGCTTCGCGGCGGCGGCGCCGACGTTCCTCCGCCTGGACTGGCGCGACGGCCCGCCCGCGGCGCGCCGGCTCGACGCCGCCACCGGTGCCGCCGCGGTGCTCGGCCGCATCGCCACCAGCTGTGTCGAGCTGCTGACCGGCCCGCGGGCCGGCCGGGTACGGCGCTGCCACGGCCCCGACTGTTCCCTCTTCTTCGTCCAGCACCATTCGCGCCGGCGATGGTGCCATCCGTCATGCGGTCACCGTGACCGCCAGGCCCGCTACTACCGCCGCCACCTCACCTCTGGAGGGTCTGGATGATCACGTGGCGTCGACTTGCCCAGGAGGACTTCCCCCTGCTGCGCGCGTGGCTGGAGCAGCCGCACGTGGCGCTGTGGTGGAACCACGAGACCTCGATGGAGGCGGTGGCGCGCGACTTCGGCCCCGTCGCCAGGGGAGAGGAGCCGTCGGAGGACCTGCTCGTGTTCCTCGACGGCCGGCCGCTCGGCCTGGTCCAGCGGTCGCGGCTGGCGGACTATCCGGACTATCTGGCCTCGCTGGCGGCCATCGTGCCCGTCCCCGACGGCACGATGACCATCGACTACCTGATCGGCGATCCTGGGCAGGTCGGCCGGGGACACGGGACGGCGATGATCCGCTCGGTCCTCGAGCGGACGTGGGAGGAGTTCCCCGACGCCCCCTGCGTGCTGGTCCCGGTCTCCGCGGGCAACCGCGGGTCGTGGCGGGCGCTGGAGAAGGCCGGGATGCGCCGGGTCGCGGAAGGCGAGCTCGAGCCGGACAACCCCGTCCACGGGCCCGCCCACTATCTCTACCGGATCGATCGGCCGGCGCCCTCGCCGTCCGTCGAGTAGACCTATCGCTTGGTTGGGAAGTATCCTTGGCCCCCGTCAGCAGCCCCACCCGAGCCGGACGTGAGGTCACCGTGGTCGAGCAGCAGTCCAGCGGCGGGGTCAGGGCGCGGTTCAGCACCGCGCTGCGCCCGTTCTTCCAGTGGCTCGCGGGCACCAGGGGCTTCGCCCGGGTCGCGCCCAAGATCGTGCCGCCCCTCGACCGCTTCGTCAACCGCGTGACCGGCGGACGTGTCCTCATGGGCGACCAGATGATCCCCCATCTGCTGCTCACCACCACGGGCAGCAAGTCTGGGCAGCCCCGCGAGAGCCCGCTGGCCTGCCTGCCCGAGGGCGGCGGCACCTTCCTGGTGGTCGGCAGCAACTTCGGCAGGGAGCACCACCCGGCCTGGAGCGGCAACCTGCTCAAGACCCCGCAGGCCACGGTGACCTTCCGCGGGCGCGTCATCCCCGTGACGGCCGCCCTGCTGACCGGCGCCGAGCGCGAGCAGGCCTGGCAGGCGCTCACCCGCTTCTGGCCGCTGTACCAGGGCTACACCGACCGCTCCGGCCGCGAGCTGCGCGTCTTCCGCCTCTCACCCCGTCCCTGACCGCATTCAGCCGGGCAGGACGCGGCGGCCTCAGCCGGGCAGGACGCGGCGGTCTCGGCCCGGCTGGCCCCGCGGTCCGCCCAGCGCGTAGGCCACGGCGCGTTCCGAGCCGAGCCTCGCGCCCTCGCGGAAGGCGGCCGTGAACGTCGGTCCGCCCAGCGCGTGGCGGGCCTGGCGGGTGCAGCGCTCGTGCCACGCCGCGTGGTGGCTCATCCATTCGGGTGAGGCGCCCACCGCCTGCCACATCGCGTGCGCCGCCCCCAGCAGCTCGGCCGCCCTGTCGTGCTGCTCCCGCGCACCCGCGATCCACGCCAGCACCTCCAGGCACTGGGTGAGACACCACCTGTCGTTGATCCCTCCGGTGACCTCGGTGGCCGTCGTCACCAGCGCTTCGGCCCGCCGGCTGTCGCCCAGGTTCCACCAGGCGACACCGAGCGCCAGGTGAGCGTACGCGCGGAAGACCAGGGCGTGCTGCCGCTCGCACAGGCCCAGGAGCTCTTCGCCGTAGGCGGCGGACTGGCGCGGGTCCTCATTGGAGCCGTACGTGGCGCCGACGTAGAGGCCGAACATGATGCCGTCGAGGTCGTCGATGGCGTGGTGCAGGGCCAGGGCCTCCCGCACCAGCGCGAAGCCGCGCGGGGCGTCGCGGGCGAGGAACGCCGCGACCCCCTTGGTACGCAGCGTGTACGCCAGCAACCTCTGGTCGCCCGCCGCACGGGCCAGGGCGATGGCGGCATGCAACCTCGGCATCCCCGCCACGAGGTCGCCCTGGCGGATGGCGAGCATGCTGTCGGCCCAGAGTCCGGCCGCCCGTACGGGGTGGTCTTCCGGCACCTGTTCGAGGCCGCGCTCCAGCCAGTAGCGGCCCTCGGTGAGCGAGCCGGCGAGCAGCCAGAAGCACCACATCGCCGTCGCGGCGCCCACTCCCACGGGAGCCAGCCCCGGCTCGCTCATGCACGTTTCGAGGGCGACGCGGATGTTGGGCAGCTCCCGCTGCAGCCGCAGGAACCGCTCCAGCTGCTCGGGAACCATCTGGTCGACCCGTTCTTCCTCCACCAGCTTCCGGTAGTGATCGACGTAACGCCGGCGCAGCTGCCGCAGCTCGGAGGGCGGCACCTGTTCGCAGCCGTACGTGCGCAGGCTCTCCGGCATGCGGTACCGGAGCCCGTCCCTGATCAGGACCGACTTGTCCACCAGACCGGCGAGGTGATCGAGCACGTCGAGACGGTCGATGCCCTCGCCCGCGCACACCGCCTCCGCTGTCTCCAGGTCGGCCCCGCCGGGGAACATCCCCAGCCGGGCCCACAACCGCCGCTCGCCGGGCGAGCACAGGCAGAAACTCCAGTCGATGGTCGCGCGCAGCGTCTGGTGGCGGGGCAGCGCGGCGGGATCCCCCGCGGCCAGCACGTCCAACCGCTCGTCCAGCTCGCGCGTCAGCTGTTCGAGCGGCAGGGTGCGCAGTCGTACCGCGGCCAGCTCGATCGCCAGCGGGATCCCCTCCAGGCGCTGCACCAGCCGCGCCACGGCCGCCATGTTCCCCGGATGCAGCGTGAAGCCGGGTACGGCGCCCGCCGCGCGTTCGAGGAACAGGCGCACGGAGTCCTGGCGGGCGATCTCCCGCAGGGTCGCCCCTGGGGTCGGGATGGGCAGGGGAGCGACCCTCAGCACCTGCTCGCCGTACACCTGTAGCGTCTGCCTGCTGGTCGCCAGCACCTGCACCCGGGGGGCGGCCCGCAGCAGCCGGTCCACAAACGGGGCGCAGACCGCGCTCAGATGCTCGCAGTTGTCCAGGACCAGCAGCATCCGCCGGCCCGACAGGTAGTCCAGCAGCACGGTCATGAGGTCGGGGCGCCCGCCGCGCAGCCCCAGCGCCGTGGCGACCGCCGGCTCGAGCAGGTCGCCGGTCTCCAGCGTGGCCAGCTCGACCACCTCGACGCCGTCCTGGTACGTGTCCCGCAGGAGCTCCGCCGCCCTGAGCGCCAGCCGGGTCTTGCCGACGCCGCCCACGCCGGTCAAGGTGAGCAGCCGGGCCTGGCCCAGCATCTTCCGCACCGCGGTCAGCTCATGCGTCCGCCCGACAAAGCTGGATTTGTCAGTCAGTAGACCGCCGGCGGCGTTCATGGAGACTTCCCGGGAAGGAGCTGACCCTGTTCGCCGACCCAGGCCGCGATCTGGGCCCGGGAGTTGAACCCGAGCTTGTTCAGGATGTGCTCGACGTGCGCCTCCGCCGTGCGCTGGGCGATGACCAGCTGGGACGCGATCGCCTTGTTGGTCATGCCCTGGGCGACGAGCCGGGCGATCTCCATCTCCCTGCGGGTGAGCGGTGAGGCCACCGCCTTGCGCGCCGGCTCGGCCACCTGGTCGGTCTCGCACATGGCGTACGCGATCGCCTCGGTGGAGGTGAGCTCGGCGCCCTTGCGGAAGCCGGCCTCGAACCGGCGCCCGCCGAGGTGCTCCCGGGCCAGCGCCTCGGCGGGGTCGTGATAGCCGGTCAAGTAGCTGAGCAGGGGAGCGCCGAACGACCGCCAGCTCTCCTGCGAGGCGCCGAACAGCACTGCGGCGCGCTCGGTCGCGCCGTCGGCGGCCATCCACGCCAGCGCCTCGATGCACAGGGCGATGCCCAGACGGTCGTCGAAGGGCCGCTTGAGCCGGATGGCCTCGCGCTCCATCTCGATCGCCTGGGCCGTGTCGCCCTGCCGCCACAGCTCGATCCCGTACACCCACAGCGTGTATGACCTGAACCAGTGGTCCTCGCGCGCCTCGCAGAGCGCCAGGCACTCCTTGTACTGGGTCTGGGCCTGATCGGAGTGGCCGAGCAGCGAGTGGGCGGTGGCGAGGTACATCAGCGCGTTCACCATGCCCATGTCCTCGCCGGCCTCGCAGTGGCCTTCGACCGCCTGCTCGAGGAAGGTCACCGCGCTGGTGAAGTCGCGCTGGATCAGGGCCGCGAGGCCGGAGACGTACGCGGCGCCCGCGAGGATCCCCGCGTCGCCGAGCTTCATGCCCAGGCTGTGGCACTCGACCAGCATCTTCGCGGCCAGCGCGAAGTCGCTCTGCAGGACCGCCAGCCGCGCGTTGAGGCACAGGGCGCCGGCGCGGGCGGGAGTCGGCTCGGCGCAGGCGGTCAGCAGGCGGTCGAGCCAGCCGCGCCCCTCGCGCAGCGAGCCGGCCGCGATCCAGTAGAACCGCAGCGCCGTGGCGATGGCCAGGCCGCGCTCCGCCTCGCCCGGCGTCGTGAGGCAGTGGTCGAGCGCCGTGCGGAGGTTGCCGTGCTCGCTGTGCAGGCGCGTGAACCAGGCCACCTGGTTGGGGCCGAACCATTCGCACTGCGCGCGGGTCACCAGGTCGTGGCACCAGTCGCGGTGCCGGACCTTCAGCTCCGCCTCCTCGCCCGCCTCGCGCAGCCGTTCGCGGCCGTACTGGCGGATCGTCTCAAGCAACCGGAAGCGCACCGTCGAGTCGTGCTCCTCGCGGGCCAGCACCGACTTGCCCACCAGGCCGATCATCAGGTCGACGACCTCCTCGGGGAGGATGCCGTCCCCCGCGCACACCTGCTCTGCCGCCTCCAGGTCGAGACCGCCGGAGAACACCGAGAGCCGGGCCCACAGCAGCCGCTCCTGATCGGTGCACAGGCTGTAGCTCCAGTCGATCAGCGCCCGCAGCGTCTGCTGGCGGGGCATGGCCGTGCGCGCGCCCATCGTGAGCAGCCGGAACCGGTCGTCGAGCCGGGCCAGCAGCTGCTCCACGGAGATGGCCCGTAGCCGCACGGCCGCCAGCTCGATCGCCAGCGGGATGCCGTCGAGATGGCGGCAGATGCGCGCCACGACCTCCTGGTTGGCCCCGGTCACCTCGAACCCCGGGACCACGGCCTGGGCCCGCTCGGCGAACAGCCGTACCGCGTCGAACTCCTTCAGCGACTCGGCGGAAGGGCGCGTACCGTTGCACTCGGGCATGGGCAGCGTCGGCACGGGCATCGTCTGCTCTCCGGCGACGCCGAGCGACTGCCGGCTGGTGGCCAGGATCCGCAGGCCGGGCACGGAGCGCATGAGCGTCTCCGCCAACATGGCGCATGAATCCAGCAGGTGCTCGCAGTTGTCCAGGATCAGGAGCAGCTGCTTGTCCTTCAGGTGATCGAGGAGCACCTCGATGGACGGCCGTACGGAACGGTCCTGGATCTCCAGGCACTCCGTCACCGTCTGCAGGAGCAGTTCGGGGCTTTCCAGCGCCGCGAGCTCGACCAGCCACACCCCGTCGGGGAAGGCGCGCCGCAGGTCGTAGCCGACCCGCAGGGACAGGCGCGTCTTGCCGACGCCGCCCACGCCGACGAGCGTCACCAGCCTGGCCTCGGACAGCAGCCGTTTG
The DNA here is from genome assembly GCF_040137845.1 of Nonomuraea sp. B19D2. Taxonomy (NCBI): domain Bacteria; kingdom Bacillati; phylum Actinomycetota; class Actinomycetes; order Streptosporangiales; family Streptosporangiaceae; genus Nonomuraea; species Nonomuraea sp. B19D2. The sequence continues at coordinate 16,778 of NZ_JBEFAK010000045.1, read as the reverse complement.
ACCTCGGCGATCTCGCGCCGCCGGCCGACGAAGCTGTTGAGCTCAGCGGGCAACCGGCACGAGACGATCGGTGCGGTCATGGTCATGCATGCTCCAACGGCTCAGGCGCTCGGGTCACCGTGCCGTGTCCGAGCCTCCACAATCCACACTATTCGGTGAATGGTTTTGAGTGCACTTTGTCGCTTGTCAAACGGATATGTCGGTCAAGGGTGTCTTCCTTTTTGGGAAAATTGGTAAAAAAACCTCTTTGTCGAGTAGTTGCATTTTTGTCTGCCTTTGCCGGTGCGAAGACATAGCTTTGCCGAAGGGGATGTTGCTGCCGGGCATTTCGGGCATGGATGCATCTGCGACCCGTGAGGTTCCAGCTCACCGGGAAGGAGACGATCATGACGTCAACACCGTTCGGACGAGCCTTCCACCCAGGCGCCGGTTTCTCCGGCTGGCTCGGATTCGCCGGCACGCTGGCCATGGTGCTGGGCGTCTTCCACATCATCGAAGGCGTCATCGCCCTGTTCAAGACGTACTTCTTCGTCACACCCGGCGGGCGGCTCCTGGTATGGAACTACACCGCATGGGGCTGGATCTGGCTGGCCCTCGGCGTGCTGATGTTCGCCATCGGGCTCGGCGTGCTGGCCGGGCAGATGTGGGCCCGCGTGGCGGGGGTCATCCTGGCGGGGCTCGCCATGATCGGCCACTTCGCCTTCATGTCGGCCTTCCCCGTCTGGTCGGTGATCTCGATCGCGCTCTGCGCCCTGGTCATGTACGGCCTGATCGCGCCGCCGAGGGGGGCGATGGGCGTACGCGAGTGACAGCCTCCTGAGCCGGCCGCGGCCGGCCGCGTCACGGTCGCGCGGGGATGTGCCGCAGGTCGGCCGCCATCCTGGCGGCGGTCTCGGTGAGGGCGGGAAGCACGTCGCGGAGCAGGTCGGCCCGGCTCGCGCGGCTGGCGTGGGTGGCCACGTTGACGGCCGCGACCACCCGCCCTCCGCGGTCGCGTACGGGCACGGCGATCGACCGCACTCCCTCCTCCAGCTCCTGGTCGACCAGCGCGTACCCGTCTTCGTCGGCCTGCCGGACCGCCGCTCGCAACCCGGCGGGCGACGTGATCGTGCGGCGGGTCAGCGGCTCCGGCACGATGGCCGCCAGCCGCTCCTCGGGCTGGTCGGCGAGCAGTACGCGGCCCATGGAGGTGGCGTACGCGGGGAAGCGGGTGCCGACCGTGATGTTGACGGTCATGATGCTCACCGTGGGCACGCGCGCCACGTACAGGACGTCGTCGCCGGACAGCACCCCGACCGAGGCCGACTGGTGGACCCTGGCCACCAGGTCGGCCAGGTGCGGCTGGACGACCTCGCCGAAGGTGCGCTCCGACAGCGCGGCGTAGCCCAGCTCCATCACCCTGGGGAGCAGCGCGAAGCGGGCGTCGTGGCAGGCGGCGTAGCCGAGCCGCTCCAGGACCTGCAGCGACCGCCGCGCGGTGGCCCTCGGCAGCCCGGTGGCCTTGGCGGCGTCGGCCAGGCTCAGGCCGCCGCGGGCCGAGCCGAGTGACACGAGCACGGCCAGGCCGCGAGCCAGCGACTGCAGAAAACCCGCCCCCGTGCTGATGGCCTCCACTCCGTGGAGGCGGGCTCGGTCGCTGGGGAGCCGTTGCCTTCCCTCGTCGCTCTGGTCGCTACGCTCCCGCCGCTCCTCAGTCCAGGCAACGGCGCTCCCTCGCGGCTCTTCCTTGGTGGTGCGCGACAGATCCGGGGCGGCGGCGGGCTCCTTCGGGCGGGGTGGGGACGGCGGCTCGGTCAGGGCCGCCTCCATGGCCGCGACCGTCTTGCGCAGGCGGGGGAGAGCGTAGTCGCGCAGGCTGGCGGCGGTGTGCCTGCTGGTGTGGCTGACGACGCTCACCGCGCAGACCGCCTTGCCTGCCCGGTCCCGTACGGGCACCGCGACCGCGATCAGGCCGGGCTCGATGAGCTGGTCGTCCTCGGCCCACGGCGCCGACGGATCGAGCAGGGCCAGGCCGGCCGCGCAGCGGGCGGCGGGCAGCAGGTCGCCGACCCGGAAGGCGACCGACATGGTGCGCCGCCGGGTGAACTGGCCGATGAAGCGCACCCCGTCGCCGTCCTCGACGGCCAGCGACACAGACTCGTCCAGCTCCTCCGCCAGCCGCTCCGCCAGGGGCGCGAGGGAGTCGCGCAGTCCGCCGCAGGCGAGGTACGCCTCGCCCAGCTCCATCAGGGGCGGCGCAGGCAACATGTCGCGCCCCTCGGCGCGGACGTAGCCGAGGTGGACCAGCGTGGCCAGGACGCGGTCGACGGTCGACCTGGCCAGGCCGGTGGCGCGCACCAGGTCCGTGGCGCGACTCCGCCCGGCCGGGCCGGCGACGAGCGCCCTCAGCACGGTCAGGCCGCGCTCCAGAGTGCCGGCGGCCTCCATCCGGTCTCCCTCCACCCGATCAAGGGCTTTGACATGAACGCGGTCACGTACGCATACTCGTCATCACAATAGTGAACTAAAGTTCACTATGCGAACACTCCCCGGTGAATGGAGCGTCGTGCGGAGAGACAAGGTGGTCGCGACCGCGGAGGAGGCGCTGGCGGGCGTGCGTGACGGCGCGTCGTTCGCGGTCGGCGGATTCGGCCTCAGCGGCATCCCCAACGTGCTGATCCAGGCGCTGCACAACACCGGCGTGACCGGGATCGGCGTGGTGTCGAACAACTGCGGAGTGGACGGCGGCGGCCTGGGGGTCCTGCTGGCGGCCGGGCGCATCGCCCGCGTGACCGCCTCGTACATCGGCGACAACAAGGAGTTCGCCCGGCAGTACCTGGCAGGCGAGCTCGAGGTGGAGCTCACCCCGCAGGGCAGCCTGGCGGAGCGGCTGCGCGCGGGCGGCGCCGGCATCCCCGCCTTCTACACTCCGGCCGGGGTCGGCACGCCGGTCGCCGACGGCGGCCTGCCGCTGCGCCACAACCCGGACGGCTCGGTCGCGGTGGCCTCCCCGCCGAAGGAGGTCCGCGAGTTCGGCGGCCGGCAGTACGTGCTCGAGCACAGCATCACCACCGACTTCGCCCTGGTCAGGGCCGCCAAGGGCGACCGGTACGGCAACCTCGCCTTCAACAAGGCCGCGCGCAACTTCAACCCCCTCGCCGCGATGGCCGGGCGGATCACGATCGCCGAGGTCGAGGAGCTGACCGAGCTGGAGCCGGACGAGGTCCATCTGCCCGGCGTGTTCGTCCAGCGCGTCCTCGTCCTCACCCCTGAGCAGGCTGCCGACAAGGGTGTGGAGAAGAGGCTGACCTCATGAGCTGGACCAGGGACGAGATGGTCGCGCGGGCCGCGGCCGAGCTGCGCGACGGCGACTACGTCAACCTCGGCATCGGGCTGCCCACCCGCATCCCGTCCTTCCTCCCGCCGGACGTGGACGTGATCCTGCACTCGGAGAACGGCATCCTCGGCGTCGGCCCCTACCCGGCCCCCGACGCGCTCGACCCCGACCTGATCAACGCGGGCAAGGAGACGGTGACCGTGCTCCCCGGCGCGTCGTTCTTCGACTCGTCGCTGTCGTTCGGAATGATCCGCGGCGGGCACATCGACGTGGCGGTGCTGGGCGCGATGCAGGTCTCCGCACGTGGCGACCTGGCGAACTGGATGGTCCCCGGCAAGCTGGTCAAGGGCATGGGCGGGGCGATGGACCTGGTCCACGGTGCGCGCCGGGTCGTCGTGATCATGGATCACACCGCCAAGGACGGCACGCCGAAGATCGTCAAGGAGTGCTCGCTGCCGCTCACGGGGAAGGAGTGCGTGCACCGGATCATCACCGACCTCGGCGTGCTCGACGTCACCGGCGGCGGGCTGAGGCTGGTGGAGACCGCGCCCGGGGTGAGCGTGGCCGAGCTGCGCGATCGTACGGAGACGGAGGTTCTGGCATGAATACCGTGTACATCGTGGACACCGTCCGCACACCGTTCGGCCGCCACGGCGGGGCGCTGGCCGGGATCCGGCCCGACGACCTGGCCGCGCACGTCGTCAGGGCCATCGCCGAGCGCAACGGCGTCGAGGCCCCCGACGAGGTGATCCTCGGCAACGCCAACGGGGCGGGCGAGGAGAACCGCAACGTCGCCCGCATGGCCGCGCTGCTGGCCGGGCTGCCCGTGACCACGCCGGGCGCGACCGTGAACCGGCTGTGCGGGTCCGGCATGGAGGCCGTCATCCAGGCGTACCGCATGATCGCCCTCGGCGACGCCTCCATTGTGATCGCCGGCGGCGTGGAGTCGATGACCCGCGCCCCTTGGGTGCTGCCCAAACCGGACAAGGCCTTCCCGGCGGGTGGACAGGAGCTGGTCTCCACCACGCTCGGCTGGCGGCTGGTCAACCCGAGGATGCCCGCCGAGCACACCGTGTCCCTGGGCGAGGGGGCCGAGCTGATCGCCGACCGGCACGGCATCGCCAGGGCGGAGCAGGACGCGTACGCGCTGGCCAGCCACCAGAAGGCGGCCAAGGCGTCGTTCGAGCGCGAGATCGCCCCCATCGGCGGCCTGACCAGGGACGAGGGCATCCGCGAGGACACGAGCCTGGACAAGCTCGCCCGGCTCAAGCCCGTCTTCCGCGCGAACGGCACGGTCACCGCGGGCAACGCCTCGCCGCTCAACGACGGCGCGGCGGCGCTGCTGCTGGCCGACGAGGCCGGGTTGCGCGGCCGCGAGCCTCTGGCGCGGATCACCGCGAGCGCCGCGAGCGCGCTCGAACCCCGCTACTTCGGGCTGGGGCCGGTCGAGGCATCGCAGAAGGCTCTGGCCAAGGCGGGCAAGGGGTTCGACGACCTGACGACCGCCGAGCTGAACGAGGCGTTCGCCGCGCAGGTGCTCGGCTGCCTGGCCGAGCTGCCCGATCTCGATCCCGCCATCGTCAACCCCGACGGCGGCGCCATCGCCCTGGGCCACCCGCTCGGCGCCTCCGGCGCCCGCATCACCGGCGCCGTGGCCCACCGGCTCGCCGCCGCCGGCTCCGGCACCGGGCTCGCGTCCCTCTGCATCGGCGTCGGCCAGGGGTTGGCCGTCGTCCTGGAAAGGTAGCCGCACATGAGCCCGGGCGTCGTCCCGGAGAGGTAGCCGCACATGAGCCCGGCCGTCGTTCTGGAAGGTAGCCGCACATGACCCCACCCCTCACCCAAGCCGACATCGACCGCGAGATCGCCGAGCTGCACACGGCCCGCGGCGGAGCGGCGGCCGACCACCCCGATCGGGATTTCGCCCCCTACCGCAGCAGCGTGCTGCGCCACCCCAAGCAGCCGCTCGTCGCGCTGAAGGACCCGGAGGCGGCCGAGCTGGGCGGGCCGGTCTTCGGCGTCACCGACGTCACCCCGTTCGACTCCGACCTGACCCGGCAGCACCTCGGCGAGCCCCTGGGCGAGCGGATCACCGTGCAGGGGCGGGTGCTGGACCGCGACGGGCGGCCGGTGCGGGGCCAGCTGGTGGAGATCTGGCAGGCCAACGCCTCGGGCCGCTACCTGCACCAGCGCGACGACCATCCCGCGCCGCTCGACCCCAACTTCACCGGCGTGGGCCGCTGCCTGACCGACGACGAGGGCGGCTACAGGTTCACCACGATCAAGCCCGGCGCGTACCCGTGGCGCAACCACGTCAACGCCTGGCGGCCCGCGCACATCCACTTCTCAGTGTTCGGCAGGGCCTTCACGCAGCGGCTGGTCACGCAGATGTACTTCCCGAACGACCCGCTGTTCCCGTACGACCCCGTGCTCAACTCCGTCACCGACGAGCGGGCCAGGCAGCGGCTGGTCTCCGCCTACGACCACGATCTGTCCGTGCCGGAGTGGACGCTCGGCTACCGGTGGGACATCGTGCTGGACGGCCCCGCCGCGACGTGGATGGAGGAGGGCCGGTCAACTACCACCGGTTGAAGCCGGTGGCTTGCTCTCACGGTCCCGTCTGGCTGAAGGGAGGCCGGTAGCGTGCGGCTGGTTGACGACAGCCCGGCCCGCGACGCCGCGTTGGGCGATGTTGCGGGCCGCGATGTGGTCGGCGTGCCCAGCGAGGCCACACCGGGTGCAGACGAACCGGCCCCGCGCGGGCCGGTTCGCCCTGGAAGTCCACCCGCACTCCGGACAGGCCTGGCTGGTGTAGGCGGGATCGACCAGAGTGAAGGCGATCCCGGCCCGGGCGGCCTTGCAGCGGGTGAACTCGATCATCTGGGCGAACGCCCAGCCATGGAGGGTGCGCCGCTGGAGCCGGTGAGCCCTTACCCGCCCGCGGATGCCCTGAAGGTCTTCCAGGGCGATCCCGCGGCCGGTGCGTTCGGCTTCGCGCACCACGAACTTCGAGATTTGGTGGTTGAGGTCGGTCATCATCCGGTGCTCACGCCCGGACAGGCGGCGCAGCACCCGCCGCGCCGCGGGAGTGCCCTTCTTCTGCAACCGGCGGCGTTGCCGATGGCGCCGCTCGCGCAGAGCGCGGACGTGGCCGTTACCTTGGATGGGGCCGGGCAGGGCCGGTCCGGGCAGCACCACCCCGTCGGAGGTGACCGCCAGGTTGGCCACTCCTTGATCCACTCCCAGATAACCGTTGACCGGCTCGCGCGCCGCTGGTTTGGGCAGGGTGACGGTGACCTGCAACAGCCACACCCCGCGCCGGCAGATCAGGTCGGCCTCCCCGAGCGGCAGAGTGTCGACGGCCTTCAGATCCTCCTCCCGCCCAGAGTACGAAACGTGCACCCGGCCGGTGGGGGTCCACAGCGATACGACGCGGGCGTCGCGGTTCCAGCTCATCAGGCGCGCGTCGTAGGGGATGGCGCCGTGCGGGCGGAAGATGTGGGCGCGTTTCTTGGTGGCGCGCCGGTTGGCGTAGGCGCCGGCGACCCGGGCGATGGCCCGCACGGCCGCCTGCGCGCCCAGCCCAGCGGCCTGTGCGCGCACGGGATGGTGGGCCAGGCGGTGCAGCTCCAGCACGGTGAAGGTGCGCTGCTGCCAGGCCAGGCGGGAGATGTAGGTGGCCGCCTGATTGCACACCAGTATCGCCGCGTTCAGGGCGTCGGCCTGGGGCGGGGTGGGGGCGAGTCGGAGCTGCACGACCGAGGGCAGTCCCTGTCGCTTGGCGGTGGAGCGGCGGATCGCCATTGCACCTCCTGCCTCTTCTGTCACGTGAGCCTCACTCATCGCACATGTTACTGATCGTGACCGAAGTTTTCCATATTCTTTTCGAAAGGAGGGTGGCGCTTCCTCCCGGCTCCGAAGACTGAGGGCCGGGTCTTCGCGCCACATTTCAGATGAACCCCACCCCCTCCCAGACCGTCGGCCCGTTCTACGGCTTCGCGCTCCCGATCCCCCGCGGGGGCGACATCGCCGAGAGCGGCATCACCGTCCACGGGTACGTCTACGACGGCGCCGGCGACCCGGTGCCCGACGCGCTGCTGGAGTTCTGGCAGGCCGACCCGTCCGGCAGCCTGGGCGGAGCGCCGGGCTCCCTGCGGCGCGACCAGGTGAGCGGCGCGCTGCTCGGCAGGCACGGCGTCGACTTCACCGGCTTCGGCCGGGTGCCCACCGACGGCGACGGCCGCTGGACGTTGCGCACGCTCCCGCCCGGCACCGGGTACATCAGCGTCTGCGTGTTCGCCCGCGGCCTGCTCCACCACCTCTACACCCGCATCTACTTCGGCCAGGACGCCTTCCTCGACTCGCTGCCCCCTGAGCGCAGGCAGACGCTGGTGCCGGTGGCGGAGCGCGAGGGCGTCTACCGGTTCGACATCCACCTGCAGGGCGAGAAGGAGACCGTCTTCCTCGACTTCGGGTGACCGGCTGCGGCACAGCGAGGCAGGCCGCGTGACAATCGCCCTGTCCGCCGACTCCGGCGATCACGTACGCCTCCGCGTGACCAACGACGGCGTCACCGGGCACGCCGCCGAACCCGGCCAGGGAGTCGCCAACCTCACCGAACGCCTCGCCGCCCGCGGCGGGCGACTCACCACCACGTCGCGGGAGCGCCGCCATCAGCTCGAGGCGACCCTGCCCATGCGTGACCGGCCGGAGTGACGGTTCCGCTGACGGGCAGATATGCGAGGTGCCGTCTCCTCGCGTCGCCCGGCCGGTGATGTACCACCGCTGGTCGAACATGACTTTCATCCACTGGCGCTACCCGCCGGACCTCGTGCGGCGCCTGGTGCCGGCCTGCCTCACGCTCGAGACGTACGACGGGGCGGCCTGGGTGGGGCTGACGCCGTTCCTCATGGAAGGGGTGCGTGTGCCCGGCGTGCCCGCGCTGCCGGGGCTGTCCACGTTTCCGGAGACCAACGTGCGGACCTACGTGCGCGACGGCCGCGGGCGCAGCGGGATCTGGTTCCTGTCGCTGGACGCCGGTCGTCTCGTCGCCGCGCTCGGGGGCCGCGCCGGCTACTGGCTGCCGTACTTCTGGTCCGACATGTCGGTACGTTCCGACGGCGCCCACACGCGTTACCGGTGCCGCCGGCTCTGGCCGAGGGGCGGCGAGGCGTGGTGCGACGCGGACGTGACGGCGGGGCTGCCCCTGGAGCCGGGGGAGCGGGACGGGATCGCGAGCTTCCTGACCGCCCGCTTCCTGCTGTTCACCCGCGTGGCCGGCCGGCTGGCGGGCGCGCCGGTGGAGCATCCGCCGTGGCCGCTGCGCCGGGCCCGGCTGACCGACCTGGACCAGTGCCTCCTCCAGACGGCCGGGCTGCCCGCACCTTCCGGGCCGCCGCTCGTGCACGCCTCTCCAGGGGTCCCGGTACGCGTGGGGATGTGGCGTTGGTGACCGTGTCAGAGGCATTGCCATCTCTAGGACCTTTGACGGTGTAGTGGGGAGATTGCCCCGGGTAGGCCGCAACCCGAATGCCACGGCCTCGAAGGAGCGCTGCTCACATGACCTTCAACCCACTCCGGGAGCGGGGTATCCCGCTGGACGATCAGTTGCGTAACTGGCGCGAGCTGAACGTCGAGCCGATCGATCCCGACCACGCCGACCCGTACACGCGGTGCCGGATCATCGCGATGAACGGGATCGAGACGGAGGCGGTCTTCTTCAGCCACCAGCTGGCCCGCCACTGCCCCGACATCGAGCTCAAGCAGCAGCTGGCGCGGGTGCGCTACATCGAGGCGCAGCAGCAGAAGGCGGTCAACTGGCTGCTGCCGGGGGTGTCGTCGGTCCTGGAGACCACCCTCGCCTACGAGCAGGTCGCCGTGGACCTGACCGCCTGGGTGGCGCGGATGGAGCCGGACGGGTATCTGAAGCAGGCCTACCAGTTCGGTGTGCTGGAGGACTTCGACCACCTCTACCGGTACGCGAACCTGTACGAGATGATCGAGCACCGCAAGGCCGAGAAGATCGTCGACGGGCTGACCGAGGTGATGCCGGGGCGGCCCACGTACCTGCACCACCGGGACCCGATCGACAACGTGCGCGAGCCGTACGACAGGAACAACACCGCGCCCATCTCCAAGCTGCACGCGCTCACGATCATGGCGGCCGAGCAGCAGACCATGAACTTCTACATGAACGTCGGCCCCATGTACATGGAGCCGATCGCGCGCCAGCTCTACCAGGAGATCGGCCTGATCGAGGAGGAGCACGTCACCCACTACGAGTCGCTCGTGGACCCGGGCGAGAGCTGGTGGGAGATGCTGCTCAACCACGAGTACAACGAGTGCTACCTGTACCACTCGTTCATGGAGACCGAGTCCGACCCCAGGGTGAAGAACATCTGGGAGCTGCACCTCAACATGGAGCTGGAGCACCTGCGGCTGGCGGCCGAGCTGTTCAAGCGGCACGACGGGCGCGACCCGGAGCAGGTGTGCGCCCCCGAACTGCCCGCCCCGGTGACGTTCGAGCCGAACAAGGCGTACCTGCGCGAGCTGATCGCCACCCAGATCGACTACACCACCCTGGGCACCGGGTACGTGCAAAAGGCCCACGAGCGCTTCCAGAAGATGCAGGACGCGGTCATGGGCGGCGACAAGGCGCCGTCCGAGCGGGTCATCGAGGAGAACCGGGTGAAATCCGGCGAGGAGTACCGCCTGCAGACGGAGGGCGAGCACCCCGTCCACAGCCTGGCGTTCAGGCGCTGAGCCCGGCGGGTTTCTCCAAGGGATGTCACATTCGCCGGGGTGAAGCCGTCTTCTCTGTGTAGACGTCTTCACTCCTCAGCGAGGTGAGTCCCTTGGTTTCCTATACCGATCCCGGCGCCTGGCGGATCGCCATGGACGCCAGCGAGGCGATGTTGCCGACCGGCCTCGTGACCCGTGACTTCCACGGCTCCTTCTACCTGAGCCCGGCCGGGTCGCTGGCGGGCTTCACGCTTCGGTTCGCCCTTCCCGGGGCGGCCCAGCTCTGCTGGGACTCAGTGAGCCTCGAGGGCGGACGCGAGGTCCGGGGGAGCAGCCGGTTGTGGATCGGCGGCCGGGAGACGCTCGCCGATGTGTCCGGACTCTGCGTCCCGGTGCCCGCCGGGCATACCGGGAACAGGTACCTGAAGATCGTCTTGTCGGCGACGTTCTCCCCGCTGCGGCTGCGCTGGCCCAGGGCGCGGCTGCGGCCGGTGACGCTCCGGCTCTTCAGCGAGATCCGCCCGCTGACCCCCGGGGACGGCGCCTGATCCGGCGGGAGGTCTTAACAAGGCTCAAGTTACAAATCACAGATCAGGCTGTTACAACTCGGCGACCTCGACCCGCCGGTGCCGGTCGCGCAGCCGCTGCAGCATCTCGGCGGGCGCGTTCGAGTCGACCACGATGACGTCGAAGTCCTCGAGCGGCGCGACCCGGTGCAGGGCCACCCTGGCCAGCTTGGAGCCGTCCACGGCCAGGATCCGCCGCGTGCCCGAGCGCAGCATCGCCCGCTTGACCAGCACGATCTCCTGCTCCTGGTGAAAGGCGTACTCGTCGGAGACCGCCGAGGTGGAGACCACCACCACGTCGGTGCTGACCGCCTCGACCGCGTCCACGCAGCCGAGCCCGAGGAACGAGTCGTGGGTGGCGTGGTACTCGCCGCCGAGCGCGATGAGCCGGATGTCGGGAGTGCCGGCGAGCAGCCTGATCGCCTCGAGGAAGTTCGTCAGCACGGTCAGCGGCGCGAGCTCGCCCAGGTGGCGGGCCACGGCCAGCGCCGTGGTGGAGTCGTCGAGCATGACGGAGCTGCCCGGTTCGATCAGCCCGGCCACGACCCTGGCGATCGCGTCCTTCTCCGCCGTGTGCGCCTGGAGCCGGTAGGCGATGTTGCTCTCCCAGACGTTGGAGGCCTGGGCGGTGGCGCCGCCCCGGACCTTGCGCACCATGCCCTGGCGTTCCAGCTCGTCGAGGTCCCGGTGCACGGTCATGACGCTCACCTCGAAGCTCTCCGCGAGCTCCGTCACCGTGGCCGAGCCCTGCCGGACGATGTGCTCGGCCATGTCCCGCCACCGGGCGGACTTGCCGGAGGTGTGCTGCCGCGACTTCACCAAAGCCCTCACCCTCGCTTGGACGGTTGCGGATCCTACTCTTGACACCCTTCTCGGGCGACTCGTACCCTCCCGACATCCCTCAGTTTTAACAAAATCGGCTGTTAAGTTAACAGGCACGTCATTAAAACGTTCGTATCGGCTCCCCAGCGCCGGCGAGGAGACATGACATGACCGATCTGCGTGACGCCCGACTGAGCCGGGTCCAGTTCTTCCGCATGATGGGTGGCCTCGCGGTCGCGGCGGCGGCCACTGCCTGCTCGACCAAGCCCGAGACCACCGCCACGACCGGGGGCGGGGCGGCGACCGTCGACCTGAAGTTCGTGGGCGTGGCCGACCAGAAGGCGCCGATGGACGAGCTGATCGCCGCGTACCAGAAGGCCAAGGCGGAGGTGCGGCTCACCGCCTCCTACGCCCCCACCGACCAGGTGCAGACCTCCGTACGGACCCAGCTCGGCGCGGGCAACGGGCCCGACCTGCACGTGGTGTATCCGGGCAACGGCAGCGCCATGTCGATGAGCCAGATCGCCAAGGCCGGGCTGCTGGCCGACCTGTCCGCCCAGGCGTGGACGAAGACGATCCCCACCGGCTTCAAGCCCGCCTTCCAGCTCGACGGCAAGACCTACATCTTCTCCGCCGGGTCGTCGGTCATCGGCGCCGTCTACAACAAGAAGGCGTTCCAGAAGGCGGGCGTGGACGCGCCGCCGGCCACGTGGACGGAGTTCCTCGCGGTCTGCGACAAGCTGAAAAAGGCCGGCATCACCCCGATCGCGCTGGGCGCGCAGACGCCGTGGGTCACCCAGCTCATCACGTACGCGCTCGTGCCCTCCACCGTCTACGCCAAGGACCCGACGTTCGACGACAAGCAGCTCGCCGGGCAGACCACCTTCGCCCAGTCGGGCTGGCGCCAGGCCATGGAGATGTACCTGGAGCTGCAGAAGCGCGGCTTCTTCAACGACAAGCCGAACGGCACCACGTTCGAGCAGCAGATCTCGATGGTGGCCACCGGCAAGGCGGGCATGGCGATCCAGGTGTCGGCCGTGCTGCCCGACTTCCGCAAGGCGGCCTCCTCACCCGACGACCTGTCGATGTTCCCGGTGCCGGGGGCCGACGACGCCGCCCAGGTGTGGATCCCGGCAGGCGTGGTCGTCGGGCTCGGCGCCAACGCCAAGGGCAAGAACGTCGAGCAGGCCAAGGCGTTCATCGACTTCCTCGGCAAGCAGGAGAACATCAACGCCTGGGCCAAGGCCATCGCCGCCATCCCGCTCACTCAGGACTCCTCGTCCACGATCGACCCGGCCGTGCAGTCGTTCCTGCCGTTCACCAAGGACCGCGCGGTGCCGTTCATGGACCAGCGCTGGCCCAACGCCGAGGTGCAGCCCGTGCACTTCGCGGTGATCCAGGAGCTGCTGGCCGGCAAGTCGACCATCGACGAGGCGCTGAAGAAAATGGACGAGGCATACAAGAAGTGACTTCCCTGACTGCGCAGCGGCACTCGGCTGCCTCACGGCGGAGGCGGCGCTTCGGCGCCACCTCCCCGTCCTGGTTGTTCGCCGCGCCCGCGCTCGTCGTCTACGCGCTGGTCGTGCTCTATCCGGCCGTGGCCGGCGTGGTGTACGCCTTCACGGACTGGAGCGGCATCGGCCAGGACATGGCCTTCGTCGGGCTGGCCAACTTCGGCACGCTCCTGCACGACGAGCAGGCCATGGGCTCGATCGGCAACACGCTGCTGCTCACCGTGGCCATCGTGGCCGTGCAGAACGGCGTCGGCCTGCTGCTGGCCCTGGGCGTCAACGCCAGGCTGAAGAGCCGGGCGGTGCTGCGGGTGATCTTCTTCGCGCCCGTGGTCGTCAGCCCGGTCATGGTGGCGTTCCTGTGGAAGTACGTCTACAACCCCGACCCGTCGGCCGGTCTCAACGGGCTGCTCGGCCTGCACGTCGACTGGCTGGGCGACCCGTCGGTGGCGCTGTGGTCGATCGCCGGCATGGTCGTGTGGCAGTACGCCGGGTACTCGATGGTCATCTTCCTGGCCGGGCTGGAGGGCGTGCCCAAGGAGCTGCACGAGGCGGCGATGATCGACGGGGCGGGCACGTTCCAGCGCTTCCGCTACGTCACCTGGCCGCTGCTCGCCCCCGCGGTGACGATCAACCTCATGCTCTCCACGATCGGCGGGCTCAAGCTCTTCGACCAGGTCTTCGCCGCCACGAACGGCGGCCCCGGCTACGCCACGGAGACCCTGTCCACGGTGCTCTACAAGCAGGCGTTCGTGTTCGGCAAGTTCGGCTACAGCACCGCCATCGCGCTGGTGCTGGCGCTGTTCGTGGCGGCCGTCTCCCTGGTCCAGGTCTACTACCTGCGGGGCCGCGAGGTGACGGCGTGAGAAGGACATTCCTGCTGGAGATCGTGATGATCGCGGTGGCGGTGGCGTTCCTGTTCCCCGTCTACACGCTGGTCTCGCTGTCGCTGAAGGACCCGGCGCAGATCTCCCAGGCGCCGCTGGCGCTGCCCGACCCGCCCACACTGGCCAACTTCGGCAAGGCGTGGTCGGCCGCGGCGCTCGGCCCCTCGCTGGTCAACAGCACGGTGATCACCGTCGTCAGTCTGGTCGCGCTGATCGCGCTTGGCTCGTTCGCCGCCTACTTCCTGGCCCGCGTGCAGACCCGGCTCGGGTACGGCCTCTACATCCTCTTCCTGCTGGGCATCGTGCTGCCGTTCCAGCTCGGCATGATCCCGCTCTACGAGCTGGTGACCGATCTCGGGCTGATCGGCACGCACGCCGGAATGATCCTCTTCTACACCGGCATCCAGCTGCCCTTCACGGTCTTCCTCTACACCGGCTTCATCCGCGCGCTGCCCCGCGAGTACGCCAGCGCCGCCCAGATCGACGGCGCCTCGCACCTGACGGCGTTCACCAAGGTGGTCTTCCCGCTGCTGCGGCCCATCACCGGCACGGTGCTCATCCTCAACGCCGTCTTCATCTGGAACGACTTCTTCACCCCGCTGCTCTACCTGGGCGGCTCCGGGTTCGAGACGGTCCCGGTCAGCGTCTTCGCCTTCGTCGGCCAGTACGTCTCCGACCACGGCCTGGTCTTCGCCGGGCTCGTCCTCGGGGCGCTGCCGATCGTCCTGGTCTTCCTGGTGCTGCAGCGCTACGTCATCAAGGGCTTCGCCAGCGGGCTCAAGGGATGACCCTCTTCGACGTGCTCCGTGACCCGCCGCGGGAGTTCTCCCCGGCGGCGATCTGGTGGTGGAGCGGCGAGCCGCTGCGCCGCGACCGGCTGCGCTGGCAGATGGAGCGCCTGGTCGCCGGGGGAGTGCGCAACCTCGTCATACTCAACCTGGCGCCGTCGGGGCCGCTGTTCGGCTCCGACGCCGACGACCCGCCGTTCCTGTCCGAGGCGTGGTGGGAGCTGCTGGACGGGGTCTGCGCCGACGCCTTCGAGCTGGGCGCGTACCTGTGGTTCTACGACCAGCTCGGCTTCTCCGGCGCCGACCTGCAGGCCCGCCTCGTCCAGGAACGTCCGGAGTTCGCCGGTCAGTGGCTGGCCGCCGACGGGACGATCTCGACGCGCGGCTTCGACTACCTGTCCCGTGACGCCTGCGCGGTGCTGCTCGACCGAGTGCACGGCGAGTTCGAGCGGCGCGCCGGCCACTGGTTCGGCAGGGTGATCGCCGGGTCGTTCCAGGACGAGCTGCCCACCCTGCCCACCTGGTCGGCTGCGTTCGCCGAGGAGTACGCCGCCAGGCGTGGCAGGCGCTTCTCCCTCGACGAGCCGGACTGGCAGGCATACCAGCTCACCCGTGCCGAGCTGGCCGAGGAGGCGTTCTTCCGGCCGCTGGCCGCCTGGCACGAGCGCCACGGACTGCTCAACGGCTGCGACCAGCAGGACCCGGCCCGCGCGGGGCATCCCGTGGACGGGGTGCGGCTGTACGGCGACTACGCGCGCACCCATCGCTGGTTCAGCGCGCCCGGCTCCGACCACCACGGGGACGCGCGCCTGCACTCCTCACTCGCCCACCTGTACGGCAGGCCGCGCACCTGGATCGAGGCGTTCCACTCCAGCGGCTGGGGCGGCACCCTCGAGGAGACCTTCGACTGGCTGCTGCCCTGGTTGCGGGCCGGTGCCAACCTCTACAACCCGCACGCCGTCTACTACACGACCAGGCGCGGCTGGTGGGAGTGGGCGCCCCCGTCGACCGACTGGCGCCAGCCGTACTGGCGGCACCACCGCGTCTTCGCCGACGCGGTCACCCGCCTGTGCGCGGCGCTCTCCCTGGGCCGCCACGCCTGCGACGTCGCGGTTGTCCTGCCCACCGCGACGTCGCAGGCTGGCACCTCGCCGGCCGGGGTCTCTCCCGAGGCGGCGCGGGCGCAGGAGGTCTACCGCGAGCTCGTGGGCGACATGGCGTGGTTCGCGACCGTGCCGGGCGTGCTCGACCGGCTCTGCCTCGACGCCGACGTGATCGACGAGGACTCGGTACGGCGGGCGCGCGTCGAGGGCGGGCGGCTGGCCGTCTCCACCGAGGCGTACCGGGCGATCGTGCTGCCTGCCGTGACCGTGCTCGACGAGGACGTGGCCGCGCGGCTGACGGAGTTCGCCGCCGACGGCGGGCTGCTGGTCGCGGTCGGCGCGGCGCCGGAAGGGCTGCCGGCCGTCCTCGTGGAGTCGGGCGAACAACTTTCCGGGGCGCTGGCCGGGCTCGAACGGCGGGTCGAGGCGCCGGTGCCGCCGCTGGTGCGCGAGATCGGCGGGACCACGCTGGTGTTCCTGACCGCCGCGCACCCCATGGCCAGCAGGATCGGCGTCGGCCGGCCCGAGGAGCGCGGCGTCGAGCTGGGCTGGCTGGACGCCACGATCTCCTTCGACCCGGATCGCTACGCCAGGCAGATGCGGGTCAAGGTGCGGGGCGTGTCCGGGACGCCGCTGCTGGCCGGCCCCTTCAGCGGGGAGATCCGGGCGCTGCCGCACACCAGGGACGGCGACGCGGTGGAGGTCGTCGTGCCCTTCGACGACGGGCCCGCCGCGCTGCTGATCTTCGACGGGACCGCCTCCGAGGTGTCCTCGCCTCCGTCGTACCCGCACGAGATCGATCTCGGTGACGAGTGGGACGTCGAGCTGGTGCCGACGCTGGACGACACATGGGCGGACTTCGGCACCCGGGCCACCGTCGAGCGCTGGACGCTGCGCACGCCGGACGGCCGGCCGGTGCACGCCACCTTCGCGCCCCGCGGGGAGCAGCGGGTGGGGGCGGGGCCGTGGACGCCGTCGGTGTGGTCGCCCTCGCGCGGGCTGCGCAAGGACCCGATCCACCGGGAGACCCTCGGACCGAAGGGG
>NZ_JBEFAK010000044.1:0-89342 GCF_040137845.1 Nonomuraea sp. B19D2 | reverse complement strand
CGCAGGAGACCGGCCACATTCTCACCCGCCGAGCCCTCGGGGCTTGCTTGAGCCGTGGTGCGGGGAAAGCCCGCTCGCCCGGTTCTGAGGGGGCGGCGGCACGGCAACGTGCCGCCGCTACCCGACAGTCTCAAGAATTGGCGAGCAGGTTCAGGATCCTGTTCCAGGCGTGGTCTCGGGCCTTCTGGTCGAAGGCCGGCGTGCCGGGCCAGAAGAACGCGTGACCGACGTCGGGGTAGACGACCAGTTCGTGCTCAACGCCGGCCTGCTCCAGTGCGCCGCGGATCTGGCCGCGCTGGCCCGCGTCGATCAGTGTGTCGTCCTCGCCGACCAGATAGAGTAGTCGGCCGCTGATCCCAGGGGTCAGGTCGAGGGTGGGGGTGGGCCGGCTCATCGGGATATCAGTGGTGGGCAGCCAGCCGCCGTACAGCACGGCGGTGTGGCTGATCGGCAGTTGGCAGGCTGCCAGGTAGGCCAGGTGGCCCCCGGCGCTGAAGCCGATCATCGCGGTTCGCTGAATGTCTGGCTGCGCGCCCAGCCAGCTCAGGCAGGCCTCCGCATCGGCCAGGGCGTGCTGCCGGCGCAACTGATGCAGGAGGGCAAATCCTTCTCGGCGCCCAGCGTCGGTGCGTTCGAGCCAGCGGCCCGGTTCGGCGTGCCGGTGATAGAACTCCGGCACGAGGGCCAGATACCCGGCCTGCGCCAAGGCATCGGCCACGCCCCGGATGTCCGGGTTCACCGCGAAGAGCTCGTGCGCCACGATCACCGCGACCGGGGCGGCGCGGCCGGCCGGGCGGGCCAGGTAGGCGGGCAAAGAGGTGCCGTCGGCCACGGGGATGGTGATGGTTTCCGGGATGATCGCCATGGGTCCAGCATGGGCGAGGCTGAAACTGGTAACCAGAGCAGCCTGTTACTGGTACTGGCATGACTAGGCTGCGCTGTATGCCAGCAATCGGTGACCTTCGGGCCCTGGGGCAGTTGCTCCGGTCCCGGCGCGAGCGCCTGCGTCCCAGCGATGTCGGCCTGCCTGCCGGAAGCCGCCGGCGCACGGCGGGACTGCGCCGCGAGGAGGTCGCGCTGCTGGCCAACATGTCCGTTACCTACTACACGTTCCTCGAGCAGGGCCGACCTGTGCGGCCCTCGGCTCAGGTGCTGGACGCCCTGGCCGACGCGCTGCGGATGTCCGCCGCAGAACGACAGTACCTGCGGGTGCTGGCTCGCGGCGGTGAGGACGGGCTCGGCGCTGCGGCCGCCGCGGCACCGGCGGAGTGGATCGATCCCGAAGCGGTCGCCCTGGTACAGCGGCTCCAGCCGTTCCCGACGATCATCAAGGGACGCCGCTGGGACGTGCTGGCTGCCAACCCCGCCGCGCGTGAACTGTTCGCCGACTGGGACGCGCTGCCCGGCGGCGAGCGCAACCTCGTGCGCTGGATGTTCACCGCGCCGCGCGCCCGAACGGTGTATCTCGAATGGGAACCGGAGGCCCGGGCCATGCTCGGCCGGTTCCGGCTGGCGGCGGCCAGGCACCCAGACGATCCTGGCTTCGAGGCCCTGATCGAGGAGTTGAAGGCGGACAGCGAGGAGATCCGGCAGTGGTGGCCGCGGCATGACGTCGCGGCGGTGGGCAACGGATCGAAGAAGCTTCGCCATCCAAGACTCGGGCCACTCAACTACAGCCACGTCGTGCTGCAACTCGCAGACAACCCCGATCAGACCCTCGTCACTTACTCGGCGGCAGGCGCGGTCGAGTGAGGGAAACGGACGTGGCACATGGCCGTCCCTGGCAACGCCGCCCATCTGGCCACCCCCAACCATGAATCCCCAGCTCAGCCGCTCCCTCAGAACGAGCTACACCCGTCTGGTTTTCGTACTTGGCGCTGCTGGCGAGGTGGAGCCCGAGCCCCCGCTCGGAGAGGTCGAAGGGCTCCGGGTCAGCGTCGCCGGAGCGGAGGACAAACTCGCCCAGCTCGACCGACGCCCTCCAACCGCCGCGTCGTCGACCTCGGCATTCCCGTGATCATCGGAGGACAACGTGGAGAGCACCGGGAACCTCGCTTGAGCCACAGGACTCCGGCTGCTGTCGCGCCGACCAGCGCCACCGGCGGCAGCCATGGCAGTGTCGCTACGGCCGCCCACGCGCCACGCCCTGGCATGCACCGAGCAGGCCGCCCTCGACCAGGTCCGCGCCCTCATCACCTCAGCATTCAACGTGGAGCAATACCGCTCAGTGCCAGGAGTGCGAGCGTCACCTCGCTCGACGCCTGGCGCATCCGCGTCGAGGGTTCCTTCGCCGTGAGCAACGGCCTGGCCACCCAGATGCCCGCCACGTACTGATCGCGCTGCCCGGCGATCCGGCGCGGACCCGCCGGATCGCCGGGGCTCACGTCAGGTGACCTGGATGTAGTCGAGTTCGGCGTACCCGGTGCCGCCCGCGAAGTACGGCGAGCCCTTGGCCAGGCGGATCACGTTGTAGCCGGCCCGGAGGGTGACAGTGGTGCTGATCGTGGCGCCGAACTGCCCCCAGCCCGAGGTGGGCGGGTAGCTGACGGTGGTCCACGGGCCGCCGTTGTAGGCCAGCCCCTGGGTCGCGGTGGCGCCGGTGCCGTTGGCGTACCCGAGGGTCATCGTGTACGAGCGCGCGGTGGGCACGTTCACCACGAAGTCGACGTAGCTGTCGGTGCGCGGCGTGCCCGAGTTGTCGATCCGGCCCACGTAGCCGCCGCCCGACGCGCTGGAGGCGCTCAGCCGCTGGGCGCGGAACACGGAGGCGTTCTCGGCCTCGTATCGCTGCTGGTAGGCGGGCACCCCGCTGACCGGCTCGACGACGAGCTGGTAGGCGCTGGTGGCCGACATGTTGGGCACGGACACGCTGAGCTGCCCGCCGCTGACCGTCTGGGTCGTCGTGGAGATCGTGGTGGGGGCGGTGACCGCGGTGAAGCGGCCGCTGGACGGGGTGGACGACAGGGTGACGCGGACGCTGGAGCCGAGCGCGCCGAGGCCCGTGAGGTTGACGGTGTTGGTGCCGGCCTCGTTGCCGAACACCACGTTGACGATCTTGCGGGTGGGGTCGTAGGAGGCGAAGCCGTCCAGCCCTGTCGTCGTGGTCGACGTGGTCGTGACCATGTTGCCGGCCATGTCGCCGTACCACTTGTACAGCCACCAGGTGCCGGTGGGCTGGTTGTTGTTGACGACCAGGCCGTTCATGGTGCCGTACTCGTACCAGAAGGCCCGGTGCGCGGACTCGACGCCGCCCCGCTCCAGTTTGGCGACGTAGCTCGCGATCCGGCCGGGCACGTCGACCTCGCTGGTGGCGGCGTACTCGTTGATGGAGATGCGGCGCGGGCTGATGCCGAGCGAGGACTCAAGGTTGCGGTAGTCGGCGATGTCGGAGGCGATCCTGGTGGGGTTCTGCAGCTCGTGCCAGCAGATGATGTCGGGCAGGGTGCCGGTGTTCTTGGCGTTGGTGAGGAACGACTGCATCCAGGAGCGGTTGTAGGTGGCGGTGCTGGGTCCGACGATCGGCGTGAGGGTGTCGAGCGCGCGCACCGCCCGGTACGTACGCACCCAGGCGTCGTTGAAGTTGCCCGCGGCGGCGGTGTTCCAGGTGTAGTCGGGCTCGTTCCAGAGCTCCCAGCCGATGACGTTCGTAACCGTGGTGGCCGACAGCCGGGCGTTGACCATGGTGTTGACCTTGGCCAGCCAGTCGTCCCAGCTCACCCACCTGTAGGGGAAGTCGGGGTAGATGTCGGGCATGCGGATGAACTCGCCCGCGCCGACCCGGGTGGCCTGCGGGGCCACCAGCAGGGAGTCGCCGCCGGGCGGCTGGCCGTTGGGACGCTGGCCGACGCCGGGCGCGGGCTGGGTCAGGGAGTTCACCTTGATCGGGAGCAGGGTGGAGTCGGCCGGCCGGGAGTTCTCGGCCAGGCCGTACAGGCCGCCGGAGGCGACGTGGGTGACCGGCCTGAACGGCTGCGCGACGTTGACGGTCAGCGTCGCGCCCGCCGCCGCGGCCGGGGGCGCGGTGGTCACCAGAGCCGTGGCCGTGGTGACCAGGGCTAAGGCGAGCACTCGGAATCGGGACATGGTGTCACTCCTTCTCGATGGGCAACCAGACGCGCATGCTCGACGGGCCGCGATGGGCCCACGAGTGGTACGGCCGCAGCGGCACGTCGATCCACTCGACGTCCGCCGCGGAAGCAGCCGCGGCACCGGAGTAGGCCCACAGCCGGTCGGGGGGTGCGGCCAGGCGGCCGCGGACCCGGGCGCCGCCGGGCTCGGCCCGCGGCCCGGACAGTGGGTCGATCGCCAGGGCGTCGAGCCCGCCGGGGTGCGGAAGGTCGTGGGACTCGACGCACAGGACCTCGGGGCCCCGCTCGACGGCGACGCAGCCGCGTACGGCGTCGATGCGGGGGTCCGGCCAGGTGAAGCGGGGCTCCATCGGCAGTTCGAGCGTGATGACCTCGCCCGCCCGGAAGGCCCGCCGCACCGTGGCCATGCCGGGCTCGACCGGGCGCGCCCGCCCGTCCTCGACGAGTGTGGCGCCGGCGGCCCAGGCGGGGACCCGCAGGGCGAGCGTCCAGAGCCCGTCGTTCATGATCCGGACGCGGATGGTTCCGCTTTCGGGGTAGGCGGTCTCGACCTCCACCGCCGGCTCCCGCCCGTCCGGCAGCTCGGCGCGGATGGTCGAGGGGGCGTACTGGTGGATCTGGAGGCCGTCGTCGTCGGCGGTGGCGAGGTAGCCCTGGAGGCCGGCCAGGGTGCGGGCGACGTTGGTGGGGCAGCACGAGACGTCGAACCAGGCGGCCCTGACGCCGGCCTCGGCCCGCGGGCTCACCTCGTCCGCGTCCGCCGGCCTGCCCGAGGCCCGCTGGTGGAGGGGGTTGGCGTAGAAGAACGCCGTGCCGTCGGGGCTCGGGGAGGTCGCGATGACGTTGTAGAGCGTGCGCTCGATCAGATCTGCGTAGCGGACGTCGCCGGTGGCGAGGTGGAGGCGCCAGGAGACCATGATCGAGGCGACGCCGGCGCACGTCTCGCAGTAGGCCCGGTCCGGCGGCAGCTCCCAGTCCTCGCCGAAGCCCTCGTCCTGGTGGCGCGAGCCCATGCCGCCCGTGATGTAGGTGCGGCGCGCGACCGAGCGCTCCCATTGCCGTTCCACGGCGCTCAGCAACTCGTCGTCGCCGCGTTCGACGGCGACGTCCACGGCCGCGGCGGTGAGGTAGAGCGCGCGGACGGCGTGGCCGCGCCACACGTCGGCCTGCCGGATCGGGATGTCGTCCTGGAAGTAGGCGCGTCCCAGCGGGATGTCCCTGAGCGTGCCGTGCCCGCGGCGGTCGAGGAAGAGGCGGGCCTGCTCGATGTAGCGCTCCTCCCCCAGTGCCCGGCCGAACTCGGCGAGGCCGACCTCGATCTCCGGATGCCCGCAGATCCCGGCCCTGCCGTCCGGGCCGAACGTGCGGCACACGTGGTCCGCGGCCCGCCGCGCGATCCGTACCAGCTCGTCCTCGCCGTACGTGCGCAGCCGGGCCACCGCCGCCTGCAGGAGGTGGCCGGTGTTGTAGAGCTCGTGGCCCATCTCGAGGTCGCTGTAGCGCGGCGGCTGCTCGCCGTGCCCGAAGCAGGTGTTGAGGTACCCGTCCTGGTCCTGGGCGCGGGCGACGCGCGCGGTGAGCCGCTTGATCGCCGCCTCCGCCTCCGGGTCGCCGGTACGGCCCCACTCCCAGGACAGGGCCTCCAGGAGCTTGTAGACCTCCGAGTCGGAGAACGACCAGCCGGGGCGGTCGGGCGAGGTCGTGCCGTCGGCGACACGATCGAAGTTCGCCAGCCAGCCGAGGCGCTCCATCCACGACTCGCAGTGCGAGAGCGTGGCCGTGGCGTTGACGGCCTGCCGGCTCCCCCAGAACCCTCCGGTGATGGAGACCTGCGCGAGCCCGAGAGGGCGTACCCGGCCGTGCGACGGCAGCACGGGGCTGGTCATGTGGTGAACCTTTCGACGAATGGGGGTTTCAGTCCTTCACCGCGCCCGCGGTGACCCCGGCGGCGATGTAGCGCTGCGCGAGGACCAGGAGGAAGGCCGCGGGGATGGACGCGATCACGGCGGTCGCCATGATCGAGTTCCACTGCGTGGTGTTGTTGCCGATGTAGCGGAAGATGCCGAGCGTGATCGGGATAACGTCGCTGTTGCGGTTGAGGGTCGAGGCGAAGATGAAGTCCGACCACGCCCACAGGAACGCGAAGAGCGAGACCGTGATCACCGAGTTGCGGCTCAGCGGCAGGATGATCGACCGGAACGTGCGCCAGGTGCTCGCCCCGTCGATCTGCGCCGCCGCCATGAGCTCGCCGGGGATGCTCGCCATGAACGCCCGGAAGAGCAGCACCCCGAACGGCACGGCCAGCGTCGAGTCGGCGACGATCAGACCAGGGACGGTGTTGAGCATCCCGAGCCTGATGTAGATCGCGTAGAAGCCCATGGCCATGACGACGCCGGGGATCATCTGCGCGACCAGCAGCAGGAAGTCCATCCCGCGCGCGCCGAGCGGCCGCAGCTTGGCCAGCGAGTATCCGGCGGGCAGGGCCACGACCAGCGTGAGCGCGACGGTGCCGAGGCCGATGAACAGGCTCGTGGCCAGGGCCGGCAGCTGCTGGGCGAACGCCGCGGCGTACCCCTCGAACGTGGGGTTCCAGGGGAACCAGTGCGGCGGGTCCGCGCGCATGTCGCCCGTCTTGGTGAGCGAGACGTTGAACATCCAGTAGACCGGGAAGAGCATCAGCCCGACGAGGACGACGCCCACCACGGTCTTCCAGGGGGAGGTCTTCATGCGCGGTCCTCCTTGCGCTGCAGGCGCACGTGCAGGAGTCCGGCGGCGAAGGCGATGAGGATGAGCAGGTTGCCGACGGCCGCCGCCGGTGAGAAGTCGGGCTGGCCGGTGCCGAACGCCTCGCGGTACGACCAGATGGCCAGCGTGGTCGAGGCGTCCGCCGGCCCGCCCTTCGTCATGATCCAGATGATGTCGACGACCTTGAGCGTGTAGATCAGGCCGAGCAGCAGCGTGATCGCCGACACCGGGCGCAGCAGCGGGAAGGTGATGCGCCAGAACCGCTGCCGGCCGTTCGCCCCGTCCAGCCCGGCGGCCTCGTACAGGTCGGCCGGGATGTTCTGCAGCCCGGCGTACAGGATGACCAGGTTGAACGGGATGCCGAGCCAGATGTTGGCGATGGTGACGGCCAGCAGCGAGGTGTCGGGGGACGTGAGCCAGTTGATCTGGCCGATCCCGAACGCCTGCAGGGCCGCGTTGACGATGCCGTTGTCGCTGTTGAGCATCCACGACCAGGTCGAGGCGGAGACGATCAGCGGCAGCAGCCACGGCACGAGGAACATCGCGCGCAGCACCGCGGACAGGCGGAAGTTGCGGTGGAAGAAGACCGCGAGCGCCAGGCCGATGGCGTACTGGGCGGCGATGGAGACCAGGGTGAACAGGGCCGTGTTGCGCAGCGCCGCGGCGAATGTGTCGTCGGACAGGATGGCCACGTAGTTGGCCAGCCCGGTGAACTCGGGGTCGCCCCGCACGAACGCCCGCGGCGTGTAGTCGTGCACGCTGAGGTCGATGTTGCGGTAGAGCGGGTAGGCGTAGAAGGCGACCAGGTAGATCACGAGCGGGGCGAGGAAGGCGAAGGCCGTCCACTGCCGGGACCGTCGCCTAGGGGCCGCGTGAACCGCTCTGCGCGTCATGACCGCTTCGGTGCGAAGAGATGTCATCGGATCAGCTGCCGGTGGCCTGCTTCGCCTGGGCCTGTGCCTCCTTGAGCGCGTCGGCGGGGCTGGCCGAGCCGCTCAGCGCCTTCTGCACCCCGGTCCACAGCGCCTCGGAGATCTTCGGGTACTTGGTGCCGAGGTTGTCGCTGGTCCGGCCCTTGGCCGAGCGCACGGCGTCGACCCACGGCTTCAGCTCGGGCTCCTTGGCCAGGATCGCCTGCTGGCCCTCGGCGGTGGAGGGGATGTAGTACGCGAACGTCGTACCGGTCTCCACCAGGCCCTCGGGCGTCGTCATGCACTCGAGGATCTTCTTGGTGGCGGCGTAGCGCTTGGTGTCCTTCTGCACCGGGACCGTGATGAACTCGCCGCCCGTGGGCGTGGGGGCGATGCCTCCGTCCTTGCCGGGGATCTGCACGATCCCGGTGGGGAAGCCCGCCTTCTTGGCGCTGTTGATCTGCCAGGTGCCGTTCTCGGCGAACGCGAACTGCCCGGTCAGGAACTCCTCCCAGGTGGTGTTCTGGGAGTTGCTGATGACCGAGTTGGGGGCGGTGCCGTCCTTGACCCACTTCGTCCACAGGTCGAGGGCCGCGACGGCCTGGGGCGAGTCGAGCTGGGTGAGCTGCGCGCCGGAGCCCCAGAACCACGGCAGGAACTGGAACGAGCCCTCCTCCGTGCCGATGGCCGAGAACGTGATCGGCTTCTTGCCCGCGGCCTTGACCTTCTGCAGCGCCGCGTTGAGCGAGGCCCAGTCCTTGATCGACTTCGGGTCGACGCCGGCCGCGTCGAGGATCTTCTTGTTGTAGTAGAGCGCGAGCGTGTTCGCGCCGATCGGGATGCCGTACGCCTTGCCGTCCAGCTCGCCGGCGGCGATGAGGTTCTTGTCGAACCTGGCCGTGTCCAGGCCGAAGTCGGACATCGTGCTGAGCATCCCCGCGTCCGCGAGCGTCGAGACGGCGGGGTTGTCGAGGAGGATGACGTCCGGCGCGTTGCCTTCCTGGCCGGCGAGCAGGGCCTGGTTGGTCAGCGCGGTCGTGTCGTAGGCCGTGCGCTTGATGGTGACGCCGGCCTGCTGCCCGCAGGAGTCCACCCGCTTCGCCCAGGCGGAGGACGCGTCGTGCTGAGGATAGGGGTCCCACCACGTGTAGGCGCTCCCGCCTGCTCCGCCGTCTGCGGAGGCGGTGGCGGTGGCGCCGCCCTGGGGAGCGGACGCGCAGGCGGCCAGAGCGGACAGCGCCAGGACGGCGGTTCCGAAGACCGCCGCCCTCGTGGACATCGACGGACGGTTCATCGACTACTCCAATGTTAGCGCTCACAACGAGCGCGACCAGAAGGGTTCGAGGGGTCGGGCCCGCGGCTAGCGGGCGTTCGGGAGAGGCGCTCCCGGGGGTGCGGTGCTGCCCCGGGAGACCAGTTCGGGAGAGATGAAGCGCACCACGAACGGCTCGTCGCGCGCCGCCGGCGACTCCACGCGGCGCACGAGCTGGCGCACCGCCATGGACCCGAGGCGGTCGGGCGCGCTCTCGATGAACGAATAGGGCAGGGAGAAGGTCGCGGCGAACTCGGCGGAGTAGCGCCCGATGACCGACAGGTCCCCGGGCACGCGCAGCCCTCGCTCGTGGGCGACGGAGGGCAGCGCCGCCGTGGCCGCCTCGTTGTTGATCAGCAGGCCGGTCGCCGACGGGTAGGCGTCGAGCAGCGCGTTGAGCAGGCGGCCGACGGCCGGCTGCCGCGACTCGCCGTACACCGCGTGCAGGGTGACGCCGAGCTGCCTGGCCCGTTCGAGCGCGGCGTCGCGCAGCCGCCACACGTACGCGCCGCCCCGCTCGACCACGTGCTCGGGCTGCGAGATCAGGATGAGCTCGCGGTGGCCGAGGCGGTGGAGGTGGTCCACCATCACCCGGCCGGCCTCCTCGAAGTCGAGGTCGAACACATCCAGCCCCGAGCAGTCACCCGGCAGGCCGACCAGGGCGCCCGGCTGCGGGGCCGCCCGCAGGATGGGCAGCCTCGGGTCGTCCTGCGCGATGTTCATGAGGACGACGCCGTCCACCATGCGCGAGTCGGTGATGCGCCGCAGCGCCCGGGCCCCGTCGGCCTCGGTGACCAGCAGCGTGTCGTAGCCCAGGTCACGGGCGGTGTCGGTGACGCCCAGGAGGTACTGCATCATCGCGGGCGCGAACTCGTCTTCGTGGAACTGGGCGAGCAGACCGAGGACCTTGGTCTGGGATGTGGCCAGCGCGCGAGCGCCTGCGTTCGGCGTGTACGCGAGCGCCTCGGCGGCCGCCAGCACGCGGCGGCGGACCTCCTCCGAGATGGGCCGCTTGCCCGACAACGCGTACGACGCCGTGCTGCGGCTCACCCCGGCCTCCCGGGCCACGTCTCCGATCGTCGCCACACTCACCTCCTGTAGTTGAACCGGTTCGACAGTTGCGTTGCGAATACCCTCACATCATTGACCTGATGGCGCCTTGTCCTGGTAATTGGCAGGATCGAACCGGCCCGGGGCCGGACGGTCTCATCCTGTGATCACCGGGATCAGCGAACCGGTTCAACGATGTGGCTCGACTGTCGCGCCGGCAGGCAGCAGGCGTCAAGAGCAAGGGTTTCCGGCGATACCGAATCGTGACATGCCGGAAACACAAAAGATCGACCCATTGACGTGCGGGGCGCGGCTACGTAACCTACGCGGAACCCTCAGTTGCGTTGCCCAAGCCCTCCCTGAGAACTGTTAACGCTCACACCTCCCAGGGACATCGTGATGACATTCCCGAGCATCACCAAGGCCATGCGTGCCGGGCTGCTCCCGGCCGCCCTCACCATGACGTTAACCACAAGCGTCGCCGATGCGGCGACCGCGGACCCGCCCGCTCCCGTGCTCGTCTACGCGTTCGACACGGACGACCTGTCCACCGGCACGATCAGCGACTCCTCCGGCAACGGCCTGGACGGGACGCTGGTCAACGGCTCCACCGCCGCGCTGGTGGACGGCGCGGGCGCAGGCCACGCCCTGAACCTGCCCGGCGGCGCGCCGACCTCCGACGGCGCCTACGTGCGGCTGCCACTGGCCGCGATCAAGGACAGGACCGACCTGACGGTGTCGGCCCGGGTGAAGTGGGACGGCACCGCCTCCCCCTGGCAGTGGATCTACGCCCTCGGCAAGGACACCAGCCGCTACCTGTTCAGCACGCCGTACAACGGTGACGGCCGCCTGCGCACGGCGGTCACCACCTCGGGCGGCGGGGGCGAGGCCAAGGTGACGGGCTATGCCCCGCTGCCGGCCGGCGCCTGGAAGACGCTGACGGTCACCCTCGACACCGCCGCCAAGCGCGTCACCACCTACCTCGACGGAGCCGCCGTCGCCTCCGCCGCCACCACGGTGACCGCCGCGCAGCTGATCGACGCCGCCACGACGTCCGCCGGTTTCATCGGGCGCTCGTTCTACCAGGATCCGCTGTTCGACGGCGCGATCGACGATTTCCGCGTCTACGGCGCCGCGCTGTCGGCGGAGCAGGTGGCCGCCGTCGCCGGAGGCACGACGCCCACGCCGACGGGCCTGGCCCAGGACGCCTTCGCCGTCCGTACGACCATCGGCACCGCGCCGGCTCTGCCGGCCGCGGTCCGCGCCACCTTCACCGACGGCTACGACCGCGACCTGCCCATCGCCTGGTCGCCCGTGGATCCGAAGGACTACGCCGCCGCCGGCACCTTCACCGTGCAGGGCACCGCAGGCGACCGCCCCGTCACCGCCACCGTCACCGTGATCCGCGAGGGCCAGCTCGTCATCGACCTCGCCAAGGACACCGGAGCCTTCCACGGCGGCGCGTCCGGCACGCTCTACGGTCTGTATGGGCCGGGCGTGCCGACGAACAACCTGATCGAGGGCATGCGGCTGCGCACGGTCTCGACCAAGGCCCAGGACGGCCCGCAGCACCCCGGAGCCGACGCGCTGGAGGTGGTCAAGCCGCTCGCCGACAGCACCGACGGCGACGTGTACATCTACATGACCGACATCCACCGCGGCTTCCCGTACCAGTGGCCCGGAAGCACCCCGCAGGAGAAGCTCGACCTGTTCAAGCAGAAGATCGCCAAGCAGGTGGACCAGGTCCTCCAGCTAGACCCGAAATATCGGGACAACATAGTCTTCGTGCCATTCAACGAGCCCGAGGGCAACATGTTCGGCACCGGCGAGTGGAGCTACAACCGGGTCAGCTGGCTCAGTGACCCGCGCGACTACTTCAAGGCGTGGGACGACGTCTACGCGCTCATCAAGGGCAGGATGCCGGACGCCCGGATCGCCGGGCCCAACACGAGCGTGCTGTACGCCCAGGTGAAGGGCTACCTCCAGCACGTCGTCCAGGCGGACACCGTCCCCGACGTGCTGACCTGGCACGAGCTCAGCCACCCCGAGCAGGTCAGGGAGAGCGTCAAGCGCTACCGCCAGATGGAGGCCGAGGTCTTCGCGGGCACGAAGTACGCGGGCAAGCAGTTGCCCGTCAACGTCAACGAGTACGCCTTCAACTACCACACGTCGGTGCCCGGCCAGATGATCCAGTGGGTGTCGGCCATCGAGGAGTCGAAGGTGGACGCGGACATCGCGTACTGGAACATCGACGGCAACCTGTCCGACTCCGCCGTGCAGGCCAACCGGGGCAACGGCCAGTGGTGGCTGTTCAACGCCTACGGCAGCATGAGCGGGCACACCGTGCAGGTCACGCCGCCGTACCCCGGGCAGAACTACACCCTGCAGGGCGTCGCGACGCTCGACCCCGGCAAGAAGCAGGCCCGCGCGATCTTCGGCGGCGCCGACAGCGCCGGGCACATCCGCTTCGAGAACGTCCCGGCGGGCGTGTTCGGCCGCAAGGTGCACGCGTGGGTACGGGAGATCCCGTGGACCGGCCAGATCGGCGACTCGGCGCAGCCGGAGATCGTCGCCGAGCGGGACGTCGCGGTCCAGGACGGCACCGTGGTCATCGACCTGCAGAAGCTCACGGAGTCGTCGGCGTACGAGATCGTCCTCACCCCCGCCGGCGCCGGCACTGTGACGGCGCCCTCGCCCAAGCTGTGGGAGCGGTCGTACGAGGCGGAGGACGCCAAGTACACCGGCGGCGGCTACAGCCGCAACGGCCCCGAGGGCTCCCCCGCGGACGTGTCGAAGTTCTACACCTCCGGCCGCTACGACGTGGGCGGGCTGCGTACCGGCTCGGACGGCGTGCTCGACTTCACCGTCGAGGTCCCGCAGGCCGGCCGGTACGACCTGAGCGTGTTCGCCAACTCGCTCAACACCTTCGACCGGGTGCGCGAGCAGGGCCCGACCAACGTCTTCGTCCGCGTCGACGGGGGCGCGGAGCAGGAGCTGTTCCTGCCGCTGGGCTACAAGTGGGTGGTCTGGGACCACGCGGACACCACCGTGGAGCTGCCGGCGGGCAAGCACGTCATCTCCCTGGCCGCGCGCAGCCTGGACGGCGCGAGGGCCACCAAGGGCGACGCGATCGTCGACCGGATCCGGCTCTCGCTGCCGAACCCGGCAGCGGCCACCTCCGTCTACGAGGCGGAGCTGGCCGACCTGCACGGAACCCGCCCGTCGTACGAGGACCAGCACGAACGCGACATCTCGGGCTCCGGGGTCGTTCCGGTCGGCAGCGGCGAGTCGGCCACGTTCTGGGTCTACTCCGCCCAGGACGCCGCGGCCCGTCTCGACCTGAAGCTGCTCGGCTCCGGCAAGGCGTCGGTGGCCGTCAACGGCGTGCCGGTGACGGACGCGGGGCGTGGCGCCTCAACCGCGACGGTGTCGCTGTCCGGCGGCATCAACAAGGTCACGGTCACCGGCAGGTCCGGGACGCCGCTGGTCGACCGCCTCGAGGTGCGGCAGGCCGCCGGCGCGCTCCCCGCCACCGTCTACGAGGCGGAGTCCGCGCAGCTCGCCGGTACGGCCAAGGCGGCGCAGCTCTCCCTGGCCAGCGGCAAGGCCGCGGTCACCGGCGTCGGCGGCGCGCCCGGCAACGCCAATACGCTCACCTTCCACGTGCGGGCGCCCGCCCCCGGCACGTACGCCGTGCGCGTCCGCTACTCCAACCCGGAGCAGTCGCCCGCCACGCACTACAACCCGGACCCGCTCGCCAGGCACGCCGACATCTCGGTGAACGGCGCCGCCCCGCAGCGCGTCATGTTCCCCCACACGTTCCACGAGAACAACTTCTGGGAGCTGACGGTCCCGGTGACGCTGAAGCAGGGTGAGAACGCGGTGCAGTTCTCCGCGGCGGAACTGCCGAACTTCGACGGCACCACCTACGCCTCGGAGACCTTCCCTGGAGTGCTGCTCCGCTCGCAGTACGCCCCCGTGATCGACAAGATCACGATCGCTCCTTACAGCGACTGATCCAGTCGGACCCGCCCGTGCCCCGGCCCCTCGGGGCACGGGCGGCTCATATGCGCTGCCGCAGCCAGCGCAGCGACGCCTCCCCCAACGCGATCGCCATGCCGACCAGGTTGCGGTCGGCGCCCGGCCCGGCGTTCGTGGCCAGCCGCAGCAGGAAGCCGGCGTGCACGGCCAGGAAGACGTTGACCGGTTCCGGGCCGAGGTCGCGGGTCAGCGGATGCCGCTCGGCGAACGGCTGCGGGTCCAGCCCGCTGAGCGAGGCGCTCGACAGCAGCGTGAGCACATCGCAGTACGCGGGCCCGGCCCATGCGTGCGGCCAGTCGACGACGAAGACCCGATCCGGGGTGAGCATGACGTTGAACGGATAGAGATCTCCGTGCAGGAGCGTCTCGCCGGTGAGAGTCGAAGGGGCCGCCTCCTCAAGGGCGATCAGCTTTTCCATGTGATCGGCCGCCCACGGCGCCAGCTCTCCCAGGAATCCCTGGTCCGCCGGTTTCCCCAGGGAGCCCTCGTCCGCCAGCGCACGCCACCCGCCCAGCCGCGCTGGCCCCAGCGACGTCGAGTCGATCGGGGACGGGGTCAGCGCCTGCGCCAGATCCGAAGCCGCGGCGAGCACCCGGTCGAACTCCGCACGCCGCCATGGCTGAGCCGGCAGCCGCCCATCGATGTCCTCGAACACCAGGGCCACCCAGGTGCCGTCGTCATAGGCGTCGAGCAGGCGGGGTACCGGCACCCCGGCGGGGAGCCGCCGGGTGATCTCGATCTCCCGGCGGTGGAACTGCGCCACCCCGGGAGTCACCAGAGAGCTCACCGCCTTGACGAACGCGCCTCCGCCGCCGGCAAGCCGCAACCGGGCGGCCACGCCCTCGGAGAAGCCGCCCGGCTGGCTGCCGGCGCTGATCACCTTGCTTCCGAGCAGTTCCTCGATCGAGCTCCGCACCTGGGCAGGCACGTCGGCCCAAGGGATGCGCCGCCCTCCGGTCGCCGGCGGCATACCGCGATCGGCCTCGTGAGCTTCAGCAGCGGCCATCTTCCGTCCTTTCTGTGCGCGCTTCGCGTCGCGGGGACCCCTCCCCGGACCGGTGGGGTAGTTCTGTGGCACCGGCGCTGACCCGGCGCCGGCTCCCCTAGCGATTGGAGGGACACGACCATGCGCCGGCTCCCCGCGGTTGCCCTTCCCGTGCTCGCCCTGTGCGCCCTGGCGGGTTGCGGCTCACCGGAGGCCACGCCACGAGCGGCCTCCCCCAGCGCCGCCCCCTCGACCAGCGCCGCCCCGTCGAGCGCTCCCGCCACGACCGCGCCTCCCACGACCACGCCGACACCTACGCCCACGCCCGAGGCGACCCCGTCCCGCAAGCCCACCTCCAGGATCAAGGACTGCTTCGACGGAGACTGCCTGCTGAAGGTGTCAAGACCGGTCACGATCCCGCTCAACGCCAAGAAGTTCTACTACCCGAAGTTCGAGATCGTGTCCGTCAGGTCGAAAACGCTCACGTACTGGGTGGAGTACCCGCACGGGGGCGGCGCACAGCAGGTGATGGGCGAGGGCTCGCGTTCCAGTTTCGGATTCCGCTCGCGCACCCCGGTGGAGGTGAGCCTGGTGTCGATCGAGAAGGGGAAGGCACTGCTCTCCATCTCACCGGGAAAGCGCGGCGGATGATCACACGCTGAGCGAGGCGTGAAGGTCGCGGTCGAACAGCGGAAACACCGCTGTCAACACGTCTGGGGCCAGCAGGTGAAAGGGTTCGAAAGGGTGGGCTGCGACCACGTCGGGCTGAACGGAGGGGTGGTCTTGGTCTCGGGAGTCGGTTCCGGGGTGGGTCCGGAGCTCGGCTCGGGCGTCGAGCCCACCCTCGACGCGTTGTCCACCGGCGTCTTCACAGGCACCTTGGCGCGGGTCGGCTTGGTGGTGGGCGCCGACGTCTTGGGGCGGGGCGTCTGCCTGGGTGCCGGGGGTATCGTGCGCCGTTCCGTGATTTTGGTCTTCGACGGCAGCGTGGGCTGGGTCGTGGTGGATTGCACCAGCGGCTGAGACGTCGAGCTCCCCTCGGGGAGTGATCCCACCGGCTGGCCGGTCAAGTTGATCAGCAAGCCGCCCGCCACGAGCAGCGCCGCCGCGACGCCGCCGGCGAGCGTCAGGATCAGCGCACGGCGCCGCCTGCGCGGCGGAGGCGGCGGGGGAGGCGGGGGCAGCGTGGCCATCGAGGTCAGCCGGACGACCAGGTCCTCGGCGCTCGGCCGCGCGGCCGGGTCCTTGGACAGGCTGGCGGTGACGAGTTCGAGCAGCGTTCCGCTGAGCCCGGAGATCTCCGGCTCGTGGTTGAGGATGCGGTTGATCACCGCCG
The DNA here is from genome assembly GCF_040137845.1 of Nonomuraea sp. B19D2. Taxonomy (NCBI): domain Bacteria; kingdom Bacillati; phylum Actinomycetota; class Actinomycetes; order Streptosporangiales; family Streptosporangiaceae; genus Nonomuraea; species Nonomuraea sp. B19D2. Next base: position 72,874 of record NZ_JBEFAK010000044.1, on the reverse strand, counting down.
CGGTGGAGTCGGCGCCGAACGCGGACCGGCCCGAGGCGGCGAACACCATGGTCCCGCCCCACGCGAAGATGTCGGCCGCCACCGTCAGCGGCACCCCGCCGAGCTGCTCCGGCGCGAGATAGGACGGCGTCCCCATCACCGATCCGCTCGAGGTGGTGCCCGGCGCGTCCAGAGCGCGGGCGACCCCGAAGTCGATCACAACGGGACCTTCCGGTCCCAGCAGGATGTTGCCGGGCTTGAAGTCCCCGTGCCGGATCCCGGCGCGGTGGATGGCGGCCAGCGCGGTCGCGGTGCTGATGGCCAGCCGGTCGAGCGCGGCGCCGCGCCGCGGCCCCTCGACGGTGACGAGGTCCTGCAGCGAGGACCCGGGCACGTACTCGCTGACGATGTACGGCTGCTGCCCCGCGACGTCGGCGTGGAGCACGGGCGCGGTGGAGAACCTGGCCACGCGCTGGGCGATCTCCACCTCGCGGAGGAACCTGCTCCGCGCGCCAGGGTCGGTCAGCAGGCCGCGATGGAGGAGCTTGACGGCGACCAGCTCGCCGGTCTCCGCCCGCCCGAGGTAGACCACACCCTGGCCGCCCTGCCCGATGCGCGCGACGATGTCGTACGGACCCAACCGCCGCGGATCGTCCTCCAGCAACGGCTGGTTCACGCTGGACCCCCACTATGCATCAACAGACAGTACAAAACGCTACCAGCGTGACAGTTGGGATGTCTTGCAGTTGCGATCAAGGAAAGAGCAAGGCCGTCCGGGCGCACTGCAGCGGGCAGGGAATGCCCGGCGGCGGCCACGCGTTAAGGCGAGCACAAGTTGAAAGTTCAACCACGTTGGAGGGGCCATGCCCGCCATCACCGCCGACACCCTCACGCTGCCGCGCGTCGCCGTGCCCGATCCGGCCTCCGTCACACGGCGGCCCGTGAGGTCCGTGACGACCGCGCCCAGCGGGTTCGAAGGCGAGGGATTCCCGGTACGGCGCGCGTTCGCCGGCGTGCCGCAGTCCCAGCTGGACCCGTTCATCCACATGGACCAGATGGGTGAGGTCGAGTACGCGCCCGGCGAGCCCAAGGGCACCCCCTGGCACCCGCACCGCGGCTTCGAGACCGTCACCTACATCATCGACGGCATCTTCGAGCACCAGGACTCCAACGGCGGCGGTGGCACGATCACCAACGGCGACACCCAGTGGATGACCGCGGGATCGGGCCTGCTGCACATCGAGAAGCCGCCGGAGCACCTGGTGGTCTCGGGCGGGCTGTTCCACGGCGTCCAGCTCTGGGTCAACCTGCCTCGCGCGCACAAGTTCCACCTCCCCCGCTACCAGGACATCCGCGGTCGCCAGACGGCGCTGCTCGCCTCGGCCGACGGCGGCGCGCTGCTGCGGGTGATCGCCGGCGAGCTGGACGGGCACCCCGGTCCCGGCATCACGTTCACCCCGATCACGATGGTGCACGCGACGGTGAGCCCCGGCGCGCGGCTGGAGCTGCCGTGGAACCCCGCCTTCAACGCCCTCGCCTACGTGCTGGCCGGGCAGGGCTACGCCGGTGACGAGCGCAAGCCGGTACGCAAGGGGCAGCTGGCCGTCTTCGGCGAGGGCGGGGCGCTCACCGTCGCCGCCGACCCGGCTCAGCCCCAGGCCGAGCCGAACCTGGAGGTGCTGCTGCTCGGCGGGCAGCCGATCCGTGAGCCGGTCGTGCACTACGGCCCCTTCGTGATGAACACCCGCGCCGAGATCCTTCAGGCGATGGAGGACTACCAGGCCGGCCGCCTGGGCGTCATCCCCGCTGGACGCGTCCCGCACACCGGAGAGGAGTGACATGCCGATCGAGAGGCTGGCCGAGGAGTACGAGCGTGGTCGCCTGTTCTTCGACTCGGAGGACTACATCGGGGCCGCTCGCATCCTGGCCCGGGTGGTGGCCGCGGCGCCGGACAACCTGGCGGCCCGGCTGCTGCTGGCCCGCGCCTATTACCACTCGGCCCAGCTCCGCCGGGCCGAGGCAGAGCTCCGGCTGGTCCTGGAGCGCGACCCGGCGGAGGGGTACGCCTGCCTGCTGCTCGGCCGTACGCTGCAGCGCCAGAACAGGCCGAAGGACGCCGAGCCGTACCTGCGCCTCCATGCCGCGATGACCGGCGAGTGAGGCGCCGGCCGCGCCCGCCACCTGCCCGCCAAGGGGTACGCCTTGGCGGCGGGGGCAGGCGCACGCCGCCACGGCTGCCGTCCGGGACCGGTCCCCCGTGGCCGGGGCTACCGTGCCGCAGACAACGACGTTCCGACGGCCCCGGCGGCGCAGAAATGCATGGTTCCCCCATGAAAGACCACCCGGAAAGTTCCATGGATCCGCTCTATGGAGCCAAAAAACGCGAACTGCCACCTTCCGCACCTCTTACGTCCGGCGACCCTCAGCGGTTCGGGGAACTGGAGCTGCTCGGCAGGCTGGGCGAGGGCGGGCAGGGCGTCGTCTATCTGGCCAGAAACCCCGCAGGCGCGCACGTGGCCGTCAAGTGGCTGCAGCAGGATCAGTCGGGCGACGCGGTCAGCGTCGGGCGCTTCCTGCGCGAGGCGGAAGTCGCCCGGAGCGTGGCGCCGTTCTGCACTGCGGCCGTGCTGGGCACGGGTGTCGAGCAGGACCGGCCGTACATCGTCAGCGAGTTCGTCGAGGGCCCGTCCCTGCAGCAGATCGTGCAGGAGGACGGCCCGCGAACCGGCCCGGCGCTGGATCGGCTGGCCATCGGCACCGCCACCGCGCTGGCCGCGATCCACCAGTCCGGGATCGTGCACCGGGACTTCAAGCCGGCCAACGTCATCCTCGCCGCGGACGGGCCGCGCGTGATCGACTTCGGCATCGCCCGTACGCTCAACGCCACCTCGACGTTCAGCAACACGCCGGTGGGCACGCCCGCGTACATGTCTCCCGAGCAGATCATGGGGCACGCGGTCGGGCCGGCGGCCGACATGTTCTCCTGGGCCGGCACGATGGTCTTCGCGTCCAGCGGACGGGCGCCGTTCAGCAACGACGCCCTGCAGCTGGTGATCAACCGGGTGCTCACTGCCCCGCCCGATCTGGGCCGGCTCGACGGGCCGCTGCGCGAGGTGGTGCTGAGGTATCTTTCCAAGGATCCGGCCCAGCGGCTGACGGCCGAGCAGGTGATCAAGCGGCTGCTGGGGTACCCGGTGCCCGACTCCAGCCTGCTCGTGTGGGGAGCAAAGGAAGCCTCGCCGGCCGGCCGCCCTGGCGCCACCCGGACGACGGGCAGGCGGCCGATGGTCATCGGCGGTGCGGCCGCGGCCGCCCTGGTGCTCGTGCTGGCCGGGGCCGTCGCGACCGCGGTGCTGCGGAACACCCCGCCCGCGGCGGGACCGTCGACCCCGGCGCCGAAGGAGACGACCCAGGCGCCGCAGCCGGCGACCCCGGCCGCGCCCTCGAAGACCACGCTTCCCGGGGGAGCGATCACCCTCTACGAGCACCCGTCCGACCTGATCGCGCTGACGGCGTACGAGATCTACAACAAGAACCTCGACGACGACGTCGACTTCGCCAGGCAATCGCTGCGCGGCACGTTCGAGAAGCATTCCGCCAACTGGGAGTCGCTGGTCTCCCCCGACGGCCGCCACCTCGCCGGCAGGCCGCAGTACTACACCTCCGACGACTACGACTCGGTGCTCATCACCGACAGGGAGGCGGGCTCCAGTTTCCGGGTCAAGACCATACGGAAGCCGCTGATCAGCACCATCCGCGCCTGGTCCAAGGACGGCTCAAAGGTGCTGCTCAACATCGAGAAGAAGGTGAAGGACAACAGCGGCGACGACTGGATCACCCTGGGCTTCGCCATCGTCGACGTGGCCCAGGCCAAGGTCAGCGTGGTCGACGTGCCCGACACCTCGATCCGGGCCAGCTCCTTCGGCTGGGACGGCAACGGGCAAGGCGTGGTCATCGCCTACGGCGAGGACAAGGGACTGCGCTTCTTCGACAGCTCCGGCAGGCGTACGCGCGACGTGCCCGGTGTCGGGGCGCTGAAGGCCGGCACCCGTCGCATGTTCTCACCCTCGGGCAAGATGTTCGTGACCGACTGCCCGGGCGACACCGACGGCGACCACTGCCTCTGGGACACCGGCACCGGCAAGCAGGTCCGCAGGTTCTCCTCCGACTGCGACAAGGTGCTCGGCTGGTACGACGAGTCGCGCCTCTACTGCTGGGAGCTGGACAACCACGCCGCGCACAGCGAGGTTCAGGTCGTGGCGTTCGACGGCAGGCTGGTGCGCAAGCTCATGGAGGTCCCGGAGGAACTTGATCTCACGCCCTTCTTCACGGCCAGTCCCAGCAAAGGCTCCTGAACCGCTTATATCCGGATCAGTCAGTCGCAAAGGTCGTCGTTCGGTGACGACTCTTGAGATGGTTGTCCGGCGGCGTGGCGGGCCAGTTCCACCCGGGAGCCGATGCCGAGTTTGCGGAAGACCTGGCACAGGTGGAACGAGACCGTGTGCGGGGACAGGAACATCTGGCCGGCCACCTGACGGTTGGTGAGTCCTTGGGCGACGAGGTCCGCGACGCTGCGTTCGGTGTTGGTGAGGGTATGAACGTTCGTAGTTCTGCCATGATCCCTTACCGGGTTTGCTGAGGTCGGCAGCAGCCGGAGGGCGATCTGCAGCGCGGAGTCGTGCAGCCCAGGAGCGGTCATTGTGTGGTTTGAGCGCGGGTGCGAGCATTCGCCCCCGGTGAGCTGAGGCGGGCGAACGACATCCGGAGTCTTGTCGCTCAAACGTTCTATCCCTGCTGCAAACTGTGAGTGGCATAACGGTCACAAGTTGTGGACACATGAGGCGGGCGGCGGGGGTGGGCGGAGTGCAGCTCGTGCAGCGCACGCATCGATGCGGCCTCCGGGCAGAGGGCGGCGCATGAGCACACCGACCGCGACCGTCCCCTGCACCGCCCATGGCGCCACCGTGGAAAAGACCAGCGAGATCGTCTCCCAGAAGCTGCTGGTGCAGCGGGTCGGCTGGTTGACCGCTCTGGCCCGCGACCTGACCGCCCGTCTGGTCACCGCCCGGTGGACTGCGGCTGATCTGGACGCGCTGGCGTCCGGGGTCGGGCATCCAGCCTGGCCGGTACCTCTCGCTGCTCCGGGCGGACCTGATCGGCCGGTGGCCGGCGGGCTTCAGGCCTGCGCGCGGCCGTCCCCACGGTAGGGAGCTGTCAGCAGCGGCCAGGTCAGGGCGGCCATCTCGGCGGGCGAGCGCGGGCATCCGCGCTGCAGCCAGTCGGCGGCGACACCGATGAGCGCTCCCGCGGTGAACGCGGCGGGCACATCATGCGGGACCTGCGCCGTGTAGTCGGCGGGCGGTGGGGTGTCCTCGCCTGTGGCGGCCCGGCGCGCGCCGACGTAGGCCGCGACGGTGGCACGGCGGCGTACGTGGTCGATGACGCGCGCGCTGCCCTGGGGTCCGAGCAGGCTGCGGTAGAGGCCGGCGTGCTCGCCGAGGTGGGCGAAGAAGGTCAGCAGGGTGTCGGTGGTCCCGTGCGGGACGTCCCCTGCGCCGGGGTCGGGTATGGCCTCGATCAGGTCGTCGATCATCGCGGTGCACGCCGCCTCGGCCAGTTCGTGCACGTCACGGTAGTGGTCGTAGAACGTGGAGCGGCTCACCCCGGCGCGTTCGGCGACATCGGCGACGCTGATCCGGGACAGGTCGCGGTCCTGGACGAGGTCGATCAGCGTGCGTTGCAGGGCCGCCTGTGTGCGGCGCACCCGCGGATCGCTCAGCTCGCCGTTTCTGTCTCTGGGGAGGGCCACGCCTCAGTGTACTGTGCCCTACATCCGTAGGTTAACCTACAGCTGTAGGGAAGTTGGAATGGCATGCCGATTGGGGACAACCGTGACCGCTGACTCCGCTGAGACGCTCCAGATCACCCGCACCTGCCCGTACGCGCCGCCCGCACAGCACCTCCGCTTCCTGCGTGAGCAGCCGGTCACCAAGGTCCGGCTGCCGGGTGGCTCGGCCGCCTGGATCGCCGCCCGCTACCAGGACATCCGCACGGTCCTGAGCGACCCGCGCTTCAGCGCCGACCGCCGCCATCCCAACGCCCCCAGGCTGAACGGCGAGATGGAGCCGGGCCAGTCGCCGCTGCCCAAGATGATGCTGGAGATGGACCCGCCCGAGCACGGTCACGCACGTCGCGCCGTGATCGGGGAGTTCACCGTCAGACGCATGGCGGCCCTGCGGCCGCGCATCCAGCAGATCGTGGACGAGCACCTCGACGCCATGCTGGACGGGCCGCGCCCGGTCGACCTGGTGCGGGCGCTGGCCCTTCCGGTGCCCTCGCTGGTGATCTGCGAGTTGCTCGGCGTGCCGTACGAGGAGCACGACTTCTTCCAGACGCACTCGGCGCAGTTGCTCAACCACACCGTCACAGCGCAGGAACGGCAGCACGCCTCCCTCGAACTGGCCATTTACCTGGACAAGCTGATCAAGGCCAAGGCGGAGGACCCGACCGACGACCTGCTCGGCCGCCAGATCCTCAAGCAGCGCGAGAGCGGCGAGGTGGACCATGGCGCCCTGCTCAGCCTGGCGTTCCTGCTGCTGATCGCCGGGCACGAGACCACGGCGAACATGATCTCGCTGGGCACGTACATGCTGCTGCGGCACCCCGACGCGCTCGCCGCGCTGCGCGAGGACCCGGGCAAGGCGCCGGGCGCGGTCGAGGAGCTCCTGCGGCACTTCACCATCGCCGAGTTCGCCATCATGCGGGTGGCCGTCGAGGATGTGGAGCTCGGCGGCACGCTCATCCCCGCGGGAGAAGGCGTGCTCACGCTCGCGAACGCCGGCAACCGCGATCCGGAGGTGTTCGCGGACGCCGAGACGTTCGACATCGAGCGCGACGCTCGCAGCCACCTGGCGTTCGGCTACGGCCCGCACCAGTGCCTGGGCCAGAACCTCGCCCGCGTGGAGTTGGAGATCGTCTTCAACAGCCTGTTCCGGCGGATCCCGGGCCTGCGGCTGGCTGTCCCCGCCGAGCAGCTCGCGTTCAAGGACGACGCCACCGTTTACGGCATGCACGAGCTGCCCGTCACCTGGTGACGTGACACCGTCCGAGCCGTCGCAAAGGCCGGTGGTGGTGAATTCGTAGTTTGCTGTGCAAGTGCCGTAATGCAACTCTTGACAGTAAAGACGCCGATCTCATTCTCCTCCCCTTCAGGTCCTCTCTCATTGACAGCTTGATCACCTTGTCGGTACAGACCAGTGGAGAGTTTCGTGAGAAGACGCAAGATCACCCCCACCACCTGCCTTGCGCTGGCCGCGACCCTGTGTGCCGGGGCACTCCTGCCCGTCCCCGCGGCCCATTCCGCTCCTGTCCCGGGCGGCTCCTTACCCTCGGTGTCGCCGGCTCCGCAGTCGCTGGACAGCGTCGGTGCCGCCGCCGTCGTCACCGGCCGGGTGCTCGTGATCGCCGACGACCGGACCGACCCCGCGGCGCGCGACCGCCTCGTACGGGAGCTCAAGGCGCACGGCGCCGACCGGGTGGACATAGTCGCCCCCGACAGGATCCCCCCGGCCGCGCCCGAGCGGCTCATGGTGCGCTTAGGACCCGCGGCACGCCCGGACATCGCGCAGGCGCTCGGCGACACGGCCGTGCCGGGCAGGGCCGAGGGGTACGCGTTGCGGGTCTCGGGCGGCAAGACGCGCCAGATCGCTCTCGGCGGTGCCGACGCCGCAGGCCAGTTCTATGCCGTGCAGACGCTGCGCCAGTTGTTCGTCCCATCCGGTGACGGCTGGAAGGTGGCGGGGGTGCAGGTCAGCGACTTCCCGTCCATGCCGCTGCGCGGAACCATCGAGGGCTTCTACGGTGCGCCGTGGACACACGCCGAACGCCTCGACCAGATGGACTTCTACGGCGACGTCAAGGCCAACACCTACATCTACGCGCCCAAGGACGATCCCTACCATCGCGACAAGTGGCGCGACCCCTACCCGGCGGACAAGCTCGCCGAGCTGGGCGAGCTGGTGGCACGGGCCGGCGCGAACCATGTCCGCTTCACCTTCGCGCTCTCCCCGGGCGTGTCGATCTGCTACTCCGACCGCGCGGACCGCGACAGCCTCACGCGGAAGCTCCAGGCGCTCTACGACCTGGGCGCCAGGGCGTTCTCCATCCCGCTGGACGACATCAGCTACACCCGCTGGAACTGCGCGGCGGACGAGGCCGCGTACGGCCCCGCCGGACGCACCGCCGCGGCGAAGGCCCAGGTCGATCTGCTCAACGACCTGCAGCGGAACTTCATCGCCACCCGCGAAGGCGCCCGGCCGCTGCAGATGGTGCCCACCGAGTACGGCGATCTGACCGACACCACGTACAAGCAGACCATGCGGCAGTCCCTCGATCCCGCGATCGAGGTGATGTGGACCGGCACCGACACCGTGCCCCCGGAGATCACCAACGCGCAGGCCGAGAAGGCGGCGGAGCTGTTCGGGCGCAAGGTCTTCGTCTGGGACAACTACCCGGTCAACGACTACGGCGAGACCAGCGGCCGGCTGCTGCTGGCGCCCTACGACAAGCGTGAGGGCGGCTTGGCCGCGCACCTGTCCGGCATCGTGGCCAACCCGATGAACCAGCCGTACGCGAGCAAGGTCGCGGTCTTCGGCGCCGCGGACTTCACCTGGAACGACCAGGCGTACGACGCGCGGAAGAGCTGGCCGCGTGCGATGGCCTATCTCGCGGGCGGCGACAAGGCGGCCACCGAGGCCCTGCTGATCTTCGGCGACCTGGAGCACATGGCGCCGACCTTCGGCGGCACCCCCTGGCAGCCCCAGGCACCCGAGCTCGCCAAGCGGGTGGCCGCGTTCTGGCAGGCATGGGACGACGGGCGGCGCGCCGACGCGATCGCTGCGATGCGCCCGTACGCGAAGGCCATCGCCACGGCGCCGGCCACCATCCGCGGCGGATCGGTGGAGAGGGGCTTCACCGATGACGCCGCTTCGTGGCTGGACGCCACCGAGTTGTGGGGCCGGGCGATGGTGGCCATGCTCGACGTGCTCCGCGCCCGGGAGGCCGGAGACGAGGCCACGGCCGACGCGTTGCTCGCCGAGTCGCGTGACCTGCAGCGGCAGGCCCGCGCCATCCGGGTCAGCCCCCCGCGCAACCGCTGGGGCTCGGCCCAGCCCCAGGTCGGCGACGGGGTGCTGGACGTCTTCCTGACCGAGGCCGACGCCCGGCTCCAACGGTGAGGCGGGTCAGCCGTGCAGGGCGCCGATGCTCGATCTTGTCGATGGGCTCGTGGCGTTCGCTCGACGAAGCCGGACGCAGCCCGCTCGAGCGCCCGGTCCGGCTCGCCCTCCTGCGGCACGGTGAGTGTCGTCTGCCACCCGGCCGACCCCGGCTTGGTACCGACGGTGGCTGGATCGTTCTCGGACATGGACCACGATTCGTGATCTGAAGTGAAGGTGCGCGGTTACTCGGCGGCGTTCTGCCCGAGCCAGTCGCGGTATCGGATCTTGCCGATGATCGCGCCCTCACCCGGCACCAGCGTCCGCTCGGCCGGCACGCTGCCGTAGTAGCGCGCCTGCGGGTCGGTGACCACCTCGCGCGGGTCACCCCAGGCGGCCAGGGCGTCGCGGAAGAACTCGTCCATCCGGGACTGCTCGGGCCCGGCCACCTCGACCCGGCCGTTCAGCGGCTGCCCCTCCGCGACCCGGCCGACCGCCTGGGCGACCTCCTCCCCCGCGATGGGCTGGTAGAGCACGGGCGCGATCCGCACCGCGTCGCCGTCCGTGGCCGCATCGGCGATGCTGCGGGTGAACTCGAAGAACTGGGTGGCGTGCACGAGCGAGAACGGGATCGACGACTTCTCGATCAGCTGCTCCTGAGCGACCTTCGCCGCGAAGTAGCCGTTCTCCGGCATCCGCTCCGTTCCCACGACCGACAGCGCGACATGGTGACCGACCCCGGCCGCCGCCTCCGCCGCCAGCAGATTGCGCGTGGAGGTCGTGAAGAACTCCATCACCGCGGCGGGCTCGAACGACGGCGAGTTCGACACGTCGATCACCACCTGCGCACCCGCCAGCACCTCCGCCAGCCCTTCCCCGGTGAGGGTGTTGACACCGGTGCTCGGCGCCGCCGCCACCGCCTCGTGACCGTGCTCGCCCAGCTTCGCCACCAGCTTCGACCCGATCAGGCCCGTCCCGCCGACCACGACGACCTTCATGGCAGAACCCTTTCTGTCCGCCGGGGCACCCATGTGCCAACCGATCCTCCAGCTAAGACAGACCAGCCTCCGGTCCCGTGACAGCTGCCGTGAAGATTTTGCCCAGTCCGGACATCTCACCGTTCACCGAAGATGCTGGAGCGGCCGTGGGAGGGCACCTCATCAAGATCGCGATGATCCCGCCGGCTGCCGGACCTGGATGATCGCCACCGGGCAGGTGGCATGATGCAGGACGCTCTGGCTGACTGAGCCGCGCATCAGCGCGCCGAGCTCGTGGCGGTGGTGCGAGCCGACAACCAGCAGGGATGCCTGGGCCGCGGCGTGCATCAGCGCCTTGTCCGGCCGGCCGGTGAGCGGCTCCTGGACGATCGTGACCGCGGGGAAGCGCTCCTGCCAGCGGTCCAGGACGTGCTCCGGCGGGGCCGCGCGACTCGGATCGGCCGGTCCCTCGGCGCTGACGTGCGCCAGTACGAGGGTGTTCGCCGTCCGGGCGGCGTGCGCGAACGCGAACGGCAGCAACGCCTCGCGCTCGCCGTGGTCGGCGATGCCCACCACGACAGGTCCGCGCGGCGTGACAGACCCGCGTACGACGACCACCGGGCAGGCGGCCTCGGTCCCGAGCCGGGCGCCCACCGATCCCAGGAGCAGGCCGCCCACTTCGCCGAGCCCTCGGCTGCCCACGACGAGAAGTTCTGCTTGGTGAGAGTGGTGCAGCAGCGCGGTGGCGGGCTCGCTTTCCGGCAGGCCGGTGGTCACCTCGATGTCGGGTACGACCGCCCGCGCACGGGCCACCGCGGTGGCCAGGATGCGTTCGGCGGCGTGCCGGAGGCCGCCTTCGGGGGGCGCTCCCGGCGCCGGTCCGAGGGGTGCTCCCAGGAGGGGCCAGATGAAGGCGTGCAGGATCCGCAGCGGCCGCCGGCGGCGTTCGGCCTCCCCGGCGGCCCACTCCACAGCTCGCAGGCTTTCCTCGGAGTCGTCCACGCCCACGACTACAGGGCTCATCGTTGTCGTCCTTTCAGGGGAGAGTCAGGAGAAGGGCGCCAGCGCGCCGTCGGCGGTGCGCCGCGATCCGGCCACCGGGATGTTCGCCGTGGTGACTACTCGACGAGTTTTCCGACAGTCGAGACCTCGCGCATGAGCGCCGCGATCTCGGCGGGGATCGGCGGGATGGCCTCCTTCGCCACCGATCCGGGGCCGGACCACACGAAGTTGACCTGCAGCGCGGGATCGAGCTCGGGGTAGTCGGAGCGGTTGTGGCAGCCGCGGGTCTCGCGACGCTCGAGTGCGGTCTCGATCGTCGCGCGCGCGGCGAGGGCCGCGGACTTCAGGTCGAAGGCGTGCGCCAGGTCCTGGAAGCCGGCGATGTCCGGATGCACGCCGACGTCGGCGATGCGCGCCTCCACCGCGGCGAGTTCGGCGAGGCCCTTCAGCAGGCCGCTCTCGTCGCGGACCACGCCGGCGTGCTCGGTCATGACGTTGCGGAGGGCTCGCTGCAGTGACCGTACGTTCTCGGGGCCGTCGGCGGCGAGGAGCTCGTCCACTTCGGCCCGCGCCGCGTCCAGTGCCCCGGCCGAGCGGCGCTGGGCGTCGAGGCCCGCGGAATACTCGGCCGCCGCCCGCCCGACGATGCGGCCGAAGACGAGGAGTTCGATGAGGGAGTTGCCGCCGAGCCGGTTGGCGCCGTGCAGGCCGCTGGCTGCCTCCCCGATCGCGTACAGGCCGTCGACGCCCGTGCCGTGGTCCTCGGGCCGTACCCAGACCCCGCCCATCGAATAGTGCGCGGTCGGCGCGATCTCGATCGGGTCCTGGGTGATGTCGAGCATCTGCAGCTCCAGGAGCGTCTGGTAGACGCGCGGCAACCGCGTCATGATCGTCTCGCGCGGCAGATGCGACACATCGAGCCAGACGCCGCCGTCCGGGGTCCCGCGGCCTTCCTTGATCTCCGTGTAGGCGGCCAGTGCGATGCGGTCGCGCGTGGACAGCTCCATGCGCTCCGGGTCGTACCGGGACATGAACCGCTCGCCGAGCTGGTTGCGCAGGATTCCGCCCTCCCCCCGGGCCGCTTCAGAGACGAGCGTGCCGGCCGCGTTCTCGGGCGCGATGAGACCGGACGGGTGGAACTGCACCAGTTCGGGGTCGCGGATGCGGCAGCCGGCGAGAACGGCCAGGCGGAAGGAGTCGCCGGTGTTCTCGTCCCTCCGGGAGGAGGTGCGCCGCCAGATCCTGGTGTGGCCGCCGGCGGCCAGGATCACCGCGTCGGCATGGATGACGTAGCGGGTGCCGTCGGTCAGGTCGAACCCGTACGCGCCGAAGACCGCGTTGTCGCGGACGAGGATGCGGGTGATGTACACGGTGTCGAGGATGGGGACATCGAGTTGCGCCGCCCGGTTGATCAAGGTGCGCTGGATCTCGAGTCCGGTGTAGTCCCCGGCGTAGGCGGTGCGCCGGTAGGTGTGGGCGCCGAAGAAGCGTTGCGAGATGCGCCCATCCTGTTCGCGCGCGAACGGCATGCCCCAGCGCTCGAGGTCCTCTATGCCCCGCGCGGCCCCCTCGGCGACGATCCGCACCGTCTGCGGGTTGGCGAGGAGGTAGCTCTCTTTGAGGGTGTCCGCCGCGTGCTGCTGCCAGGTGTCCTCGGGATCCATCGTGGCGAGCGCCGCATTGATGCCGCCCGCCGCGAGCGAGGTGTGCGCGTCCGCCTTCGGCCGCTTGCCCACCGCCAGCACGCCCACCCCGCGCTCGGCGAGCTCGATGGCGGCCCGCAGCCCGGCTCCTCCTGTGCCGATGACCAGGACGGAGGTGGCTGTCCGGTTCTCTGGCGAATGCATGGTGCTCCTTTGGCCGCATCTGAAAGCCATGACGGAAGCAAGACCGAGTAGCGGCGTGATTTGTGACATCCAGTCCGGTATGCGACCGCTAAAGGGGTAAACAGTCAAGAAAAATCCCAAAGCTCGCATTCGATGGCAAAGGGGACGCCTGAACAGGGGGCGATGGCAGTGGCGGATCCTGGATCAGGCGGTCCGGAAGATCTCGAACAGGCGGCGGCGATGTTCACCGGCGTGCGGCCGCGTCTGTTCGGCATCGCGTACCGGATGCTGGGCAGCGCGACCGAAGCCGAAGACCTGGTGCAGGACGTCTGGCTGCGCTGGCAGACGTACGACCGCGCCACGGTGGACAGCCCGGCCGGGTTTCTGGCGACGACGACCACGCGGCTGGCCATCAACGCCGCCCGGTCCGCCCGCGTCCGCCGCGAGACCTACCCCGGCCCGTGGCTGCCCGAACCCGTCGGCACCGGCGCGGACCCCTGCCTCGGCGCCGAGTGGGGCGAGGCCCTGGAATTGGCGGTGCTGCTGCTCCTGGAGCGGCTCTCGCCGACCGAACGGGCGGCGTACGTGCTGCGAGAGGCGTTCGACTACCCCTACCGGCAGATCGCCGGCATCGTCCGGCTCAACGAGGCGGCCGTGCGCCAGTTGGTCAGCAGGGCCCGCAAACACGTGCTCGTCGAACGCCGCACACCCGTGACCAGAGCCGACCAACGCAGGCTGCTGACCGCCTTCGTCGCCGCCGCCCGCTCCGGCGAACTGACGGCGCTCGAAGAGCTCTTCGCCGCCGACGTGACCGGCTGCTCCGACGGCGCCGGCGCCGCTCGCGTCCCCGTGGCGGGCACGTCGCAGGCGAGTGCCGTACTAATCCTCGACGAACGTGACCGTCTCGTCGAGCGGCGCCCGGCCCGTACGGGCGTAACCCACCGTGACGTCCTCGAACCCGATCGACATGCCACAGAACAGGATCAGCCCGTCCGGAGGCGACAGGACCTCCGCGACCGTCCTGCGATGCACCGACCACGCCATCTGCGGGCAACTGTGCAGCCCTTCGGCACGCAGCAGCAGCATGACGGTCTGCAGATACATGCCGACATCGGCCCATTGCGGCAGGCCCAAGTCGCGGTCGATGTAGCAGAACAGGGCGGCGGGCGCGCCGAAACACTGCCAGTTGCCGGCAGCCGCCCGCTGGCGCCTCCCAGCCGCCGCGAACGCCGCATGAGACAACGTCCACGCGGCAGGCAACCGGCGCGCTTACGCCTCGCCGCCCGCAGGATAGGCAAACCGGGTCAGCAGATCCCTCAACAGCTCGGGCTCGCCGGGCCCCAATTCGGCAACCAGACGCTCAGCCAGCGGCCCCGCCGCCACATGAGCCGCATCGAAAAGCTCGATGCCCGCAGGCGTGATCTCCACTGCCCGCACCCGCCGATCCCCCGGAACGGCCTTGCGTACGGCCAGCCCCTTGCGCTCCAGGTCGTCCACGACCCGCATGATTCCCGCCTTGTCCGACCCCGTCGCCGCCGCCAGGTCCCGCTGCACCGTGGGCCCGCGGTCGACCAGCACGATCAGCACGGCGAAATGCCGCAACTCGATGCCGAGCGGCCGGAGCGCCTCCGCCATCACCGTGGCCGCGCGCCAGTGCGCCTGGCGCAGTAGCAAGCCGAGAGCGAACGGCGAGGCATCCCCGGGGCGGTCGGTCGCCCGCGAAGCAGCGGTTGTGTCAGGAACGTCGGCGCTCATGAACCCATATTACCAGCTACCCTTTCATTCGATACGGTATCATTTGAAATTAAACGTCCTCGGGTGGGCCCATTCGGCCGGGCACGTCGCCGGTGCCCGCGCGGTCCGGCCCGATCATTTCGTGCACACCGATCCGGCGGCAGGCAACGTGCCGGTCACGAGGTAGGTGTCGATGTGCTTCGTCGCGCAGGCGGACCTCCGATAGGCGGTGTGGCCGTCCCCGTCGTTGGTCAGCAGCCCCGCCCCCTGGATGCGTTCAGAAAGGCCGCGCGCCCACCGGAGCGGCGTGGCGGGGTCGTGGGTGTTGCCGATCACCAGGATCGGCGGCACGTCCCTGATCGCGCTCTGCCGCGAGCGAGCGGGCGCGATCGGCCAGCCCACGCACCCCGCGGTCATGTCCCAGAACTCGGACGTGCCCCGCATGTGAGGGGCCGCTTCGCGGATCTGCCGCATCCGGTTACGCACGTCGGCGTAGCCGCGGATCCGGGGATCGATGTCCTGGCAGAGGATCGACCGGTAGGCGGCCGTGCTCACCGGATCGTCCAGGGCCTGGGCCCGTATGCTCGCGAAGAGCTGGGCGTCGCCTCGTTCGGCCTGCTTGATGGCGGTGGCGAGGTTGCCGGCGAATTCCGGGGTCATGGTGAGGAGCGCGTACGCGGAGTAGCGCAGCTCCTCGGCGGTCAGCGGCCGGCCGCCTGACACGCCGATCGGCGCGCGCTCGGCCTCGGCGACCAGGCGGTCCCACACCTGGCCGACGTCACGACCGTGCAGGGCGCACCCCGGGGTGCGGTCACACCAGTCGGTGAACCGCTCGAAGGAGTCCTCCACCGCCTTGGCGGCGTCGGTGACCAGCCGCGATGCGGGTACGGCCGGATCGACGGCGCCGTCCAGGGCCATCGTGCGCACCCTGCCCGGGAACAGCCGGGCGTACTGCGTCCCGAGCATGCTGCCGTACGACTTGCCGAAGAAACTGATCTTCGCCTCGCCGAGGGCGGCCCGCACCTGGTCGAAGTCGCGTGCCACGTTCGCCGTGTCGAGCTGCCCCAGCAGCGGACCGGTGGCTTTGAGGCAGCTGCGGCCGACGGCCGCGTTCGAGTCGACGAGCCGGTCGTATCCGGCCCTGCTCTGCGGGAACTGGCTGATCTCGGGGTTGTGGACGGGCTGCCCGCACCGCAGCGCGGGCGTGCTCTCCCCCACTCCACGCGGGTCGATGCCCACGATGTCGAAGCGGCGGCGCAGCTCCTCGGAGAAGGTGTCGGCGGCGTAGTCGCGCACCAGCAGGCCAGCGGGTACGCCGGGACCGCCCGGGTTGTAGAAGAGAGCTCCCACCCGTGCGGCGGGATCGGTGGCCTTCC
Organism: Nonomuraea sp. B19D2; assembly: GCF_040137845.1. NCBI lineage: Bacteria > Bacillati > Actinomycetota > Actinomycetes > Streptosporangiales > Streptosporangiaceae > Nonomuraea > Nonomuraea sp. B19D2. Next base: position 56,765 of record NZ_JBEFAK010000044.1, on the reverse strand, counting down.
GGCGCACGACAGACAGCTTGATCTTGGTGCCCGACGGGGCGTTCCAGTCGAGCGGCACCTCGATCACGCCGCACTCGGCTCCCGGCCGGTCCGCACAGGCGTGCCATGACACGCCGGATCCGACGGAATGGGTTCTCGGAAAGACCTGGGCAGAGGCGGACGCCCCGCCGGCCAGGACCGGGAGCGCGGCCGACGCCACGATGCCGATCGTCACGTATCGCTTCACAGGGAGCATCGTTCCTGACCGCGCCGAGTTCGATCATCGTCCGAAAGGGCGATCCGGGTCGGCCGAACGGCCGAGCCGGGTCGGCCGAACGGCCGAGCCGGCGCAGACGTCGAGCATCTCCTGCGCCTCCTGGAGGGACCGGAGCAGCACCGCCGGAACAGTCCCCCAGGACCGGTCATCCCGGTGCCGGGGCGCTCATCGCGCTGATCAGTGACGCGAGGGACTGCGGTTGTTCATCGGTCACCATGTGCCCGGCGCCGGGTATCACGGTCAGGTCGGCGCCGAGTCGCCGGCCGGCCGGACCGCGGAGCCGCCTCGGCGGCAGGAACACGTCGTGCCGGCCGGTCACCACGAGGCGTGGCACGTTCGTGCGTTGTGCGAGGAGCTCGCTGGGCAGCACCGGCGGTGCCAGGCTGGTCCGGCATGCCCGTGCTATGAGGGTGTACCACTCGACCAGATGGGGCGGCGGTGTGTGACCGGGAGCGAAGAAGTGCCTGAGCAGCGCCGTGCTGCGGGCCGGGGTCGGGCCGAGCATCCAGGGTATGGTCGCGCGCATGACGCCGATGCCGGGTATCAGGCGCGTCAGTCCTGCGGTGGACACCAGCACTCGTCCTGCGATGCGGGGCGAGTCACAGGCCAGCGTGATGGCGCCGCCCAGGGAATGACCCACCACGATCGCCGTGTCCGGGATCGTCTGGGCGAGGACGTCGGCCAGCCATCGCCCGTACCAGGCCAGCCGATCCCGGCGGGGGCGATGACCGGCGCTCAGCCCCGGCTGACCGGGAAGGTCCAGCAACAAGACCGAAAAGGTCGGTGCGAGCACTGAGGCGAGCGACTCCAACAGCGCAGCGCTGACGTTGGTGCCGGGCACCACCACAACGGTCGGCGAACCCGAGCCCAGGGACACCACATGGGTGGAGCCGACGCAGCTCGGCACATCGTCTCGCCGATGAGGCACAGACCACTGCTCCAGCCGGCGGGTACACCAGTCGCGGACCTGCTGCTGTCGTTCGGCGCCGCGGTAGATTGAGCGCCCCTGATTCTGGCTGTCCATCAGCGCTGCCGTTCCGACACGATGGTCAAAGCCTGGGTCATCAGCTGGGGCAGATCGGGACGGCCGTTCTCTTCGGCCCACCGAAGCAGCGCGGCGCTCACCGCCGCCAAGCACGCTCCAGCGGCCACCCACAACCGGAACTCCAGCTCGGGATCCGGTGGATCGCCGCGCAGGGCTTCGACGATGGCTTTCTGGGTGGCGTACTGGCTGTCCCAGCGTCGCGCTCGTAGGGCCGGCGTGGCCAGCACGAGTCGCAGGCGGGCCAAGAGCAGTTCCTTCCCCGCAGGGGCGACGACACCGTGTTCGAAACTCTCGTCATCGCTCACCACCTTGCCGACTTCCTCCACCAAGGTTGCGCCGATGCGTCGCATCAGCGGTTCGTCAGCCGGCCGTGCCGCGATCCGCTGCACGATCAGCGGGTCGTACTCATCGCTGAGCACGAGATCTTCCTTGGTTGGAAAGTGGCGGTAAACGGTCATCGACGACACACCTGCCGCCCGTGCGACATCGTTCACCGTCGTCTCGTCGTAGCCCCGCTCAAGGAACAGGCGCATCGCGTGCTGCTGAATCGTCCGCCGCGTCATCAGGCGCTGACGCTCACGCAGGCTCGTCACTTCCTTGCCCATGATGTTAGAGACTAACATGATGTTAGCCTCTAACACCTATGGCCTTCTTCTCAGGAGTACCGCTCGCACACCGTGAACGACACGCTCCTGGTGGCCTTCGACGGGGTCAGCAGGCGGAAGATGATCGTGTGCCGGCCCGGCTCGAAGGCGCCGAAGGGGTTGCGCCGGTTCTTGGTCGTACCGGTCACCCAGTCGGTCTTCCATCCCTCGTCCTGGCCGTCCACGACCCAGCGGTAGCCGTACTCGACCTGCCTGCCCGACGGGCCCTTGAGCAGGGCGACGGGGAAGAGGCTGGGCGACCAGCAGTTGTTCCCGGTCTGCTGACCCTCCAGCGTCAACGACGCCAGGCGTACGGTCGCCGTAGCCGCCTTCGTCGTGGTGGTCCTCCGCGGGGAGGTCGTGGGTTCGGGTGTCGGCCGGGTGCGGGAGACGGTGGGCCTCGGGCTGCCGGTCCTGGTGGGGCGCGTCTTCTTGGCCGGCGTGCTGGGTGGCTTGTCGGTGCCCTGTTTGTTGGCCGGCGTACTGGGTGCCGTGCCGGCGCTCTGCGTCATGGCCGAGCTGGCGGGTGCGGCCGTCGTCGCCGTGCCGGGCATCCACATGATCGCCCCGACCACCAGGGCGGCGGACACCGCCAGTGCCCCGGTGCCCACCAGCAACGCCTTCCAGCGGGGGCGACGCGCGGCATGACCCGCCGTTCCATCTTGACGGCCCGTCATGCCGCCTGCCGCACCGCCTCGGTGACCCGCCACGTCGCCTGCCGTGCCGACGGGCGGGGCGCCGATGAGCCGGAGCAGGACGTCCTGCATGGCGGGCCGGGCGGCGGGGTCCTTGGCCAGGCAGGCCAGCACGATCGGGCGCAGTGGAGCCGGAAGGTCGCCCAGGTACGGCTCGTCGTGCAGGATGCGGCGGATCACCGCGGGCAGCGAGTCGTTGCCGAACGGCGGACTTCCCGTCGCGGCGAACACCATCACCGACGCCCAGGCGAAGACGTCCACCGCGGGACCGAGCGGCGCGCCTGCCAGCTGCTCGGGCGCCATGTAGGCGGGCGTGCCGACGATGCTGCTCGTCACGGTCAGCGACTGGCCGGCCGCGCGGGCGATGCCGAAGTCGATGACCCGCGGCCCGTCCCTCCCGAGCAGCACATTGGCGGGTTTGAAGTCGCGATGCACCACCCCGGCCCGGTGGATGGCCGCCAGCGCGGTCGCGGTCGCCACCGCGAGCCGCTGCAGGTCAGCCCCGACGTGGCGGCCGGCCTCCTGGAGCGAAGGCCCCTCGACGTACTCGGTCACGATGTACGGCCGGCCGCTCAGCGAGGCATCGAGCACCTGGGCGATGCAGAACGGCTCCACCCGGCGCGCCGCGTCGATCTCCTTGGCGAAGCGGTGATCGCCGGCCAGGCCGTCCTCCAGCACCTTCACCGCGACCCGCCGCCCGTCGGGACGCTGGCCCAGGTAGACCACCCCCTGGCCGCCCACGCCCAGACGCCCGAGCAGCCGGTAGGGGCCCACGGCCTGGGGGTCTTCTGGCAGGAGCGGGTTCATCACTCGCTCCCGTCCGGGCAGATGGTGAAGGAGAGCGTCTTCGACACGGTCGCGGGCGAGGTGAGGCGGAGGGTGACCTTGTGGGAGCCGTCAGGCTTCACGAGCGGGCCGATGACCTGCCGGGTGTGGGAGTCGGCGATGACGCCCTCAGAGCGCTGCACCACCCGCCCGTTCAGGAGCCACTCGTATCGGAACGTGGTGCCCAGTTTGGTCCCCTCGACCATGCCGAAGGTGTTGCTCTGGCCGAACAGGCAGTCCGGGGAGTCGGCGTGTCTGGGACCGATGACCCATACCCGCACGATCCGCAGAGAACCGCCGCCGGATGAGGGCTTCACCGACGAGGTCGCCGGTTTGGGAGTGGACTGCGTCGGCTTGACGGTGGGCCTCGTGGTCGGCCTCGTGGTCGGTTTCGTGGTCGGCGTGGTCACCGGTTTCGCCGGGGACGGGCTCTTGGTCTTTTTCGGGGGCCGGCTCGTTCTCGTCGAGCTCGTCGGGGTCGGCGCCTTCGCCGAGGTCGGCGTCCCGGCGGAGGTGAGCGACAGTGGCTGCGTACTCGGTCGCGCCAGCGGGAGGCCCCAGACACTCGTGGCCCCCCAGACGACGGCGCCCGCGACCGCCAGCGCCCCCAGGCCCGAGACGCACGCGACGAGCGCCGTCCTGCTCCCCCGCGGTCGCCGCCCCGGAACAGTGGACCCGGCGCCGTCCGGATGTCCCGGAGCCTGTCCGCCCAGCAGCTGCAGCAACACGTCCCGCATGGCCGGCCGGCGCGCCGGATCCTTGGCCAGGCACCCCAGGACGATCGCGCGCAACGGCTGCGGCAGGTCGCCGACCTGCGGCTCGTTGTGCAGGATCCGATTGATCACCGCGGGCAGCGAGTCGTCGCCGAACGGGGGCGCCCCGGTGGCCGCGAACACCATCACCGACGCCCACGCGAACACGTCGACGGCCGGCCCGATCCGCTCGCCGGCGAGCTGCTCCGGCGCCATGTACGCGGGCGTCCCCACGATGCTGCTGGCAGCCGTCGGCCCCGCTTCGACAGACCGGGAGATCCCGAAGTCGATGACCCGGGGCCCGCCCGGTCCGAGCAGCACGTTGGCGGGTTTGAAGTCGCGATGGACGATGCCCGCCTGATGGATGGCCGCCAGCGCGGTCGCGGTGGCCACCGCGAGCCGCTGCAGGTCAGCCCCGACATGGCGGCCGGCCTGCTGAAGCGAAGGCCCCTCGACGTACTCGGTCACGATGTACGGCCGGCCGCCCAGCGAGGCATCGAGCACCTGGGCGATGCAGAACGGCTCCACCCGGCGCGCCGCCTCGACCTCCTTGGCGAAGCGCTCGTCGGCGAGTGCCTCGCGCAGCACCTTGACCGCGACCGGCCGGCCGTCGGGCCCCTGGCTCAGGTAGACCACTCCCTGGCCGCCCGCGCCCAGACGCCCGAACAGGCGGTAGGGCCCCACGGCAGTGGGGTCGCCTTCCCGTAGGGGTTCGACGCGCGGCATGGGACTCCTGTGACAGCCGTATGGGATCTTCGGCACCATAGCGGGAAATGTCCCGACCCGGTGGGCCAGTCGCATAAAAGAGACCCTTTGCGCGACGGCGCTTCACGGCGTGCTCCATGCCATTGAGCACGCCGTGCGCGATCGCGTCGGTCAAGCAACGGCGGTGTGAGCCCGAGGTTCAGGGCTCCCGCCGCAAATCACGCAGGCACAGGCGCGTCCTGGCCGAGATGCCTGGTGAAGAACCGCAGCGAGCTGTCCGTTTCAAACGCGGGGATCTCCCCGTGCTTGCCGGGGTTGGCGTGCAGCGTCTTGCCTGGTGAGGCCAGGGCGTCGAACAACGCCAGGCTATCGGCCCGCGGCACCCGCTCGTCGTCCCACTGGACCAGGAACTGCACCGGCACGGTGATCCGCGCGGCGGTCCCGGCCAGCACGGGCGACCCGAGCAGGCCCAGCACCGCGGCGCCGACTCGGGGTTCTGCGGCGACGAACGGGACACCGAGCCCGCAGCCCATCGACACACCCCAGTAGCCGACCGGACCGGCGCCGACATGGTCGAGTCGCTGGACCGCGGTCAGGACCGCCTGCCATTCCGCGACGGTCTGCCCGGCCAGGAGGTCGTGCATGGCGTCGATCAGCGGAGCCGGATCCTCGCCTGCGGCCGCACCGGCCCGCATCTCGGTCACGAGCTGGTTGAACGCCTCGTCTTTCGGCCGCTCGCCGTGGTTGGGCACGTCGATCGCGACGACCGCGAAACCGCCCTCGGCGGCGAAACGGCGCGCGCGGGCCAGGACGCCGGGGGCCTTCTTGTGTTGCCCGCCGCCGTGTCCCATCAGGATCACGGGACGAGTGCCGAGGGCGCCTTCCGGTGTCCACAGCACACCGGGGGTCTCGCCGAGGGTGAAGAGCTGTTCGGTGACGCCGTCCGACGACGTCTGGGACGTGAAGCGCATAGCGTTTCAGGCCTTTCGGGATGCCTTCTGCGGGCGCTCCCTAGGCCATGCAAGGGAGGGAGCCCCGACCTGTCACAGCGTTGATCGGTCTCACCTCCTCGAGTAGCAGCGGTGCACGACGACGCCGAAGGTATCACAGGACGGCCTCACCCGCGACGACGAAAACCCCGGAGGAACTGCGGCGCCGCATCGTCATGGCGACGCAGCGGGGCCGCACAACCGGACGAGTTCGGGGACCAGCTTCCTGAGCATCTCCTCGTCCCGCGGGTCCGAGGGCGCGTATTCGGTGATGCCCAGGCCGACGATCTCGTGCCGGGCGGCCAGGCCGGCGACCGCCTCGGTCAGCGCCTGCGCCGACAGGCCGTCGGGTTCCGGGTAGCCGACCGATGTGATGCCGTCCAGGACGTCAAGGTCTACGTGGATGTAGAGGACCGCGTTCTCGTCGATGCTGGACAGGCCGCCGATGCCTGCCCGCTCGATGTAGTCGGCCTCGGCGGGATCCAGGCAACGCGTTCCGGCCAGGGCGACCTGGTCCGGGCGCAGCGCCGGTGACGGCACCAGGTCGGGCGGGCCCTCGCCCTGGAGAGTGCGCAGGATCATGCCGTGGAAGGCGCCCGACGGGGACGTGTCGGGGCTGTTCATGTCGCCGTGGGCGTCGAACCACACGAGGTTCAGGCGGTCGCCGTAGCGGCGCAGCGCGGCCGCGACCGGTTCGAGCTCGACGCCGCAGTCCCCGCCGACCGTGACGACGAAGCCGTCGTGCGGGAGCGCCCGCCGGACCCGATCGGCGGTCTCGGCCAGGGTGGCGCCGGTGTCCACCCGTATGTGCTCGGCGTCAGGAACCATCGCGGCCAGCCGGGCGGCGCCTTCGACCAGTTTGGGCGCCGTGGGTGACAGCGAGCCCTGCCACTGCGGGACCTCAACGACAGTCAGCATCTTGCCCTCCTCGCATCGATTTCTGGTGGCCGGGCATCAGTGTCGCGTGGTCCAATCGGCAACGTCCACTTAGTATTTCTCCACTGATCTATAAGGATTTCTTGATGCTGGATCCCACCCGGCTCCGTCTCCTGCGCGAGTTCGCCGAGCACGGCACGATGACCGCCGTGGGTGAGGTCTGCGGCATGACCTCGTCCGCCGTCTCGCAGCAGCTCGCCACCCTGGAACGTGAGGCCAAGGTGCCGTTGTTCGAGCGTGCCGGGCGCCGCGTCCGCCTCACGGCCGAAGGGCAGCGCCTCGTCCGGCACGCGCACATCGTCCTGAACGCGCTGGACGCCGCGGAAGAAGACCTCCGCTCGGCCGCGACCCCCAGAGGGCCCGTCCGGGTGGCCTGTTTCGCCACGGCCGCGGTCCACCGCCTGCTGCCCGCGATAGCCGCCGCCAGAACCCGCCATCCCGGCCTCCACGTGATCGTGTACGAGCTCGAGCCCCGGGAGGCGGTCGAGGCGCTCCGCGACGGCGACTGCGACCTCGGGATCACCTTCACCTACAGCCTGATCCCCGAGGACCCTCCGCCCGGAGTCTCCCGGCGGCCCCTGGGCGTCGAGCCCATCATGATCGCCCTTCCCGTGGGCCACCCGGCCGCGAACGGCGCGGTGGATCTGCGCCTGCTGCGCGAGGAGTCATGGACAGCGGGCTCCCAGGGCACCACCGACCACGAGATGCTCAACCGCGCCTGCGCGCTGGCGGGCTTCCGCCCGAACGTCATCCACACGGCCGACGACTACGCGCTCGCCCTCCGCATGGTCCGCGAAGGTCTGGGCGCCGCCCTGGTCCCCGAACTGGTCGCCACGGTGGTCGGCGTGCCCGACGGCGTCGTGCTCCGCCCGATCTCCACGATCGGGATCACCCGCAACACCCATGCGCTGGTCCGCACCGTGACCCCGGCTGTCAACGCCGTGCTCGGGCTGCTCGGCGACTGATGCGGCCCGCCCGCGGCCGAGGTCCCCGCACGCACACGGCTACGAGCAGCCGACATGACGGCGCGGCGCCTCAGAGGAGCTCGCCGGCCCGGCGCAGGCGGCGCTCGCGAAGGGCCAGCAGCGGCGGCAGAGCCAGCTGCACGACGATGTACGCGGCCACGGCGAGCGCCTCCCAGAACCCCGCCGAGCCGATCGCGCTGCCACCGAGCTGCGTCAGGCCCCAGCTCCCCAGCGAGACGACCAGCGGCAGCACGCCCGTGACGAACATCCAGACCATGGCCGCGATCCCCGCGACGTACGGCACCATGAACCACCGGCCGACCTGGCGATCGCGCGCGCTCATCTCGGCCAGCTCGGCCTGCTCGGCCTGGGTGAGCCGGAACAGCGTGGCCTTGGCGGTCAGCCAGGTCGTCCGGTAGAGGTTGTGGCAGCGCAGCGCGTTCGCGAGCAGCGCGTACGAGTCGCTGCGCAGCGGCAGGGCGGCCCACTGCCAGATGATGGCGATGACCTGGGAGAGCACCACGCCGGCGAGGAGATCGTCGAGGGGGCCGGGCGGGTCGAGCAGCCGCAGTCCCAGCGCGACCGCCAGGACCACGGTGTCGATGGCCATACCGGCCAGGTAGACCCCGTGGCGGCGGTTGCGCGGCACCGTGACGATCTGGGTGAGATCGGTCTCGAAGACGACGTATATGCCCCGATAGCTGACCCGGAAGATCGCCGGCACGCCGATCGCCCGTCCCGCGAGCCAGTGCCACGCCTCGTGCAGGGCGCCGAACACGATGCTGAACAGCAGCCAGCCCAGCACGGACAGGCCGGGGCTTGGCAGGAACCAGGCGTCATCCCAGGAGGGACGCAGATCGGGCCGGATCAGCAGGAGGGCGACGGCGAAGACGGCGGCGGCCCCGTAACACGACCAGGCGGCGGGCCCGAACAGCCGGGCCGCCGATCGGGGACTGACCCCTTCGATCCATTTGATCTGCCCGCGCGCTCCACCCGCCTCGGCCGGCGGGTCGAGCAGCCCCGCGGCGGTGAGCCCGTCGACGAAGTCCGTACCGTCCACCTGCTCGCCCGCGACCTCGCTGGCCCGCGCGGTGGCCTCGTCGAGCGAGCCGGTCTCCTGGAGCGCGGTGACGAAGACCGCGCCCGGTTCCGGCACCGCGACGAAAACGCCCAGCTCGGGGCGGCCGAGAATCCATGCCTCGCCGTCGAAGGCGACCGTCAGCCGGGCGGCCCGCTCGCGCAGCTCCTCATCCAGGGACGTGGCCATTCTTCTCTCCGTGGTCGGCAGGAAAGCAGGGAAGGGGCCGCACCCCGATCAGGCAGGAGTGCGGCCCCGAGGCCGATTCTCAGGAATCGGGGTAGACGAGCGACGTGAGCCTGGCGTTCTCGACTCGCACGATCTCGATCTTCACGATGATCACCTCCCTCCGCATACCGAACATCCGGGGTCGCGCGGCCACTCGGTCTGACTGGTCGCACAGCCGTGCGCGAAGTCGATGGCGAGTGGCCGACCGGCGTACGCCGGTGGCTCGAAATCAGTCAGGTAGCGCAGCACCTCGAAGGCGCCGAATGCCCCGAGCAGGCCGGCGACCGGCCCGATCCCGCGGTTGGGCTGCGGCCTGCTGACGAACAGGCGGGTGGCGGCGATGGCGTCGGCGATGGCCGGATCGTCGGGGTCGGCGAAGTCGTCCGGGTTCGAGGGATCGGCGGGTACGCAGGCGCGGCACGCGCTGACGCCCGGGTTCACCGACCAGACCGTCCCGGTGGTCACCGACATGCCGCCGCGGACGAACGGCACGCCGTTGCGTACGCATGCCTCGTTGACCCAGAGGTCGATCTTGTTCGGCCGGTCGATGCCGGAGGCGACCACGTCAGGCCGGACCCGACGGATGAGCTCGGCGAGCTGCTCCGGTCCGGCGACGTCGGCCTCGACCCACTCGACCTGGATGGCGGGGTCGAAGGCCCGCACCCACGCCGCGGCGCGCTCGACCTTGCGCGCGCCGACGTCGTCCACTCGGTAGAGGTACTGCCGGGCGAAGTTGCGCGGTTCCACGGTGTCCCGGTCGAGCAGCGTCATCGCGCCGACGCCGAGCCCGGCGAGGTGCGGGATGGTGTTGGAGTTGAGGCCGCCGGTGCCGAGCACCAGGACGTGTGACTCGCGCAGGCGGCGCTGCAGGTCCTCCCGGCTGCGGTCGAGGCTGCTGAACGACTCGAAGAAGGCCAGGTTGCTGAAGTACCGCTCGGCGGCGGCAGGCTCCAGCCGGTCGAGGCGGTCGCCGTCCTCCAGCAGCCGCTCCGCGTCGAACGCCGCGACGGCGTCCCGTACGTCGGCCACGTCCAGCGACAGCTCGTCCGCGATCTCGGCGACGGTCCTGCCGCCCTCGCTGAGCAGGCCCACGAGCTTCTCCACCGTCCCGTCGGGGTCGGTCAGGATCAGCTGGTCGCGTGGGTCATAGACCAGCCGCAGCTTGTCCCCGACCCGCTCCCAGGAGATGCCTTTGAGTCGTGGCCTCATCGGTGCATCAGCCAATCTCTGAGGTGGGATGTGGCAACACAGTGGCAGCCGCGCGCATGGATACCGCATGGATCTTGCGCGGCAGGAAAATGATCTCCTTGGAGGGGTACACTAGCGCATCAAAGATCATCGTCGAGGCCGGGCCGTCCACCGATTGACAACCGCCCCTCGTCACCGGGGGATCGCCACCGCCTTGACCCGGCCGGCGGGCAGTACGGCCGCCAGCACCGCGAGCACGCAGCAGAGGGCGATCACCCCGATGACCGGTTGCCAGGGCACGTCCACCGCGACCGGGCCGGTCAGCTGCAGCAGCGCCGCGTACAGTCCGAGCAGTCCGAGCGCGGTGGCGACGGCGGCGAGGATCACGCCCACGGCCACGATCAGCAGTGCCTCGGGCCTTCCCCAAGCTCAACGTGACCAGCCGGGCTCAGCTCGCCGGCCTCGGTCTGGCGTGAGGACGTCGCCGCCCTGGGTATTCTGGGCGGTTCGGCCGGTATGTCCCGGGAGCACCAGCGTGACTGATCTTGAATCGCGGCGGCTGAGCACGCCCGACGCCGCCGTCCTCAGGGCGGTGGAGGCCGCCGTGCCCGGCATCGCCCGCACGCGGGCGAGCGACCGGCTCGGCATGGCGCACGACGCCTCGCACTACCTGCTCACCCCGCAGGCCGTGCTGGTGCCCGAGAGCGCCGAGCAGGTGGCGGCGTTGCTGCGCGCCGGCCTGCCGCTGACCTTCCGCTCGGGCGGCACCAGCCTGAGCGGGCAGGGCGTGAGCGAGCACCTGCTGGTCGACACCCGCCGGCACTTCCGCGGCATCGAGGTGCTCGACGACGGCGCGCGGGTGCGCGTACAACCGGGCGCGGTGCTGCGGCAGGTCAACGCCCGGCTCGCCGCGTACGGCCGCAAGCTGGGGCCGGACCCGGCCAGCGAGTCGGCGTGCACGATCGGCGGGGTCGTCGCGAACAACTCCAGCGGCATGACCTGCGGCACGCACGCCAACACGTACCGGACGCTGGAGTCGATGACCTTGGTGCTGCCCAGCGGCACCGTGATCGACACCGGCGCCCCTGACGCCGAGGAACGGCTGCGCGCCCTGGAGCCCGACCTCGCCGCGGGCCTGGAACGGCTGCGCGACCGCGTGCGCGGCAACCCCGACTCGGTGCGCCGCGTCACCGCCCAGTTCTCGCTCAAGAACACCATGGGCTACGGCCTCAACAGCTTCCTCGACCACGACTCCCCCGCGCAGATCCTCGCCCACCTGATCATCGGCAGCGAGGGCACGCTGGGCTTCGTCGCCGAAGCGGTGCTGCGCACGGTCCCCGCCCATCCCCTGGCCGCCACCGGGCTGCTCGTCTTCCCCACCCTGCGCCAGGCGATGGCGGCGATGCCCGAGCTGGTCGCCGCCGAGCCCGCCGCCGTCGAGCTGCTGGACGCCGAGTCCCTGCGCGTGGCCCAGACCGACCCGAAGGCCGACGACGTCCTGCGTACGCTCACCGTGGCCGAGCACGCCGCGCTCCTGGTGGAGTGGCAGGAATCCGGCGCAGACCTGCTCGCTGAGCGCGAACGCGCCGCCGAGCAGCTGTTCCCCGGGCTGGCGCTGGCCGCCCCGGCCCGCCTCAGCAGGGACGCCGGCGGCCGGGCCGCGCTGTGGCACATCCGCAAGGGCCTGTACGCCTCCGTCGCCGGCGCCCGCCCCAGCGGCACCACCGCCCTCCTGGAGGACGTCGCCGTGCCGGTGCCCGCCCTGGCCGGCCTCTGCGACGAGCTGACCGGCCTGTTCGCCAAGCACCGGTACGAGCGCAGCGTCATCTTCGGCCACGCCAAGGACGGCAACCTGCACTTCATGCTCAACGAGCGCTTCGACACGGACCTGCAGCGCTACGCCGACTTCACCGAGGACATGGTCGAGGCCGTCCTCGACCGGGGCGGCACGCTCAAGGCCGAGCACGGCACCGGCCGCGTCATGGCCCCCTTCGTCCGCCGCCAGTACGGCGACGAGCTGTACGAGGTGATGCGCGAGGTCAAGCGCCTGTGCGACCCCGCGGGCACGCTCAACCCCGGCGTCGTCCTCACCGACGACCCGAACGCGCACCTGCGCGACCTCAAGGCGGTCGTCACCGTCGAGCCCGAGGTCGACCGGTGCGTCGAGTGCGGCTACTGCGAGCCCGTCTGCCCCAGCCGTGACCTCACCACCACCCCGCGCCAGCGCATCGTGCTCCGCCGCGAGCTGGCCGCCGCCCAGGAGGCCGGCGACCACGCGCTCGCCCGGCGGCTGGCGGAGGAGTACGGCTACGACGCGGTCGACACCTGCGCCGTGGACGGCATGTGCGCCACCGCCTGCCCCGTCCTCATCAACACCGGCGACCTGACCAAACGCCTGCGCGCCGAGCGGCACGGGAGCCTGGCGCAGAAGGGCTGGAAGACGGCCGCCCGCCACTGGGACGGGGTCACCCGGGCGATGAACCTGGCCCTGGACACCGCGGCCGCGGCCCCGCCCCGGCTGGCCGAGGGCGCCGGCCGAGCCGCCCGCGCCGTCGCCGGCCCCGACACGGTCCCCCAGTGGACCCGCGACCTGCCCCGCGGCGGCACCCGCCGCCGCCCCGCCCCGGCCGCCGGTGCCGACGCCGTCTACGTCCCGTCCTGCCTGAACACGCTGTTCGCCCCCGCCGACGGCGGCCCAGGCGTCATGACCGCGTTCCGCCGCCTGGCCGAGCGCGCCGGCCTGCGGCTGCACGTCCCGGAGGGGATCGGGAGCCTGTGCTGCGGCACGCCCTGGTCGTCGAAGGGCTACACCGACGGCTACGAGGCCATGGGCCACCGCGTCCGCGAGAGCCTGCTGGCGGCCACCGACGGCGGCCGCCTCCCGATCGTCAGCGACGCCGCCTCCTGCACCGAGGGCTTCGACCGCCTCGTCCCCGACCTCGAGGTGGCCGACGCGGTCGCCTTCACGGCGGAGCACATCCTGCCCCGCCTGCCGGACGCCCGCCGCCTGCCCTCCCTTGCCCTGCATCCCACCTGCTCCGCCACCCGTCTCGGGCTGGACGCCGCCGTCACGCGGATCGCCGAGGCCGTCGCCGAGCAGGTCGTGGTCCCCGACGGCTGGCAGTGCTGCGCCTTCGCCGGCGACCGCGGCCTGCTGCATCCGGAGCTGACCGCCTCGGCCACCCGGGCCGAGGCCGCGTCCGTGGCAGCCGGGGACTTCGCCGCGCACGCCTCGCTCAACCGCACCTGCGAGCTCGGCCTGACCCGCGCCACCGGCCGGCCGTACCACCACCTGCTGGAGCTCCTCGACCAGGTCACCGCCTGACCACGCAGCTGCGTACGGGCAGCGATCAGGCGCCCGGCGGGGCGGTGCTGCCGCGGACGACGAGCTCGGGAGTGGGAGCCTGCACCGCCCGGGGCTCCGGACGCTCGGCCAGCACGTGGAGCAGCTCGGTCGCCGTCAGCATGCCGAGCGCGTACGTGTCGCGCGTCAGGGCGGTGATCGGCGGATGCGGCAGCTGCGTGAGGATGGAGTCGTCGAAGGACACGATGGACACCTCACCGGGGACCGACACGGCCATCTCGGTGGCCACGCCCAGGCCCGCCGCGGCCATGACGTCGCTGTCGTAGATGATCGCCGTGCACCGCGGGCTCGCCTCCAGCAGGCGGCGGGTGGCCGACGCGCCCTGGGTGTCGGAGTAGTCGGTCGCCACGCTGGCGATGTCGATGCCGAGCGTCTCCCGCGCGTCGCCGATGGCCCGCATGCGGCGCCGCGTGTGCTGGTAGGAGGGGATCCCGCTGACATGGCCGATGAAGCGGTGGCCGAGCCCGGTGAGGTACTCCAGGATGCGTGTCATGGCCGCGTGGTCGTCGACCCAGACGCTGCTCAGCGGCAAGGGGGCCCCGTGGCCGCCCAGGATGACGGCGGGGACGCGCAGGTCGGCGACGAGCTGCGGCCGGACGTCGTCGACGGCGAGGTCGAGCAGCACGAGCCCGTCGACCCGGTTCTCGGCGGCCCAGCGGCGGTAGACCTCCATCTCCGCCTGGGTGTCCTCGACAATGAGGAGCTGTGTCGCGATTCCCGCGTTGGACAGGCGGGACTGCAGGCCGGACAGGACATGGGCGAAGAACGGCTCGACGCCCAGCGTGCGGGCCGGACGCGCGATGACGATGCCGACCACGTCGCTGTTGGCCCCCTTGAGGGCACGCGCCGCCCGGTGCGGGCGCCAGTTGAGCTCCGCGGCGACATCGAGGATGCGCTTGCGCGTCGCGTCGCTGATGCCGGGGCGCGCGTTGAACGCCAGCGAGACCGCCGACACGGAGACACCCGCCAGCCGCGCGATGTCGGTGCTCCTCAGCCGGGCAGGCGCGGTGTCCGCCGAGGACTCAGGAGGTCCCGGCGAGTCGGCCGGGTCCTGAGGCGGAACCTGGTCGTTCGGCGGCATCGCTCCTCCATGCGGACAACCGTCGTTATGCAAACTTGATGATTTCCCCGGGTGACCACAGGACCTAAAACGTATTAGTCTGCGGTCGTTTGCTGATCTTAACGTACTAAAACGTATTAGGCCCATTGTGTTATCTCCGCTACGGAGAGGTACGACATGCACAACCACCTCAGCCGCACGCTCGAGAGGCTGAGCCGCGTACGGCGAGAACGGATCATGCCCCGGCTGCACACCCGTCTGGGCGGCGTCGAGGTCGAGGCATGGACGGTCCCGGATGACGGGGAGCCGGTGAGTGCGCGCCATGCCCTCGGGCTCGGCGCCGACACCGGCCGCACCACCCCTGACTACCGCCCCTTCCCCTTGGGCGCCGCCTGGGGTGAGGCCTGGGCCACGACCTGGTTCCGGATCCGCGGCACGGTGGACCCGGGGCGGGCAGGACCGGTCGACCTCGTGCTGGACCTGGGCTGGTTCGACCACTCCGTGGGCGGTCATTGCGAGGGCCTGGTCTTCACCCCGGACGGCACGATCGTCAAGGGCCTGCACCCCCGCCAGTCCGACATCCGGTTACGGGGCGACGGAGCCGTCCCGGGCCTGCTCGACGCCGACGGCGCGTTCCTGCTCCACGTCGAGGCGGCGGCGAATCCCCTGCTGCTCGGGCTGCCTCCCTTCGTCGTCACCGAGCACGGCGAGAAGGGGGCGGAGGAGCCGTTCGAGCAGTTCCGGCTGCGCCGCGCGGAGATCGCCGCGTTCTCGCCCGGGATCCACGCGCTCGCCTGCGACCTGGACGTGCTCGGCGGCCTGGCCGCCGAGCTGAGCGCGGACGAGCCGCGTCACTGGCGGCTGCTGCGCGCGATCGAAGAGGCCCTGGACGTCTACGACGAGGCGGACGCCGAGGCGAGCGCCCGGCGGGCGCGCGCCGTCCTCGCGCCGCTCCTGGCCACGCCCGCGTACGCCAGCGCCCACCGGATCACGGCCGTCGGGCACGCTCACATGGACACGGCGTGGCTGTGGCCGCTGCGCGAGACGGTACGCAAGCTCGCCCGAACGGTCTCCAACGCGCTCGCCCTCCTCGACGCCGACCCCGACCTGGTGTACACGATGTCGGCGGCACAGCACTTCAGCTGGCTCGAAGAGCACTACCCGCAGCTGTTCGCCCGCGTGCGGCACTACGTCGAGCAGGGCCGGTTCGTGCCCGTCGGAGGCATGTGGGTCGAGGCGGACGGCGTCATCCCCACCGGCGAGTCGATGGTGCGCCAGCTGACCTACGGCAAGAGGTACTTCCTCAGCCGGTTCGGCCGGGAGCCGCGCGAGGTGTGGTTGCCCGACTCCTTCGGCTACTCGGGCGCCCTGCCGCAGCTGGCCCGCAGGGCCGGGTCCCGCTGGTTCCTGACCCAGAAGATCTCCTGGAACGACAGCACGGTCTTCCCGCACCACTCCTTCTGGTGGGAGGGCATCGACGGCACGCGCATCTTCACCCACTTCCCGCCCGCGGAGACGTACGCCGCCGAGGTGACCGCCCGCGAGCTCCACCACGCCGTCGCCACGTTCAAGGACAAGGCGATCGCCTCCCACTCGCTGCTGCCCTACGGGTACGGCGACGGAGGCGGCGGCCCCACCCGGGAGATGGCCGGGCGGCTGCGCCGCTTCGCCGATCTGGAGGGCGCGCCCCGCGTGCTCTCCAGGGCTCCGGCGGAGTTCTTCCAGGAGGCCGAGGCCGAGCTGCGGGACGCCGGGCCGCTGCAGCCGGTCTACCGTGGCGAGCTCTATCTGGAGCTGCACCGGGGCACCCTGACCTCGCAGGCGGCCATGAAACGGCACAACCGGCGCTGCGAGTCGCTGCTGCGGGCGGCGGAACAGCTCAGCGCGGCGGCGAGCGCGCTGCGCGGCGCGCCCTATCCGCGCGCGGACCTCGACGAGATCTGGCGCACCGTACTGCTGCACCAGTTCCACGACATCCTCCCGGGCACCTCGATCAGCTGGGTGCACCGCGAGGCCCGCGACACCTACCGGGCGGTCGAGGAACGGCTGCACGACCTGATCAAGCAGGCCGGCGCGGCGCTGGGCGGCGAACTGGCCGGACCCGCCGAGCCCGCGGCGGAACCGGGCGCGGCCGTCGCCGAGGCCGGCGACGGCGGCACCGTACTGGAGGACGGCCTGCTACGCGTCGTGATCGGCGACGACGGCCACGTCACCTCGCTGTTCGACGTGCGCAACGGCCGGGAGGTCGTCCCGCCCGGACGGCGCCTCAACGAGCTGCAGCTCTTCCGCGACGAGCCGGTGCGCTGGGACGCCTGGGACGTGGACCGGCACGTGCTGCGCCACCCCCAGGTCCTCGACCAGGTCACGAGCCGCAGGGTGATCCGCAGCGGGCCCGACGCCGGCGTGGAGGTGGTCCGGCGGGCGGGCACGTCGACGATCACGCTGACCATGTGGTTGCGGGCCGGCACCGGGCGGTTCGAGACCGAGTGCGCCGTCGACTGGCAGGAACGCGAGCGCCTGCTGAAGGTCGCCGTGCCGGTGCGGGTCATGGCGCGCACCGCGCGGTTCGAGACGCAGTACGGGTACGTGGAACGGCCGCTGCTCACGAACACCGTGGACGAGGAGGCGATGTTCGAGGCCGCGATGCACCGCTACGTGCAGGTGGCCGACGGGGATTTCGGCGTCGCGATCGTCAACGACTCGATGTACGGCGCCGACGCCCGCGCCGACGGCGACTCCACCGTCGTCCGGCTGTCCCTGCTCCGGGGTGCGCGCTTCCCCGATCCGCAGGCCGACGTGGGCACGCATGCCTTCCGCTGGGCGGTGCTGCCCGGCGCGGACGTGCCCGCCGCGGTCGAGGCCGCCCACGCGTTCAACGCGCCCGGCATCGCCGGGCTTTCTGCGCCGCTGGTGCGGCTGGAGCTCCTCACCGGGCATGCGCTCGTCGACTGGGTGAAGCAGGCCGACGACGGCTCCGGGGACCTCGTCGTACGGGTGTACGAGACCCAGGGAGCACGGGCGAGCGCACGGCTGCACTGCCGCGAGGAGCTCGGCACGGGAGCCGTCGTGTGGGAGACCGACCTGCTCGAACGGGAGATCGGCGGCGACGGGGACCTGCCCGTGGCCCTGGCCGGGGGGCGCCGTCCGGCGAGCGAGGCCCGGCTGGATCTCGGCCCCTTCCAGGTGGCGACCCTGCGGATCGCCACTCATGCATCACTCAAGGAGGACGTCCAATGAGAAAATGGACCTGCGTCGCGGCCCTCGCCCTGGGATCGCTGCTGCTGTCCGGGTGTGGCGGTGATCCGACGCCGCAGGCCTCGGGCGGGGCGCTGTCGGGGACGATCAAGTTCCAGACGTGGAACCTGAAGAACGAGAAGTTCACGCCCTACTTCACCGACCTGATCGCGGCCTTCGAGAAGGAGCACCCGGGCACGAAGATCACCTGGGTGGACCAGCCCGCCGAGGGCTACCAGGACAAGCTGTCGGCCGACGCCGCGGCGGGGGCGCTCCCGGACGTCGTGGACATGGGGCCCGAGGCCGCCTACACCCTGGCCCAGGCGGGTGTCCTGCTCGACCTGGCCAAGGCCGACCCCCAGGCCAAGAGCCTGTACCTGGACAAGGCGTGGCAGGCGATGACGTTCAGCGGTCTGGGCGGAGGGACCTACGGCTACCCGTGGTACCTGAACACCGGGCCGTCGTTCTTCAACACGGCGCTGTTCAAGAAGTGCGGCCTGGACCCGGCCAAGCTGCCCGCCACGTACGACGAGCTCTTCAACCAGGCCGAGACCATGGCCAAGAACTGCTCGGACGTGTCGATGCTCGCCCGGATGCCCGTCATCGAGATGTTCGGCGAGTACGGGGTGCCCCTCATGGACGCCGCGGGCAAGAAGTTCACCTACAACGACGCCAAGGGCGTGGAGTTCGTCGAGCGCTTCAGGAAGCTGTTCGCCAGCAAGGGCCTGACCCAGGAGTCGCTGAACAACCTCCAGACCAAGGAGGTGGAGGAGTTCAAGGCCGGCCGGCTGGCGTACCTGTCGGGCAGCTCGTACACCCTCAACGACCTGAAGGACACCGCGCCCGACATCTACAAGTCGCTCGGGATCGGGCCGCGCATCAGCAACGCCGCGCCCAACATGTACATCGAGTCGCTCGTCGTGAACGCCACCGGCAAGAACCAGCCCCTGGCCACGGCCTTCGCCAAGTACGTGACCAACGCCGCCAACCAGCTCGCCTTCGCCAAGAAGGCCTCGGTGTTCCCCTCGTCGGCCGGGTCGATGGACGACGAGTACTTCACCAAGGACGACGGCGCCCCCGCCACGAAGGTGCGCCTGGAGAGCGCCGTCCAGGTCAAGAAGGCGATCGTGTGGTGGCCGCCGGCGTTCTCCGGCTCGGCCGACGCCGACACGCTCCGCGAGCAGATCGCCCAGGCCCTGCTCGGCAAGAAGACGGTGCAGCAGGCGCTGGACGAGTCCGTCAAGTACTCCAACGAGCGGCTGGCCTCGCACGGATGACGATCTCCGCCCATCAGCGCCGGCTCCGGCAGGAGGACACGGCCCCGGCCACCCATCGGTGGCGCGTGACCCCGTGGCTGTTCCTGCTGCCGGCGCTGGCCGTCATCGTGCTCCTGGTCCTCGTGCCGTTCCTGAACACGTTGCGGCTGGCGTTCACGGACTCCACCCTGCTGAGGAGCGGGGAGTTCACCGGGTGGGACAACTTCCGGCGGATGTTCGCCGATGAGCGGTTCGGCACCGCGCTGCTGAACTCGACTCTCTACACGGTGTGCGTGGTGCCGCTCATGGTCGCGCTGCCGCTCGTCCTCGCCTCGCTGCTGAGCGGCGCCGGGCGGCTGATGGGGTTCTTCCGCACCACCATGTACCTGCCGGTGATCATGTCGCCGGTCGTCGTCGGGCTGATCTGGACGAACATGCTCGACAAGCGCGGCCTGGTGAACGAGCTGCTCGGCACGCTCAAAGCGGTCGCCGAGCCCGTTCCCTTCCTCACCGACCGCTGGCTGCTGCTGTTCAGCGCGATGTTCGTCACCGTGTGGATGGGCCTGGGCTACTACATGGTCATCTACCTGGCCGCGCTGGCCAACATCGATCCGAGCCTCTACGACGCGGCGGCGATGGACGGCGCGGGCCCCGTGCGGACCTTCCTCAACGTCACCGTGCCAGGGGTGCGCTCCACGATGGGGCTCATCGGCGTGCTGTCCTCGGTGGCGGCCTTCCGGGTGTTCGGCGAGATCTACGTGCTCACCGACGGCACCGGCGGGGTGGGCGGCGGCGACCTCACGATGACCATGCTCATCCAGCGCGAGGGCACCGGCCTGCAGGCGCGTACCGGATACGCGGGCGCGATCAGCCTGGTCATGTTCGTCATCCTCGGCGGGCTGCTGATCGCGCAGCTCGTCCTGCAGCGCAGGCAGAGGACCTCGTGATGGCCGCGCGGCGCCGTCCCTCGCCGGGCCTCGTGGTGCGCTACCTGATCCTGGTCCTGATGGCCGTGCTGCTCGCGGGCCCCCTGCTGTGGCAGGTCTCGCTGTCGCTCAAAGGCGCCGGCGACGCGCTGTACACGCGGCCGCCCGAGCTGATCCCCGGCCATCCCACGCTGGGGAACTTCTCGACGGTGCTCGACCGCATCCCGGTGCCGCACTACCTGCTCAACTCCCTGATCGTGGCCGCCATGGCCGTCATCGGGAACGTGGTGGGCGCCACCTGCGCCGGTTACGCGCTGGGCAAGCTGCGCTTCCGCGGCCGCGCGGTGGCGGCCGGCATCTGCGTCGCGGCCCTGCTCGTCCCGGCCGAGACCGTGCTGATCTCCCAGTTCCTGCTGATCAGGGGGGCCGGTCTGGCCAACACCCTGCTGGGGGTGGTCCTGCCGACGACCGTGGCCGCGCTCAACGTCCTGCTGATGCGCAACGCGTTCCGCAGCCTGCCCGGCGAGTTCGAGGAGGCGGCCATCGTCGACGGCGCCAACGCCTGGCAGCGGTTCATCCGCGTCTCCGTCCCCCAGGTCAAGGGCGTCATCACCGTCGTGGCGATCTTCGCTTTCGTCGGCTCATGGAACGACTTCCTCTGGCCCCTCATCGTGCTGTCCGACGAGGACAACTACACCCTCACCGTCGGGCTGAACCGCCTGCGCGGCACCTTCTACGACGATCCGCGCCTCATCGCGGCCGGCACGATCATCGCTCTGATTCCCATCGTCACGTTCTTCGCCGTCTTGCAGCGCTACTTCTTCCGCGGGCTCGAAGCGGGAGGCTTGAAAGGTTGAAATGCTGAGATTCGGGGTCAACTACACGCCTTCCCAGGACTGGTTCTACTCCTGGCTGGATCCGGGCTGGGCGGCCACCCGGCGCGACATGAAGGCCCTGGCCGAGCTGGGCCTGGATCATGTCCGGGTCCTGCCGCTGTGGCCCGTTCTGCAGCCGAACCGGACCCTGATCCGCCGCCGCGCCCTGGACGACGTGCGTCACGTCGTCGAGCTCGCCGGCGAGGCCGGCCTCGACGCCAGCGTGGACGTCCTGCAGGGACACCTGTCGGGCTTCGACTTCGTGCCGAGCTGGCTGACGGACTGGCACCGGCGCAGCATGTTCACCGACCCCGACGCGATCGCCGCCCAGGCCGCCCTGGTGGAGGCGCTCGACGAGCACCTGCACGACCTGCCCAACTTCCTCGGCCTGACCCTGGGCAACGAGGTCAACCAGTTCACCTCCGCCCTGCACCCGAGCCCGATGCCGGCCACCGCGGAGCAGGTGACGGCCTGGCTCCGGGCGCTGCACGGCGACGGCCCCCGCGACCGGCGCCATTTCCGGCTCAACGCCGAGTACGACGCCGTCTGGTACGCCGACGATCATCCCTTCACCCCCGCGCACTCCGCCCGGCACGGCCGGATGAGCGTGATCCACTCGTGGATCTTCAACGGCACGGCCCAGGGGTACGGCGCGATGTCGTACGAGAGCGTCACCCACGCCGCGTACCTCATCGAGCTGTCGCGCGCCTTCGCCCTCGACCCGGCACGCCAGGTGTGGCTGCAGGAGGTCGGCGCGCCGCTCAACCACCTCACCGAGGACCAGGCGCCCGGCTTCTGCGAGGCGACCGTGCGGGCGGCGGCCGACAGCGACGCCCTGTGGGGCATCACGTGGTGGTGCTCGCACGACGTGGAACGCCGGCTGGCCGACTTCCCCGACCTGGAACACAGCCTCGGCCTGATCGGCGCGGACGGCACGGTCAAGCCGATCGGCCGGCGCTTCGCCGGACTGGCCGCGGAGCTGCGGCACCGGCCGCGCCCCTCCCCACGGCGGGAAGCGGTCGTCGTCCCCGTCGGCGCCGACGACGTCCCCGTGTCCCGGACGGAGCTCTCCCCCGGCGGCGGCGTCTTCGAGACCTGGATGGGCCGCGCCCGCGCCGGCGCCCGCCCCGCCCTGGTCACCTCGACGACCGCGGACGACCCGGCCGCGCTGCGCGCGCGTGGCGTCGAACGGCTCGTCCACGCCGAGCCGACGGGCCGCACCTTCTACAGCTCGGTCAGCGACGAGGAGGTACTCGACCGGATGGCCGCCCATGCCGAGCACTGAGGAGGTAGAGCGGGTTCTCACCCGACTGTCCCTGCGTGAGAAGGTCGGCCAGCTCAACCAGCGCCTCTACGGCTGGCAGGCCGTCGAGCGGGCTCCTCGGGGCGGTTTCCGGCTCACCGGCCTCGCCCGCGCCGAGCTGGACCGGTGGGGCGGGCTCGGCGCTCTGTACGGACTCTTCCGCGCCGACGCCTGGTCGGGCCGCTCCTGGGCCGACGGGATCCGGCCGGAGGAACGCGCCGAGGTCGCCGCCCTCGTCCAGGACGAGGTGTCGCGGGCCGGCGGGCACCGCATCGGAGTGCTGCTGTCGGAGGAGGCCCCGCACGGGCACCAGGCGCTCGGCGGGACACTGCTGCCTGCCAACCTCGCGGTGGCCGCGGGCTGGGATCCGGCACTGCTGACCGAGGCCGCGGCCGCCGTCGCGGCCGAGCTCGCCGCGAGCGGCGTGCACCTGGCCCTGGTGTCCGCGCTCGACCTGCTGAGAGACCCGCGCTGGGGCCGGGCGGAGGAGTGCTTCGGCGAGGATCCGCTGCTGGCCGCCGAGCTCACCCGGGCGCTGGTGCTCGGCATGCAGGGCGGCGATCGCGGCGCGGTGGGCCACGGCGGGGTCGCGATCGTGCTCAAGCATCTGGCCGGCCAGGGCGAGGCCGTGGGCGGGCGCAACGGCCAGTCCGCCGTCATCGGGCCTCGCGACCTGCGCGAGCTGCACCTGCCGGCGGTCCGGGCCGGAGTGGAGGCCGGGGTCCTGGGGTTCATGGCGGCCTACAACGACATCGACGGGGTGCCGTGCTGCGCCAATGCCGACCTCCTCACCGGCTTCCTGCGGGGCGAATGCGGCTTCGACGGCATCGTCATGGCCGACGGCCTGGCGGTGGACCGGCTGACCGCGATGACGGGTGACGCGACGGCCGCCGCCGTGGCCGCGCTCGAGGCCGGCGTGGATCTGTCGCTCTGGGACGAGTCCTTCACCCTGCTGGAGCGGGCCGCCGCGGCGGACCCGCGGGTGGCCGGGCTGGTCGACGCCGCCTGCCGCCGGGTCCTCACGCTCAAGCACCGCTTCGGCCTGCTCACGGAGACCACACCCACGGTCACCGCGCACGGTGCCACCACGCACGGCGGCACCGCCGGCGGCCTGTCGCGTCGCCTGGCCCGGCAGTCGCTGGTCCTGCTCCACAACGCCGGCGACCGCCTGCCCCTCGACCCGAAGGCACTGACCAAGGTGGTCCTCGCCGGTCCGAACGCCCGCGACGTCACCGCCCTGCTGGGCGACTACGTGCCGCCCCTGCCCGCGCAGTCGGCCGCCGGCCTGGACCTCGCCCTGCGGCAGAGCCTCCCGGACGCCGAGGTGGTGTGCCCGCCCGGCATGCCCACGGCGGCCGAGCTGAACGGCGCCGACGTCGTGATCCTGGCGCTCGGCGGGACGAGCCACCGCACGTACGCCGAGGAGTTCGCCGCCAACGGGGCGATCGCCGGCCAGGCGGCCGGGGCGACCTGCGGAGAGGGCGTCGACCTGGCCGACATCTCTCTGCCCGGCGGCCAGGACGCCCTGGTCGCCGCCGTCCGCGCGCAGGCGGGCTGCCCGGTGGTCGCCGTCGTCGTCGCCGGTCGGCCACACGTGCTCACCGGAGTTCTGGAGAACACCGACGCGCTGCTGTGGGCGGGTTACCCGGGCCCGCACGGAGGCCACGCGATCGCCGACGCGCTGCTCGGCCGCTACGAGCCGGTCGGCCGCCTGCCGTTCACCGCGCCCAGCCACCCCGGTGCCGTGCCGGTCCGCCACAACGACCGGCACCCCGCCGGCCACGTGTACCAGGACGCGCCGGACCCGGTGCTCTTCCCCTTCGGCCACGGCCTGCGCTACCGGCCCGTGCTCTTCGACCGCCTCACCGCCGAGGCGCACACGGACACGATCCGGGTGAGCGTCGAGGTCACCAACCCCGCCGGCAGCGCCGCCGAGGTCATCGTGCCGCTGTTCGGGCACCGTACCGGAGGCACGACGCTGCCGCGCGTACGCGAGCTGCTCGCCTTCCGCCGGGTCACCGTCCCAGCGGGCGCGCGCACCACCGTCGTCTGGGACCTGCCCGCCGCGCGCTGCTTCGCCGAGGGCGCCAGGGACCGGGCCCGCACCGACCTGTACGTCGCGGACCTGCACGAAACCATCCGCCCGGCCGAACACCCGAAGGCCCGCCCCCGACCGGCCGTACCCGTTCCCGACAGTGAGGAGCCCTGATGGCACGACCACATCGCACACGCAGAAGAGCGGTGACGCGCGCGGGCACCGCCGCCCTGGCCGCGGTGCTCGCCGTCGCGCTGACCGCCACCGGCGCCGCGGCCAGCGACACGCTGCCCTGGACGGGCGACAGCGCGGTCGGCGCCAACCAGCCCTACCAGCACGGATACTCCGTCACCGACCTGCTGCGCTGGAACCCCACCGACGACACCGACGCCGAGCTCTTACGAGCCAAGGTGCCGCTGCAGAAGCGCAACGCCGCCGACGCGGCCACGCAACGCAACCCGGCGCTCCCCGCCGGCACCCAGCTGCTGACCCTGGCCGGCGACTACGGCAACGCCTTCTTCGAAAGCCATCCCTACACCAACGAGTTCAGCCAGTACCTCTTCAACTACTGGCAGTACGCCGACTTCTACGGCTCCTGGCACGGCATGCCCACCGAGGGCGTCCCGGTGAGCTACTACGACCCGACCGCCGACTGGCGGGAGAAGTGGTTCGAGTTCGGGATGCTCAACCTGCCCAACCCCGGATACACCAACGCCGCCCACGCGAACGGGGTGCGCTCGCTGGGCTGCATCTTCTTCTCCGACAACGACCGCGGCGACCAGATCTACTCCGAGCTCCTGGTCCGCGACGCGAACGGCGGCTTCCCCGTCGCCGCCAAGCTCATCCAGGTCGCGAAGTTCTACGGCTTCGACGGCTACTTCATCAACCAGGAGTCGCGGGTCCCCCCGGCCGACATCCCGGCGTACAAGCAGTTCATGAAGCAGCTGCGCGAGGGCGGCCTCTACGTGCAGTGGTACGACTCCATCGACAACTCCAGCGGCGCCATCTCGTACCAGAACGAGTTCAACTCGGTCAACGGCCCGTTCGTGCGAGACACGAAGCTCGGCGACGTGTCCGACTCCATCTTCCTCAACTACTGGTGGAACCGGACCAAGCTCACCAACTCCAAGAGCTACGCCGCCGGCCTCGGCCTGGACTCCCGCAAGAGCGTCTTCGCCGGGGTCGAGGCCGGGCAGTACCAGTTCAACCAGCCGTACAACCTCGAGGACAACCTCGACGCCGGTGGCGCGCCGATGAACGCCATCGCCACGCTCGGCGCCGACTTCGTCTCATCCGACTACGCCAACAAGACCGACGACGCCGCCCAGCGGGACGTCTTCGACCGGGAACGCCGCTGGTGGACCGGCTCCTCGCAGGGCGCCACCACGCCGGAGGGCACCTGGAAGGGCATCTCCAAGTACGTCGCAGAACGCTCCGTCATCAGCGGCACCACGTTCGCCACCTCCTTCAACACCGGCCACGGCCTGTCCACCTGGACCAAGGGCCGGCTGTCCAACCGGGCGGAGTGGGGCAACATCAACCTCCAGGACATCCCGGTGACCTGGCAGTGGTGGATCGACGCGGCCGGAACGCCCCTCAGCGCCGACTTCGACTACGGTCCCGCGTACACGCCGGCGAGCCGGTTCTCGTACCAGAAGATCGGCGCCTACAACGGCGGCAGCTCGCTCGTGCTCAGCGGCACCCTCGACAGCGACAACACCGCGCGGCTCTACAAGACGGACCTGCAGATCGCCAAGGGCTCGACCCTTGACCTGACCTACAACAAGCCGTCGGCGAGCGACGACTCCGAGCTCCGGCTCGGCCTCGTCCTGGCCTCCGACCCCAACAAGGTGATCCAAGTTCCGCTGACCGGCACGGGCGAGCGCACCACGGGCTGGACCACCCGGTCGGCCGACCTGTCGGCGTACGCCGGTCAGCGGGTCGCCGCGCTCGGCCTGGTCGTCGCCGCCGGCGCCCGCCCCATCCCGGGATACCAGGTCAACATCGGCGCCCTGGCCCTGCATGACGGGACGGATCGCACCCCTGCCGCGCCGCAGGACCTGCGCATCAACCAGCTGCTCCCCGACACCGGCGAGCTGTTCCTGTCCTGGAAGCGCGCCGGCTACGACAAGGTACGCCGCTACGACGTCTACCTCGACGACACCTATCTCGGCGGAATCTACGACGACGTCTACTACGTCAAGCGCTTCACGGCCACGTCCGGGACGATCAGGCTGGTGGCGGTCGGCCCGGACGGGTCACAGAGCCCGGCGGCGACCGCCCCGTTCGACCTGTCCACGGCGCCGGGCAAGGTGACGGCGTCCGCGAAACCGGACGGCACGCTGACTGCCGCCTGGACTCCCCCGTCGAACGGCCGGCCCGTCACCCTGAAGGTCCAGAGCCTCGACACGTCCCGCCCGTACAGCAAGGAGATCGAACTCCCCGGGACGAGCACGGGCACGACGGTGACCGGCGTGCCCGTCAACGGCGACGACTACCTGCTCACCCTGCGGGCGGGACCGGGCACGACCACCGCGGTGCGCGGGAGGTTCGCCGACACCGAGATCACCCCCTACCCGGCCTCGGCGGTGACGATCAGCGGGAACACCTTCACGTTCTCCCGGCCGGCCCTTGCGGACTGGCACACCTTGACCGTCCTTGAGGACGGCCAGCCGAAGTCGTTCGCGACGACCTACGGCTCGGGCGGCAAGCCGTACATCATCCGCGGCCGCACCACACGGGCCGCCGAGACGGTGACCATGTCCGGCTCCACCAGCAAGGTGGTCGCGGTCCTGGAGGACTACGCCGGCAACAAGGCCACGACGGTGCTGCGCGGCAACTGATCGTGAAACCGTGAGGGGCGCCGGGACCGATGTCGGTCCCGGCGCCCCTCACGCACGCCGGCGCTCATCTCAGTGCGGACAGCAGGAGCGTGCGGTGCCGGTGGATGAGTTCGCGATCGGCGGTCGCCCAGGCGACGGCTGCTTCGGCGTGGCGGCGACGGGCGGGCGGGAGCGTGGGGTCGTCGATGTTCGCCGACTCCATGTCGGCGGTCCAGGACTGCCTGCGCACCATCGCGTCCAGGAGGCGCTCCGGCTCGGCGGTGCTGTAGCCGTCACGCAGCTCGCGCAGATGCCGGGCCTGCTCGATGATCGGCACCCGGCCCTGCGACTGGATGCACCAGGTCCACGCCATGTAGCCCAGGTCGTCGAGCCGGTTGCCGGGACAGCAGGACGACCAGTCGATGAAGGCCACCGGCAGGCCCTGCTGGAAGATGGTGTTGAAGGGGCCGGGATCGCCGTGCACCACGCATTCCCGGCCGGCGGCCAGTGAGTGACCGGCGGTCGCCTCATGCAACGCGCGCAGCATCCGCCCGCCGGCGGCGTACGCGCCGGGTGCCCGCTGCGACGGGTGGTCGGTGGTGCTGCCGGGGATGAAGCTCAGGACGTCCCGGCCCTGCTCGTCGATGCCGAGGTAGCGCGGCGCGTGAGGGTAGCCGGCGGATTCCAGATGGGTCAGCACCCGGGCGGCGAACGCGGCGCCGGCGTCGCGGGCGCGGCGCACCGTGTCGCCGACCCGCACGACCTCCAGGGCGTTGTTTCCGCCGGTGAGGGGTTCCTCGATCACAACAACCATGATGCGTCATGCCGCCGCGGCGCCTTATGATCCACGAATATACTCTCGGTGTATAGTCGGGTGGCATGAGCGTCCCCCTTGCGCTGCTCGGCCTCCTCGAACGGCAGCCGAGCCACGGCTACGACCTGAAACGCGACTACGACACCTACTTCGGCAGGGGCAAACCGCTGCCGTTCGGCCAGGTGTACTCCACGCTCGCCCGCCTGGCCAGGGACGGCAAGGTCACCGCCGGGGAGAGCGAGCCCGGCGACGGACCGGACCGCAAGCGCTATGCCATCACCCCGGTCGGCAAGGACGAGGTCGAGGCGTGGCTGGCCGAGCCGGTCGCGGCCGAGCCGTACCTGCAGACGGTGTTCTTCACCAAGGTCGTGCTGGCGCTGATGCTGGGCCGCGACGCGGCGGGCTACCTGGACGCCCAGCGCGCGACGCATCTGCGACGCATGCGGGAGCTGACCGAGATCAGGCGCGAAGGCACGCTAGTCGACACGCTCCTCGCCGATCATGCCCTCTTCCGCCTCGAGGCCGACCTGCGGTGGATCGACGTCACCCAGGCCCGGCTGGGGGCGCTGGCGGAAACGGTGCGCGACCGATGATCGTCAACGCTCTGCTGCGGGCCGAGGGGATCAGCCGCTCCTACGGCAACACGCCGGCGCTGCGGGAGGCCAGCCTGTCGGTGACCGCGGGCGAGGTGCTGGCCGTCATGGGGCCCAGCGGTTCCGGCAAGTCGACGCTGCTGCACTGCCTGGCCGGGATCTTCACCCCGGACAGCGGCGAGGTGTGGTTCGACGGGCGGCGGCTGGACACGCTGGACGACGGCCGCCGCAGCGAGCTGCGCCGCACCGCCTTCGGCTTCGTCTTCCAGTTCGGTCAGCTCGTGCCCGAGCTGACCGTCGCCGACAACGTGGCGCTGCCGCTGCTGCTCGGCCGTGCCAGGCGCAAGCACGCCTACGCGCGGGCCGCCTCCTGGCTGGAGCGGCTGGAGCTGGCCGGCCTCGGCGGACGGCGTACCGCGGAGCTGTCCGGCGGGCAGGCGCAGCGGGTGGCCATCGCCAGAGCGCTGGTGACGCAGCCGCGGGTCGTCTTCGCCGACGAGCCGACCGGCGCGCTCGACTCGCTCACCGGCGAGCACGTGATGGATCTGCTGGTTCACCTGGCCCGGGAAGAGGGCGCCACCGTGATCGTGGTGACGCACGACGCCCGGGTGGCCGCCTGCGCCGACCGCGAGGTCGTCGTGCGCGACGGCAAGGTGACCGACCCGTACGCCGGGGTCGTCCGATGATCCTGCTGGGGCTGCGGTTATCGCTGCGCAGCGGCAGGGAGACGGCGGCCCGGCTGGCGCTGATCGTGGCCGGAGTGGCGGTCGGCGTCGCGGTGCTGCTGGCCACGCTGTCGCTGTTCAACGCCTTCCAGGCCACCGGCGACCGCCCCTGCTGGGAGTGCACGCGCGGCTCGGCGCCCAGCGGCTGGGCCCTGGACGTCACCGCCGACGGCGCGCTGTGGAACCTACGCGAGGACTACTACGCGGGCCGGGCGATCACCAGGCTCGACGCCGCCGCGCTCGGCGTCCGGGCGCCGGTCATCCCCGGCCTGTCCCGCATGCCCGGCCCCGGCCAGTACTACGCCTCGCCCGCGCTGGTCAGGCTGCTGGACTCGGCGCCGCGCGAGCAGCTGGCCGACCGCTTCCCCGGCACGCGCGCGGGCCTGATCGGCCAGGCCGCGCTGTCCGGGCCCGACGAGCTGGTCATCGTGGTGGGCGGGACGCCGCAGGAGGTCGCCGCCATGATCGGCACCCGGCAGGTCGACACGGTCGCCACCGAGCCGGCGGTCGACGACAGCGCGGACGTCTACCGGTTCGGGTTCGGCATCGCCGCCATCGGGCTGATCGTCCCGGTGCTGGTGCTGGTGGGCACCGCCACCCGGCTGGCGGCCGCCCGCCGCGAGGCTCGCTTCGCGGCGATCAGGCTGGTCGGCGCCACCTCCCGGCAGATCAACATCCTCGCCGCGGTGGACGCCGCGCTGGGCGCGCTGCTCGGCGCGCTGGCCGGCGTCGTGCTCTTCCAGCTGGTACGGCCCGCCGTGGCCGGGATCAGGATCACCGGTTCGCGCTTCTTCCCCGAACTGGCCGTCCCGAGCCCCTGGCAGTACGCGGCCGTGCTCGCCTGCGTGCCGCTCGTCGCGGCCGGCGCCGCCCTGTGGTCGCTGCGCCGGGTGCGGATCTCACCGCTCGGCGTGGCCAGGAAGGCCGCCCCGCCGCCGCCGAGGGCATGGCGGGTGCTCCCGCTCCTCGCCGGGCTGGGCCTGTTCGCGGGCCCGGCGTTCCAGCACGGCAAACCCGACACCCTGCTGGCCAATGCCGGTATCGCGCTCATCATGGTCGGGCTCGTGCTGGCCGGGCCGTGGCTGACGATGCTCGCCGCGCGCCTGACCGCCCGGCTGACCCGCGGCGCGGCGACGCTGCTGGCCGCGCAGCGCCTGGCCGCCGACCCGAAGACCGCGTTCAGGTCGGTGAGCGGGCTGGTGCTGGCGGTGTTCATCGGGACGACGATCGCGGCAGTCGTACCGGCGGTGGTCACGGGCCAGCGGGCCGTGGCCGGCGGCACGCTCAACGGCGTGCTGGGCGCCACGCTCTACCGGCCGGGCATCGAGGGCCTGTCACCGCGGGCGGGGGCGGACCTGCTGGCCCGGCTGCGCGCCCACTCCGGCGTGGACGTGCTGGCGATCTACGCCAGGGCGGACCTGGAGCACCTCCGCCCGGCGCCTGACGGACCGCCGCCCGCGACCTCCGTCGTCGAGTGCTCGAGCCTGGCCCGCTTCCCCGTGCTCGGCCAGTGCCCCGCGGGCGCGCAGGCCGTGATGGGCCGTTTCGACCGTGTCGTGGACGCCGACAACCCCCTCACCATCGACAAGCTCCTCCCGCTGGCGGGACCTGCCAGCCAGTCCGCCTCCGCCACCGGGCTCGAGCTCAGAGCCGTCATGGTCCGCACGGGCGACGCGGCGACGCTGGAGCGGCTGCGTACCGTGCTGGCCGGCTACACCGCCGTGGCGCCGAAGACCTTCGCCGAGGTCGCCCACATCAGGGCGGACCTGTACACCCGGGCGGAGAGCATCGCGCTGGCCATGGTCGGGCTCACCCTGGTCGCGGGCGGCTGCAGCCTCGTGGTGGCGGTCGGCGGCGGCCTGGTGGAGCGCAGGCAGGCGTTCACGCTGCTGCGGCTGGCCGGCACTCCCACGCGGACCCTGGCCACGGTGGTGCTGCTGGAGTCGGCGCTGCCGCTCGTCCTGGCCGCCGTGCTCGCCGCCGGCGCCGGCTTCGGCGTGGCCGAGCCGGCCATCGGCCAGCTCGCGATGAAGGGCGCCTCCCTGGCGATGCCGGGGCCGGTCTACTTCGCGTCCCTGGGCGGCGGCCTGGCCGCCTCCCTCCTGGTGATCCTCACCGCCCTCCCGCTGCTCAGGCGCATGACCGCGCCCGACAACGCGCGTTTCGAATAGGAGTTGCGATGAAGCTCAAGCTGAGCACGGCCGTGCTGATCGCGCTGGCCCTGGTCGCCGCCGTCGCGGTGGCGGTGCGCACCGACGCGCCCGCCCTTGCCGACGACGGCCGCTACTCCGCCGAGATCCGGCGCACCGAGTACGGCCTCCCCCACGTGTCCGCCAAGGACTACGGCGGCCTCGGCTTCGGGTACGGCTACGCCTTCGCGCAGGACAACCTCTGCGTGCTGGCCTCCTGGGTGGTGACGCTGCGGGGCGAGCGGTCCAGGCACTTCGGGCCTCAGGCGACGTCCGACGACCCGGTCCGCCCGGTCACCAACCTGGTCAGCGACGTCTACTACAAGAGCGTCGCCGCCTCCGGCGTCGTGCCGCGGCTGCTGGCCCAGCGAACGCCCCTGGGCCCGAGCGACGAGCTGCGCCGGCTCGTCGACGGCTACGTCGCCGGGTACAACCGCTACCTGCAGGAGACCGGGGTGGCGAACCTGCCGGATCCCACCTGCCGGGGCAAGGCGTGGGTGGGCCCCATCACCGCCACCGACATGTGGAACAACATCCTCGACCTCAACCGGATGGCCGGCATCGCCGGGATGAAGGAGTACGTCGTCGGGGAAGCCGCGGCCGAGGGGCCGGAGCGCAGGCCGGCGCCGGGCAGCAACGCCTGGGCGCTCGGCCGCCGGGCGACCCGCGACGGCCACGGCATGGTGCTGGCCGACCCGCACTTCCCCTGGAACGGGATCCGCCGCTTCTACCAGGTGCAGCTGACCATCCCCGGCGTGCTCGACGTCTCCGGCGCCAGCCTGTACGGCACGCCGGTCGTCCAGATCGGTCACAACGCGACCGTGGCCTGGACCCACACGGTCTCCCACGCCCAGCGCTTCAACCTCTACCAGCTCGATCTCGTGGACCCCACCAGCTATCTGGTGGACGGCCGGACCGAGCCGATGGGCCGCCAGGAGGTGCAGGTCACCCTGCAGGACGGCACCGTCGTGGACCACACGCTCCACACCTCGCGCTACGGCCCGGTGCTGGCGGCGGGGCAGACCGACAAGGTCGCCTACGCGCTGGCCGACTCCAACGCCGCCAACCTGCGCTCGGCCGACGAGTGGCTGGCGATGGCCAGGGCGCGGAACCTCACCCAGCTGCGTGCGGCCCAGAGCACGCATCAGGGCATGGGGTTCGTCCACACGCTCGCCACCGACGTCAGCGGGACCGCCTACTTCGCCGACACCTCGATGGTCCCCCATGTCACCGACGCCCAGGCGGAGCGCTGCGGCAAGCCCTCCCCCATTCCTGGCCTGGAGGAGTACGTGCTGGACGGCTCGACCTCCGCGTGCCTGTGGGGCAAGGACCGCGACGCCGTCGTGCCCGGCATCTTCGGGCCCGGCAGCCAGCCGAAGCTGGTCCGCGCCGACTACGTGGCCAACTCCAACAACACCTTCTGGATGACGAACCCGTCGGCGCCGCTGACCGGCTACCCGCGCGTGTGGGGCAAGGCGCGTACCGACCTGGAGCCGCGCCCCCGCGTCAGCCTGGACATGATCGCCCAGCGGCTGTCCGGTGCCGACGGGCTCGGCAAACCCGGCTTCACCTTGGAGACGCTGCAGGCCACCACGCAGGGCAAGCGCAACTACACCTTCGAGCTCATGCGCCCGGACCTGCTGAAGCTGTGCCGTACCAGCCCCGAGCTGACCTCGTCCGACGGCAAGAAGGTGAACGTGGGCGAGGCCTGCCGGACGCTGAGGGATTGGGACGGGCGCGCCACGCTGGACGGCCAGGGGGCCATCCTGTGGCGCGAGTTCTTCACCCGCCTTGGCCGTCCCACCAGGCCAGGGGACCCCGTTTACAGCCCGTGGCGGGTGCCGTTCGATCCCGCGCGTCCGCTGACCACGCCCCGCGGGCTCAAGAACGACGACCCGGTGGTGCGGCAGGCCCTGGCTGACGCCGTGCTCTATTTCCAGACCAACGGCATCCCTCTGACGCTCGCCCCGGGCCAGGCGCAACGCTACGCCTCGATCCCGATTCCCGGCTGCACCGAAGGGGAGGGCTGCTTCGACCGGGTACGCATGCGCGGCCGGCTCGGCGCCGACGGACGCTACCCGGAGGTGGACACCGGCTCCAGCTTCATGATGGCCGTCGAGCTCACCCCGGGCGGTCCCCGTACGCGCACCATCCTGACCTATTCGCTCTCCGCCAACCCCAGCTCGCCCCACCACACCGACCAGACGGTCCTGTTCTCGCGCGGCCAGTGGGTCACCGAGCGCTTCACCGAAGCCGAGATCGCCGCCGACCCGCGTCTGACGACGGCCACGGTGCGCGGGTGAGCGCGTGGCGGCCCTCTCACGCGGGCAGTGAGCGGTTGACCACGGTCACAGCTCGCCGCGGCGCCAGGCTTCGGCCTCGGCGTTCAGGGTGTCCTCGTCCGGCTTCGGCGGCCGTGCCCGCTCGGCCCAGCGCAGCAGGTACGCCGCGAGCTGAGCGGCGTCCTCCGGTCGCGCGGACCCGTGGACGGTGAAGTACGTGACGATCGGGCCGGTGAGGGGGTCGCCCGCGTCGCAGCGGGCACAGACGAGGACTTCGCTGGTGCCCCGGACCTGGCTCCCCGACGCGTTCGTCCAGGTGTGCGGGAGGCGGAGGGCGGCGAGGACGTCGCCGGTGCGGCAGCGCGGGCAGGTCCAGTCGCGAATCATGATCCGCCGATCGCGCCCGCGCCGAACAGCGCCTTGACGTCGCCGTAGAACGCCGGCTCCGCGGTGACCTGGAAGGGCTGGAGGTTCAGCAGCACGCTCTTGGCGCCGTGGCGGTGCACGCGCACGTGGACGGGCGCCCGGCCGGGATGGGTGGTCAGGATGTGCTTGAACTCCTGAACGAGTCGCGGGATCAGCTGGGTCTCCTGGATCGAGATCACCACGGGCGGCTCGGTGTCGGCCTGGGAGACGTCGAGGAGGGCGATCTCCTCGCCGTAGACGCTCATCGTCTCGTCGCGTACGTTGATCCGTCCCCGCACCGAGATCACGCGGTCCTGGGCCAGCGCTTCCCCGTACAGGGTGTACGGCTTGGGGAAGATGAGGCATTCGACGGCGGCGTCGTGGTCTTCGAGGGTGACGATCGCCCACGGGCTGCCCTGCTTGGTGACCTTGCGTTGCAGGCCGGAGATGATGCCGCTGACCCTGGTCACGCCGTCCTGCCGCCCGGAGGCCAGCAGGTCGGCGATGGTGGTGTCCCGGTTGGCGTCCAGGACGCGTTCGGCGCCGTCGAGTGGGTGGCTGGAGACGTACAGGCCGAGCATCTCGCGTTCGAAGGCCAGCAGCGTGGCCTTGTCCCACTCCTCGCCGGGCATCGCGCCGGGAATCATGACCGAGAAGGCGCCGCTCTGGCCGGGCTCCCCGAACAGCGAGTCCTGGCCGCGGGCCTCGTTCCGCTTGACGTCGATGACCGCGTCGACGGCCTGCTCGTGGACCGCGACCAGGGCCTTGCGGCGATGCCCCAGGCTGTCGAAGGCGCCGGCCTTGGCCAGCGACTCGATGACGCGCTTGTTGCAGACGACGGTCGGCACCTTGGCGAGGAAGTCGTTGAAGTCGGTGTAGCGGCCTTGGGCCTCCCGGGTGGTGACGATGGCGTCCACGACGCCGGCTCCGACGTTGCGTACGGCGCCCAGCCCGAAGCGGATGTCGGAGCCGACGGCGGCGAAGTCCAGCTGGCTGGCGTTGACGTCGGGCGGCAGCACCTTGATGCCCAGGCGCCGGCAGTCGGCCAGGTAGACGGCCATCTTGTCCTTGTCGTCGCCGACGGAGGTGAGCAGCGCGGCCAGATACTCGCAGGGGTGGTTGGCCTTGAGGTAGGCGGTCCAGTAGGAGACCAGGCCGTAGCCGGCGGTGTGCGACTTGTTGAAGCCGTAGCCGCTGAAGGGGACCAGGACGTCCCAGATCGCCTTGATCGCCGCCTCGCCGAAGCCGCGCTCGCGCATGCCGGCGGAGAAGCGGTCCCATTCGGCGTCCAGGACCTCCTTCTTCTTCTTGCCCATGGCGCGGCGCAGCATGTCGGCGACGCCGAGGGAGTACCCGGCGAGTTGCTGGGCGATGGCCATGACCTGCTCCTGGAAGACGACCAGGTGGTAGGTGTCGCCCAGGATGGGCTCGAGCACCTCCTCGAGCTCGGGGTGGATCGGCTCGACCGGCTGCTTGCCGGTCTTGCGCAGCGCGTAGTTGGTGTGGGCGTTCATCTCCATCGGGCCGGGCCGGTACAGCGCGTTCACCGCGGCGATGTCGGTGAACGTGGTGGGCTGCATCAGTTTCAGCAGCACCCGCATGCCGCCGCCGTCCAGCTGGAAGACCCCGAGCGTGTCACCGCGCGCCAGCAGTTCGTACGTCCTGGCGTCGTCGGTCGGGACGTCGAAGATGTCGATGTCGATGCCCTTGTTGGCGCGGACGCCCGCGATCGCGTCGCCGATCACGGTGAGGTTGCGCAGGCCGAGGAAGTCCATCTTCAGCAGGCCCATGTCCTCGGCCTGGGTGAAGGGGAAGCCGGTGATGACCGGGCCGTCGGCCTTCGGCTTGGCCAGCGGGATCACGTCGACCAAGGGCTCGGAGGAGAGGATCACGCCGGCCGCGTGGATGCCGGTGCCGCGGGTGAGGCCCTCGATGCCGGTCGCCGTGTCGAGCACCCTTTTGACGTCGAGGTCCTGCTCGTACATCTGGCGCAGCTCGGCTGCCTCGCCGTGGCGGGGGTGGTGCTCGTCGTGGATGGCGGCCAGCGGGATCTCCTTGCCGCCGGCCGCCGCCGGGAACGCCTTGGTGATGCGATCGCCCAGGGCGTAGGGCAGGCCCAGCACGCGGCAGGAGTCCTTGATGGCGGCCTTGGCCTTGATGGTGCCGAAGGTGACGATCTGACAGACCCGGTCCTCGCCGTACTTGCGGCTGACGTAGTCGATCATCTCGTCGCGCCGGCGGTCGTCGAAGTCGAGATCGACGTCCGGCATGGTGATGCGCTCGGGGTTGAGGAAGCGCTCGAAGATCAGCTTGTGCTCGATCGGGTCGAGCTGGGTGATCCCCGTGCAGTAGGCGACGATCGACCCGGTGGCCGAGCCGCGGCCGGGGCCCAGGCCGATGCCGTTCTCCCGCGCGTACCGGCAGATGTCGGCCACGACCAGGAAGTAGCCGGGGAAGCCCATGGTGTCGATGACCGACAACTCGTAGTCGATGCGGTCGAGCACCTCCTGCGAGGGGTGCCCGCCGTAGCGGCGCCGCGCGCCCCGCAGGGTCTCCTTGCGCAGCCAGCTGGACTCGCTCTCGCCTTCGGGGACCGGGAAGCGCGGCGTCAGATCCCGATGGGCGAACACCTCACCGTAGTCGCCGACCCGCTCGGCGATCAGCAGCGTGTTGTCGCAGGCGCTGGGCACCTCGCCGTCCCACAACGCGCGCATCTGCTCGGCGGACTTGATGGAGTAGCCGCTGCCGCTGAACCGGAAGCGGTCGGCGTCGGCGAGCCGCTTGCCGGTGCCGACGCACAGCAGCACGTCGTGCGCCTGGGCCTGGTCCTCGGTGACGTAGTGCGAGTCGTTGGTGGCCAGGGGCGGCAGGCCGAGCTGCTTGCCGAGCCTGAGCAGGTCGTCGCGGACCCGGCGCTCAATGGCGAGGCTGTGATCCATCAATTCCAGGAAATAGTTGTCGGGGCCGAAGATGTCGCGATATCGGGCCGCGGCCTGGACGGCCTCGTCGTACTGGCCGAGCCGGAGCCTGGTCTGCACCTGGCCGGACGGGCAGCCGGTCGTGGCGATGATGCCTCGGCCGTGCTCGGCGAGCAGCTCATCATCCATGCGCGGATATTTCTGGACATGCCCTTCCAGCCAGGCCCGGGACTGCAGGCGGAACAGGTTGCGCAGCCCCTGAGCGTCGGCCGCCCACATCGTCATGTGGGTGTACAGGCCGCGTCCGGAGACGTCACCGCCCTCTCCCGTGTCGTCGTTGGAGCGGCGCAGCGCGAGGTTGTCGCTGTAGTAGACCGGCTGCCGGTGGCGGCGCGAGGCGGGAGCGACGTAGCTCTCGATGCCGATGATCGGTTTGACGCCCGCCTTGCGTGCCGTCTGGTAGAACTCGTACGCCCCGTACACGTTGCCGTGGTCGCTCATCGCCACGGCCGGCATCCCCTGCCGGGAGACCTCCTCCATCAGCCGGCCGACCTTGGCGGCGCCGTCGAGCATGCTGTACTCGGTGTGCACGTGGAGATGCACGAAGGATCCCACCGAAGACCACGCCCCCTGGTTGTAGGCTCACTCGCGAACCCGAGCATTCGACCCGAGAGCAGGCCCGGTTGTCCAACAATCGACACCCCGATTCGCCACAACCAGAGGTTGTGCAGGAGGCCGCGGCGGACCTTGATCTCGGCGCGGTCCGCGCCTTCGTCTTCCGGCCGTTCGACCCGCGAAGCCAGTGGCTGCCGGAGCCCGACCGCGCCGCCCTCGCCGTGGATCCCGGGCCTCGATAGGAAATCCGGTGGATCACGAGGCCCCTGCCAGGGAGACTGGTCCGCATGACTGAACTCGATCTGGTGTCGGCGGCGGCCGCCGGGGAGGCAGAGGAGGTCAGGCGGCTGCTGGAC
The DNA here is from genome assembly GCF_040137845.1 of Nonomuraea sp. B19D2. Lineage (NCBI taxonomy): Bacteria > Bacillati > Actinomycetota > Actinomycetes > Streptosporangiales > Streptosporangiaceae > Nonomuraea > Nonomuraea sp. B19D2. Next base: position 18,687 of record NZ_JBEFAK010000044.1, on the reverse strand, counting down.
GGGGGCGCCGCGCCGGACGGACCCGACGAGGACGGCGGCACGGCCCTCTACCGAGCGGCCGTGCAGGGGAACGCCGGCATCGTCCGGATGTTGCTGGCCTCCGGCGCCGATCCCGACAGGGAGAGCACAGGCGACAGCGAAGGCCTGCCCCTCTGCGCGGCCGCGTGCTGGGGGCACACCGAGACGGTGATCGCGCTGCTCGACGCCGGCGCCGACCCCGACCGGCAGGAGGACGTCACGCGGAGCGCGATGACGGCCCTGCACTGGGCGGCCGCCAACGAGCACCTGGCCGTTGTGCGAGCACTGCTGGACAGGGGCGCCGATCCCGGCGTCGGCGACTCCGCCGGGCGCACCGCCCTCAGCCATGCCGCCGAGCGCGGCGCGACGGCCGTTGTACGAACACTGCTCGACTCCGGAGCGGACCCGTCATCGCCCGACGGCCAGGGCCGGCGTCCCGTCGATCTCGCAAGGCATTACGCCGGCCGCGACATCAAGGAAGAAATGGTCGCCCTCGCCACCGAGCATGCGCCGCAGGGAGCGCTGGTCACGGTGCGCAGGGAGACGTTCGAAGGACGCGACGTGCGGGTCGTGGCCGAAGTACGCGACGAGGCGGGCGAGCTCCGCTCGGAGTGGTGGCTCGGCACCGGCCACGCGGAGATCGTCCGCCTCCTGGAAGCCCGGTCCTGACCGGCCTGTCCGTCCCCCTGCGACGCGGCGGCGCCGGCGGGACTTGTCGTGTCCAGTGCCCACTGACAGCCGCCGAAACATGCGCGCCTCGAAGCTCAAGGGTTCCGCAGGATGACCTTTCCGACGGTGCGGCGGGCCGCCAGATCCGCCAGTGCCCGGCCGGCCTGCGCCAGCTCGTACTCCCCGCCGGTCAGCGGGCGCAGCCGGCCGGCGGCGGTGAGCTCGATCAGCTCGGCCAGCGGCGCGGCGGCGGTGCTTGCGGGCAGGCGCAGGTGGGCGCCGAGCCAGTAGCCGCCCACCGCGATGTTGCGCTCGCTGAGCAGGCCGGGATCGACCGGCTTCGGGGCGGTCCCGCCCGAGGTCCCGTACGTGAACAGGCGGCCGAACGGCGCGATCGCGTGCGGCGCGGCGTCGAACACCGCCCCGCCCACGGCGTCCAGCACCACGTCCACCGGGGAGCCGCCGTTGGCCTCGATCACCCGCTCGGCGTAGTCGTCGGCGGCGCCGTCGATCGCAGCGTCCGCGCCGAGACCCAGCACCAGCTCGCGCTTCTCCGGGGTGGAGGCCGTGCCGATCACCCGCCCGGCCCCGAACTCCTTGGCCAGTTGCACCGCCAGATGGCCCACACCGCCGGCCGCGGCGTTGACCACGACGCTTTCGCCGGGCGCGATGCGCGCCGCCGTACGCAGGAGATGCCACGCGGTCAGGCCCTGCACCAGCAGCGCCAGCGCGGCGCCCGCGGGCAGTGCCTCGGGGATCTCCACCGCCTCCTTCACCAGCGCCTTCGTCGCGAAAGCGCGGCTGGCGAAGGCCAGCACCCTGCGGCCGTCCACGGTACGGCCCACGACCTCACTGCCCGGCACGAACGGAAGCTCCGGCGGCAGGTAGGAACCCTCGATCTGCTTGATGTCGGCGAAATTGAGCCCGGCGGCCTCGACGTCCACCAGGGTCTCACCGGGTCCCGGCACCGGGTCGGGCACCTCGGCCAGGGTCAGCACCTCGGGGCCGCCAAGCTGTTCTGCATGCATCACTCTCATGCGCCCGACCCTAGAAGGGACGCGTAAGGCCGGCCAGCGGGTGGTGTTTCTGGATCGCGCGGAATGCATGAAGGTCCTTCATACGTTGTCTGCGCCGTGAACGATCTGACCGCGGCCGAACTACGCGTACTCGTCGCCGTGGACGGCGAGGGCAGCGTGTCGGCGGCAGGGGCGCGGTTGGGCCTCACCCAGTCGGCGGTCTCGCACGCACTGCGCGCCGCCGAGCGGAAGATGGGAACCGTGCTGTTCCACCGAGGGCGCGGCGGCGCCCAGGCCACCGCGGCCGGGGCGGCGGCGGTCGGCCACGCGCGGCGCATCCTGCGGCTCATGGAGGTCATGAAGACCGACACGCGCACCGCCGCCCGCGGCGAGGCCACCGGGACCATCCGGCTGGCCGCCTTCCGCAGCGCCGCCTTCCACCTGCTGCCCAGGGTGCTGGTGCGGTTCGGTCAGCGCTATCCCCGGGTCACCGTGGACGTGCGCATCGTGCCCGACCTGGGCAGGGGCATCGCCGGCGAGGTGGCCGACGGGCGGGCCGACGTGGGCGTCGTCTCGCTGCCGGTGTACGTGGAGGGGCTGGTCGCCAAGGAGCTGTACGCCGAGCCGTACGTGCTGGCCTATCCGGCGGGACACCCGGATCCCCGCTCGCTGCCCATGATCGACTGGCACGAGAACTGCTCGGGCGAGACCCGGCGCTGGCTCGCCAGGCAGGAGTGGATCCCGCCGGGCGACATCACGGTCGAGGACGACGGGGTGGTCATGTCGATGGTCGGCCACGGGCTCGGCGCGGCGATCGTGCCGCGGCTGTCGACCGTGGGGGCGCCGCCCAAGGTGGCCACGACCGAGCTCGGCGACGGCGCACCGCTGCGCCGCGTCGGCTACGTGACCACCCGGGAGCTGACCGGGTCGGCGCTGATCCGCGACCTGCTCGGCGAACTGCGCACCCTCCGGGCGCCGGCGAGCGACTGAAGGACCCCTCGAACAGCCCGACGGGACAGGCTTGCCCATCGATCCCGTATGCTGTACGGTACATCGTACGGTTCGAGAGAGGGGCGCATATGTATCAGCCGAGCAGCGAGGAGCTGAAGAGCGTCGAAGAGTGGTTCGCCGAGTACGACGCGCTCGCCGAGCAGGGTGCGATCGAGCAGCTGGCCGACCTGGCGGTCTTCCCGATGAACCTGGCCACCGACGTGCCCGACGGCTACGCGGCCGTACGGCAGTGGACGCGGGCGGAGTACATCGAGGCGATGAAGGAAGCCATGGGCGGTGGCACCGCGGGACTCGACCTCGAGTCGAAGCGGACGCCGCACTTCCTGAGCCGGAATCTCGTGGTCGTGGAGACCGAGGCCACGATGACGATCGAAGGCCAGCAGCAGCACATGCACTACGCCGACCTGCTGGTTCGCACCGAGGACGGCTGGGCCTTCCAGACCATGGTCCAGGGCGGCTGGGGGTACGGCTGGCCGGCCGCGGAACGCGGCTGACGGACAGGGCGAGTGAGTCGCCTGAACCGGCGGCTCACTCCTCGGGGCAGAGGAGGCGGGCCACCCGCAGGTCGGTGATGAGGACGTTGATCCAGCCGCCTTCGATGGCGGCCTTGATGGCGGACAACTTGCGTATGCCGCCCGCCACCCCGACCCGGCGTCCGACGGAGCGGAAGGTGGGTGCGTCGATGCCGATGACGCGCTGGTCGAAGCCCGAGTCGACGGGTTTGCCCGCGGCGTCGAAGAAGTGCAGGCACACGTCCCCGACGGCGCCGAGGGCCCGCAGCTCCTCCTGGTCGGCCTGGCTGACGGCGTTGCCGCTGCTGAGCAGCAACGGCGAGGGCTCCAGGCTGCCGATGCCGACCAGCACGACGGTCAGGTCGTTCCACTGCGACTGGACGTCGATCACGGTGGGGTCCTGCACCAGCGCGTCGCGGATCGCCGCGGTGGCGACCACGCCGGGAAGGGGCACGAAGACCGGCCGGGCGTAGGTGAGGTTGGCCAGGCGGGCCACCAGCCGGGTGGCGTGCACCTGGGCCTCGGGGCTGCCGACGCCACCGACGAGCTGGATGACGCGGTCGGCGACCTGCGAGTTCTTCTGCGGCATGCGTTCGACGGTGGCGAGCAGCGTTTCGCTCCACGAGGAGATGCCGATCACGTCTCCACCGGTGAAGGTGACGCTGAGGTAGCTGGCCGCGGCCGAGGCGAGCGGCGGAATGACGTCGCCCTGGAAGTCCTCGATGTCCACGACGACGGCGTCACGCAGGCCGTAGCGCCGCTGCAGCTCCTCCTCCAGCTCGGTGTGCACGCCTTCCGGCAGCGTGACCACCGTGCGCACCATGCCTCGCGTGACCGCCTCCTTGAGCAGGCGGGACACACGAGGCTGGGAGATGTTGAGCGCGGCGGCGATCTCAGGCTGGCGCATGTCCTGCTCGTGGTACATGCGAGCGACCCTGGCCAGGAGCCGCAGGTGATCCTTGGTCGTGTCGCGCCTCCCTCCCGGGTCAGGGGCCACCGCGCACCGCCTTCCTCTCGGCGTCTACGCCGATTGTCTATTCATACCTGGACGATTAATTCAGCTTATTGCGCCCAGTGCTCATGTGCTGCTCCTTTGGTCCGGGGGCCGGGATCTGCGTACGGCCTCGTGCCAGGCGGCCTTCCTGGCCACGCGTTCCGCCTCGTCGAGGGCGGGCTCGAACGCGTCCGCGGGCCGCGGCCGCTGTTCCAGCTGTTCGAGGGTCCACAGCTTGGCCGCGAGCCCGGCGGCGTCGGCCGCGCCGAGGCAGGACAGGTCGTGTTCGCCGGACCGGGCGACGGTGCGGCCGCTGAGGTCGGCCTGCAGCCGCATCAGGCGGGCGCTGCGGGTCAGCCCGCCGTCGGCCATGAGGACGCGTACGTGGCCGACGGCCTGGTCGATCGCCGCCACGACGTCCTCGACCTGGAAGGCGACGGCCTCCAGGGCGGCGGCGACGAGCTGGCCGCGCCGCGTGCCCAGGGTCAGGCCGGTGACGACGGGGGTGGCGGCCGGCTCCCACCACGGGGCGCCCAGGCCGCCGAAGGCAGGGACGAAGTGCACGCCTGCCGGGCCGGTGTCCTCCGCCTCGGCCAGCAGCACGTCGGCGCCGGTGCCGAACAGCTCGGCCAGCCAGCTGATGGTGCGGCCGGTCGCGCGGATGTTGCCCTCGACGGCCGGTACCGGCCCGGCGCCGAGGTCCCAGGCGATGCTGCGGCAGAGTCCGGGTACCTCGCCGCGGTCGCCGATCGCCATCACCGACGAGCCGGTGCCGTACGTGGCCTTCACGACACCTGGCCGCCACCCCGCATGCGCGAACATGGCGGCGTGCGAGTCGCCCATGACGGCCAGCGCCGGCACGCCGTCGGGCAGCGGCGCCAGGTCCCGGACCGCGGGGAAGCCGCCGGAGGAGGCGACCACCCGCGGCAGGACCTCGCGTGGCACGCCGAAGAGGTCGAGCAGCCGCGGGTCCCAGTCGCCGGTCCCGACGTCGAGCAGCTGGGTGCGGGAGGCGTTGCCGACCTCGATGACGTGCTCGCCGCCGAAGCGGCTGAGCAGCCAGGAGTCCACGGTGCCCAGGCACAGCTCCCCCGCCCGGCTGCGGCGCCGGTCCGGATCGTACGTGTCGAGCAGCCAGCGCGCCTTGAGCGCGGAGAACATGGGGTCCAGCGGCATCCCGCTCACCGACCGCACCAGCTCGGCCGCCCCGGTGGCGGCCAGCTCGTGGCACCGGTCGGCGGTGCGCCGGTCCTGCCAGCTGATCAGCGGCCCGGCGGGCTCGCCGGTGCGGCGCTCCCACAACACCAGCGACTCGCGCTGGGTGCTGAACCCCACCCCGGCGACCCGGCCGGCCTGCGCGGGGTCCACGCAGCCGGCGACCGCGCGCCGTACGCTCTGCCACAGCTCCTCGGCGGACTGCTCCACCCAGCCGGGGCGGGGCTGGCTCTCGGCGACCGGGGCGACGGCACGCGAGACGACCCGCCCCCCGGCATCGACGAGCAGCGCCTTGGTTGAGCTGGTGCCCTGGTCGACGGCCAGGATGAGCGGGCTAGCCATGGCGCGTCAGGTCTCTGACGGCGGCGACGATGCCGTCGGCGGACAGCCCGAAGTGGTCGAGCAGGAAGGCCGTGTCCCCGGTGGGGGCGAACACGCGGGGCACACCGAGGATCCGCATCGGGACGGGGTGACGGGTCACGACGGCGGCGGCGACCGCCGCGCCGAGCCCGCCGCTGGTCGTCGCCTCCTCGGCGGTGACGATCCCGCCGGTCTCGCGCGCGGCCGCGACGACGGCGTCCTCGTCCAGCGGGTCGAGGAAGGGCATGTTCAGCACACGTACGGAGACGCCCTCCTCGCGCAGGCGGGCCGCCGCCTGCAGGGCGCGGGAGGTCAGGGAGCCGATCGCGATCACCGTGACGTCGCCGCCGTCCTGGAGCAGCACCGCCCGGCCCGGCTCGAAGGGCGCGTCGTCCGGCGTGACCACGGGCACCTTGAAGCGCGGGATCCGCAGGTAGGAGGGCCTGCCGGAGGCCGCCGCCCAGCGCACGGCGGCACGGGTCTGCACGGGATCGGCCGGGACGATCACGTCGAGGTTCGCGACCGCGCGCATCCAGGACAGGTCCTCGATCGAGTGGTGGGTGGGCCCGAGCTCGCCGTAGGCCATGCCGGGGCTGTGCCCGCAGAGCACGACGTGCGCCTCGCTGTAGGCGACGTCGGCCTTGATCTGCTCCAGCGCGCGCCCGGTCAGGAACGGCGCCGCCGCGCACACGAACGGGATCTTGCCCGCGTTCGCCAGACCCGCGGCCACCCCGACGAGGTCCTGCTCGGCGATGCCGACGTTGATCAACCGATCGGGGTACCGCTCGCGGAAGCCGGTGAGGTTGCTGGAGCCGACGGAGTCGTTGCACACGGCCACGATCCGCTCGTCCCGCTCGGCCAGGGCCAGGAGCTCCTCGGCGAAGTCCCGGCGGCAGTCGAACGCGGCCTGCTGCTCGGTGAGGGTCATCGCGCCAGCTCCGCGAGCGCCGCCTCGACCTGCTCGGGGCTCGGCACCTTGTGGTGCCACTCCACCCGGTCCTCCATGAACGACACGCCCTTCCCCTTGATCGTGTTGGCGATGACGGCGACCGGCCGGCCGGTGGCCGAACCGCTCATCGCCTGCAGCAGCGCGAGGTGATCGTGCCCGTCGATCTCGCGGACCTCCCAGCCGAAACTGCGCCACTTGTCATCCAGGGCGCCCAAGGCGTTGGTCTCCTCCGTTCTGGCGCCCTGCTGCAGCCGGTTGCGGTCGACGATCGCGGTCAGCGACGAGAGGCCGTGGTGGGCGGCGGCCATGGCGGCCTCCCAGTTGCTGCCCTCCTGCAGCTCCCCGTCGCCCAGGACCACGAACGTGCGCCAGCTCGCGCCGTCGAGTTTCGCCGCCAGCGCGCATCCGGTGGCCACCGGCAGGCCGTGCCCGAGAGCGCCCGTGTTGGTCTCGACACCGGGAACCTTGATGCGGTTGGGGTGACCGTTCAGCGCCGACAGCGGCGCCATGAACGTGTCCAGCTCCGCCGCCGGGAAGAATCCGCAGTGGGCCAAGGTGGCGTACAGGGCGGCCGCGCAATGCCCCTTGCTCAGCACGAACCGGTCCCGCCCGGCCCAGCGCGGGCGCTCGGGATCGACGGACAGCACGCCGTAGAAACAGGCGACCAGGATGTCGGTCACGGACAGGTCGCCACCGATGTGCCCCATGCGTGCCCGGTCGATCGTCCGGACGATGCTCCGGCGTACCTCGGTGGCCAGGCGGTCCAGCTCTGCCGCGGCGGCGTGCCGGTCGGCTGCGCGAATGCGCCCGGCCGCCTCCCGGTAGGCGGCCGACTGCACGGGATCGGAGGGGAGCACGGACATCACCTCTCCACCGAATGCCGAATATTTATTCCATAATGATTAGGCATATTTTGAAGCTAAGGCTCGCGTCGGACCCATGTCAATGAGGTGCGAGAGCCGCTCATGCGCTGCTCTTGACGGCCGCCGGACACCGAGGTTACATTCCGCCTGAATAGCCAGGCGAGAGTGAATAAACATTCATATCTCCTGCGCGATCAAGGGATAGGAGAAAGACCCGCATGACGGCAGAACCTCTCTTCGGCGCAGGTCTGTGGCACTTCGGGCAGTTCCGCGACCGTTACGCCACCGACGGGTACGGCCCGCCCGTCTCCACCCTGGAGGCGATCGACCGTGCCGGCCAGGTCGGCAGCCTGTCCGTGGTCGACATCAACTACCCGTTCAACCCCGGCGACCTCGACGTGGAGCTGCTGGAGGAGCGGCTGAAGGCCAACGGGCTGCGGGCCATCGCGCTGACACCGGAGATCTACACCAGGAAGTTCGCCCGCGGGGGCTTCACCAACCCCGACCCCGGCATCCGGCGCGAGGCCATCGAGCTGGTGAGCGAGTCCGCCGACCTGGCGCGCCGCCTCGGCTGCGACTACGTCAAGCTCTGGCCCGGCCAGGACGGCTGGGACTACCGTTCCTCGACACTGAGCAGGAGTGAAACCCGCGCAGCGGCGCGCTCCGAACGGTCTTGGGCGCACTGGTCCCCCACGTACAACCCCGGGCAGCGACGCACGTCCCGCGTGCGGTCCGATCCGGAGCGGCAGGTTCCCTTCGCGACCTGGCCGTGCCGACACAGTCAGAAGCAACCAGGGAGGCCCCGGACCATCACTCCGGTGAAACGAGGGCCCCGGAAACCGACACCGCATCAGCCATCCAGATCGCTACGAAGCGTAAGCGATCCGTGCCAATACGTCAACACAGGTGCTTACTCAAGCGAGCTCATGCACACAGGAATCCCTTCCTCACCGAACAGTTCCCAACCCCTTCCAGGCCGATTCCCCTTCCGCGAGGACGCGGTGGAGGCCGCCAGGGCCGGGATCGAGGTGATGCGGACGATCTGGCGGGCCCTGCAGATCCTCGACGTGGACGCCCTGGCCGAGGCGCAGGCGCGCCAGGACGCCCTGGCCGCGCAGCGCATCGCCCGCAAGGCGCTGCTGACCGCCCAGGTGGACGGCTGATGGGCGACGTCACCCGCGTCGCCGGAGCCTGGCGCGAGGCGGAGATCACGCTCACCGCCTCGACCGGCATCCCCGACGCCTACACCGCCGTCGACGTCTGGGCCGACTTCACCCACGACAGCGGGCTCACCCTGCGCCGGCCCGCCTTCTACGACGGCGGCCGCACCTGGCGGGTCCGCTTCAGCTCGCCCCTGCCGCACGGCCGCTGGCACTGGAGCGCCCAAGCCTCCCTCGACGACCCCGGCCTTCGCGGGGCGAGCGGAATCGTCGAGGTGGAGCCCGCCGAGCCGGGAGCACACCGGTTCCGGCGCCACGGCTTCTGGACCATGTCGCCGGGCGGGCGCAGCCTCGTCCACGCCGACGGCGCCCCCGCGATCCTCGTCGCCGACACCGCCTGGGCCCTGCCGTGGCGGGCCACCGAGGAGCAGGTACGCCGCTACGCGGCCGACCGGCACGCCAAGGGCTTCAACGCGGTGCTGCTCATGTCCGTCCAGCCCGACATGCGCGCGACCGGACCGCGCGACCGGCAGGCCGACGAGGGCTTCGACGTCGCCTTCGAGGACCTGCCGACCGGCCACATCAACGACCTCAACCCGGCCTACTTCCAGTACCTGGACCGACTCCTGGACATCCTGGCGGAGCACGAGATCGTGCCCGTGCTGCAGCCGGTCTTCCAGGGGTTCGGCTGGAAGGGCCTCGACGTGGCCGGGACCGTCGTACCGCCCGCCGAGTACGCCCGCTACTGCCGCTACCTGGTGGCCCGCTACGGCGCCCGCCCGGCGATCTACCTGGTGGGCGCCGACGGCTCCGGCCGCGAGCCGCAGATCCCGGCCGGCGGCGCCGAGGTCCACGCCTGGGACTGCTACGGCCAGCCCACCGGCATCCACTACCGCCCGCACGCCGACAACCGGGCCTGGCAGGACGCCGGCTGGCTGGACTTCCAGTGGTGCCAGACCGGCCACGGCGGCGAGCACGTCCCCGAACGGGTCGCCGGCATGTGGCGCGACACCCCGGTCAAGGCCGTCGCCAACGGCGAGCCGACCTACGAGCAGACCCGCTCGAGCACCAACGCCGCCGGCTGGTGGCAGGGGCATGAGGCGTGGAGCAACCTGTGCGCCGGGGGCACCATGGGCGTGGTCTACGGGGCCGCCAACATCTGGCAGTGGAAGCTGCACGACCGCGAGCCCGGGCACGAGCCGTACTTCCTGGCCCCCTCCGGCGGCTGGCGCGACTCCCTGGCTTTCGAGGGGTCCACCTACGTCGGGCTCCTCGGCAAGATCCTGGACGGGCTGCCCACGACCGACATGGAGCCTGACTGGGAGATCTTCGTCAGCCCGCGCGCCCTGCACGTGCCCGGCCGGCTGCACGTGGTCTACCAGGAGAACGGCGGCGCGCTCCGTCCGACGCGCGAGGAGGGGTTGCCGGCGCGTTACCGCGTCGTCGACCCGCGCACCGGACGCGTCCTGGCGGAGGGGCTGCGCGAGCCCGGGCAGCCGATCGCCGACGAACACCGGGAACCCCGCGTGGTCGTCTTCCACGACTGAACACACGTTGACGGGCCGCCGAACCCCGGCTCGGCGGCCCGCTCCGGTGGGGCGGTCAGTGCTTGTACGCGGCGACGACCTCCACCTCGACGAGCCAGCCCGCGACCGGGAGGTTGGCGATCTCGATCGTCACGCGGGCCGGGCGGGCCGGGTTGACCTCCATGGGCGGGGCGGGCGGCGCTGTGCCGAGCGGGACGGGTACGGCCTGGCCGGTGGCTAGGTCCGTGTTGGCGAAGAACTGACGGTAGGCGCGGTTCCAGCCGGTGAAGTCGGCCGCCTCGGCTCCAGGAGGCTTCTCCAGGTAGGCGCGCATGGAGACGACGTCGGCGAGGCCCAGACCGGCCGCGGCGAGGTTGGCCTTGATGCGTTTGAGCACGCTGAGGGCCTGGGCCTCGGTGAGGGTGACGCCCGGGGGCAGGGTCCCGCCGGGGAAGTCGACGTAGCGTTCGGGAGAGTCGGCGGGCGCCGCGGGGTTGGCCGCCGCCGGCCCCAGGCCGCTGGCGGTGTACGTGGCCACCTGCCTTCCGAGCGCCACGCCGTCGGCGATCGCGGGGTTGGTGGTGCCCGCGGGGAGGAACGGCTTGACCTCCTGCGGCAGGGGCGACCAGGTGGGGGTGGCGGCAGCGGTGCTCGTGCCGAGGACGAGGACGACGGCCGCGGGGAGAGCGACGGTGCGGAGCTTCATGCGGTGGTGTCCTCTCAGGAGGTGGTCAGGACGCGCTGGTGCAGCTCGGTGACGACCTTGCGGGCGGACTCGAGGGCTCCCGCCTGCCAGGCGATCATGTAGCTCAGCCAGTCCCCCGCGAAGTACACGTGCCCGGCGGGTTTGCCGAGGAGCTGGTACGCGCCCTGCCGGGACGGCCAGCCCACCCACGCGCCCTCGATGTGCGGCTGGAGCTTCCAGGCGATGGACACCGACGACGCCAGTTCGTCGCGATATTTCGCGCCATGGACCTTCATGCCCTGCTCAATCGCGCGGCGCTCGCGCTCGGCGGGCTTCAGCGCGGCGTACGCGTCGGCCTGGGCGCCGAAGTTGTAGTAGCCGACGACCAGGCCGCGCGACGTGCCGTACCCGTAGGAGGGGTACCAGATCGTGGCCAGATCGAGGTCGGTGGCGGTGATGCCGCCGTAGATGTCCTCGTCGGTCTCCCACCAGCGGCGGCGGTACGCCAGACCGATCTTGCCGGCGTTCGTGACGGTCGGGGTGGCGAGGGCGGCCTGGACCTCCGCGCCGAGATTGTGCGCGGTCTTGGCGAGGATGTGCGGGGGCATCGCCGCGACGCACAGGTCCGCCTTGATCTTCTGGGTACGGCCGTGGCGGTCCTGATACTCCACCTCCACGCCGTCCTGCAGATCGGTGATCTTGGTGACCTCGGCCCGCAGCCGGATCCGCTGCCGCCCGATCTTGTCGGCGAAGGCCCGCGGGATCGCGTCCATGCCGCCCACCGGCTGGAACATCAGCATCGCCTGGTCGTAGCCGAACTCGAACGCGAACCGCTGCCCGACTCCGCTCGCCAGCACCTCCGACAGCGACGGCACCGGTCCGAGGAGCGTGCCCGGCTGGTCGCCCGCGCCCGGGTTCACGCTGTGGCCGCGGCGGGTGGTTCCGGAGTACTTGAATCCGCTCGCCTTGTCCCCCACCGCCCCGAAGCTCGACAGAAAGGCGATCAGCCGCTCTTTGTCCTGCGCGGTGAGCGCGGCGTCCAGCGCCCCCGCGTCGGTCGCCCGCGACAGCAGCTCGGAGACGTACCCGTACACGTCGGCCTTGGCGGTACGCCAGCGGACGGGGGCCGACATGTTCTGGTGGTAGATGTACGCCTGGGCGTTGGAGTTGGTGAAGACCTCCAGGTCCACGCCGAGCTCGCGACAGTAGTCCATGGTGACCATCCACTGCGCCAGCCGGGCCGGGCCCGCGTTGAGGTAGAGGCCGTCACTGAACTGCGCGACCTGCGTGGAGCCGTCGAGCTCGGTCACGCGGTCGCCGCCACGGATGGTCCAGTTCCGGCCGCCGACCCGGTCGAGCGCCTCCAGGATCGTGCAGTCGTAGCCCGCCTTGCCCAGCTCGTACGCCGTGGCGAGGCCGGCTATCCCCGCGCCGAGGATAACTACCTTCTTCGCGGACCGCCCGGTGAGCGAGAAGTCGGACGGCTGCGGCGGGCCGAAGGTCCCCTTCGCGGCCGCCTCGGCGGACGGCGCAAGCCCGAGCGCGCCCATGGTCGCGAAGAGCGCGCCTGCCCCGCCGGAAACACCGACGGCGGACAGGAAATCGCGTCTGCTGTACCCCAACACTTACCTCCAAGGTTTTGCTGGAGGTAAGTGTTGGGACGCTTTGTTGCCGATCATCCGGCCTTGTGTTGTTTGTGAGTTTCAAGCCGATCATCGGCGTTTGTGGCGAAAAGTGAGCTTCAAGCTCCTACTTGAGGCTGTCCGGAACGCCGGACTTGTCGCCGAGGCCGACGAGGTAGTCCGCGTACTCCTTCACGTTGTCCTTCTTGACCAGCTTGCCCTGCAGCGTCTCGTCGGCCTGTACCTGCTTGCCGCCCAGGACGTCGGAGGCCAGAGAGATCACCTTCTGCCCGAGCGCGAAGGGCGACTCGGCGTTGGTGGCGTACATCTCGCCCGCCGCGACGGCGGCCAGCGCGTCGGCGATGCCGTCGTTGCCGACGACCTTGACCTTGCCCACCAGGTTGCGGGCCTTGAGCGCGGACAGCACGCCCATGGCCATCTCGTCGTTGGCCGCGTACACGCCGTCGATGTCGGGGTTGGCCTGCAGCACGTTCGTCATCACGTTCAGGGCCTTGGCCCGGTCGAAGTCGGCCGCCTGCGTCGCAACGACCTTGATGTCCTTGTGCGTCGCGATCTGCTGCTGGAAGCCCTTGCTGCGGTCCTGGGCCACGTTGGTGCCGAGGATGCCCTGGATCTCGACGACCTTGCCCTTGCCGCCGACGGCCTCGGCCAGCGCGTCGGCCGCGTTCTTGCCGGCCTGGACGGCGTCGTAGCCGACGAACGTGGCCAGCTTGCCGCCGGACGGCTTGCGGTCGAACGCCATCACGGGGATGCTCGCCGAGTTCGCCTGTGTGACGGAGCTGCTGGCGGACTGGCTGCCCACCGGGTCGAGGATGAGGATCCCGGTCTGCTTGGAGATGGCGGTCGTCGCCTGGTTGAGGAAGGTGGCGTCGGAGTTGTCGGCGTTCTGCACGTTCAGGGTGATGCCGCTCTTGGCGGCCTGAGCCTCGGCGCCGTCCTTCACGCTGATGAAGAACGGGTTGCCGAGCGTGCTCATGATGATCGTGGCGTCCTTCTTGCCGGACGCCTTGACGGCACCCGTGGTCGTCTCCTCGCCGCCCCGGCTGCAGGCGGTCAGGGAGACGGTGGCCAGGATCGCGACGGCGAGGATTTTGCGGGGAGTGTGCATGGCTGTTCCTTAGATGTGCTGTGCGAGTTCTGGTGCGGGTACGGGGGATTCGGCCCGGCGCGGCACGAGCCTGCGGAGGATGTCCACGTTGCGGTCGAGGAACACGGCCAGGAGGATGACCAGGCCCTTCACCACGTCCTGGAGGAACGGGGAGACGTCGAGCAGGTTCATCCCGTTGTCGATGACGCCGAGGACGAGCGCTCCGACGAGGGTGCCGAGCAGGGTGCCGCGGCCGCCGGCCAGGCTGGTGCCGCCGATGATGACGGCCGCGATCGCGTCCAGTTCCAGCCCGGCGCCGGCGGTCGGCTGGGCCGTGGAGAGCCGGGCGGTGATGATGAACCCGGCCAGGGACGCCAGCACGCCGCTGATGACGAAGGCGAGGATCTTGACGCGGTGGACCCTGATGCCGGACAGCCGCGCGGCCTCGACGTTGTCGCCGGTGGCGTAGACGTACCGGCCGAAGCGGGTGCGGGCCAGGACGAACCCGAAGATCCCGAACGCCACCAGCATGATCCACACCGGCACCGGCACGCCCGCGAACCTCGCCTGACCGATCCCCTGGAAGTCGTAGTCCGTCACCGGGATGGGGTTGCCCGAGGTGACGTGCAGGGTGAGCCCGGCGAACACCGACATCGTGGCCAGCGTCGCGATGAACGACGGCATCCTGGTCCTGGTCACGAGCAGGCCGTTGACCAGCCCGATGGCCGCGCCGGTCGCCAGTCCCGCGGCCAGCGCGGGGATCAGCCCGTACGTGCCGAGCGTCAGGGCGGTGACGACGGCGGAGAAGCCGAGCGCCGAGCCCACGGACAGGTCGATCTCGGCCAGGATGATCACGTACGTCTGCCCGGCCGCGAGCAGCGCGGCCACGGAGGTCGCGAGCGCGACGTTGAGCAGGTTCGTCGGGGTGAGGAAGACCGGCGAGGCCACCGAGAGGACGATCCCTACCAGGAGGAGCATCCACACCGCGCGCAGCCGGCCCGCGACGGTCTTGAGCTTCGAGGTCATGCGGCACCTACCAGTGCGTGCTTGAGGATGGACTGCTCGTCGAGGTCGTCGCCGGTCAGCTCGGCGACGAGCCGTCCCTCGCGCATCACGACCACGCGGTCGGACATGGCGACGAGTTCCGGCAGGTCGGAGCTCACGAGCAGGACGGCGACGCCGTCCGCGGTGAGCTGGTTGATGATCCGGTAGATCTCGGTCTTGGCCCCGACGTCCACGCCTCTGGTCGGCTCGTCCATGAGCAGCACCCGCGGCCTGGTCATCACCCATTTGGCGAACAGGGCCTTCTGCTGGTTGCCGCCGGACAGCGAGCTGACCGGGATGGACGGGGAGGCGGCGCGTACCCGCAGTTCCGAGATGACCGCGCCGGTGGCCGCGCGCTCCTTGCCGCGCCGCACGACACCGCTCCCGGGGCTGAACTCGCGCAGCGAGGCCAGCGACACGTTCGACTCGACCGACTGGCCCATGCACAGGCCCTCGGCCTGCCGGTCGGGCGACAGGTAGGCGATCCGGCTGCCGATCGCGTCCTGGACGCTCGCGACGCGTACGCCGGAGCCGTCCACGAGCACGGAACCGCCGGTCAGCGGCTGCAGGCCGAACAGCGCGCGCAGCAGGTCGCTGCGCCCGCAGCCGACCACGCCGCCGATGCCGACCACCTCACCGGCCCGGACCTGGAGATCGATGTCGTGGAACCGGGCGCCGTGACCGCCGCGCACCTCCAGGACGACGTCCGGTCTGGCGTTGCGCTCCTTGGGGTAGAAGTCGTCCACGGCGTCGCCGACCATCGCCGTGACGACCTCGGCCGGGGTGAGCCGCTCGGTGGGGGCGTCGAGCGTGACCCGGCCGTCGCGCAGCACGACGATGCGGTCCGACAGGGCGAAGACCTCGTCCAGCCGGTGGCTGATGTAGATCACCGACACGCCGGCCTCGCGCAGCCGGTTCACCTGGGCGAAGAGCTGCTCGGACTCCTGCTCGTCGAGGGCCGCGGTCGGCTCGTCGAGGATGATCAGCCGCAGCTCGTGCGTCATGGCCTTGGCGATCTCGAGCATCTGCCGCTCGGCCACGCTCAGCTCGCTGACCTGGCGCTGCACGTCGATCTCCATGCCGAGGCGGCGCAGCGCCTGCCTGGCCTCGGCGGCCATGCGCTGCTTGGAGACGAACAGGCGGCCGAAGACGCGCTCGCGGTCCAGCACGTACATGTTCTCGGCCACGCTGAGGTGCGGGAACAGGTTCTGCTGGAACTCCTGGTAGATGACCTCGATGCCCTGTGCCATCGCGGCCTGCGGGTCCTTGAAGGCCGTCGCGGTCCCGTCGATCAGCAGCCGCCCCGAGTCGGGCTGGTGCGCGCCGGAGATCACCCGGGTGAGCGTGGACTTGCCCGCCCCGTTCTCGCCGACGAGCGCCACGACCTCGCCGGGGCCGACGTCGAAGCTGACGCCCCGCAGGACGCTGTTGTCGCCGAAGGACTTGCGCACATCGGCAAGCTGGAGATGCATGCCAGGCTCCCGATCAGTACACGACGCCCGCGGTGAGCAGGACGTTGGCGTACGGGGTGAACTCGCCGGAGCGCACGGCCGCCCTGGCCCCGGCGGTGGCCTGCTTGAACTCGGCGTGCGGCAGGAACTCCAGAGTCAGGCCCAGCCGGTCGAACCGCTCCTCGATCGCGGCCAGCATGTCCGGGCTGTGCTGCTTGATCTCCTCGGACAGCAGCACGCCCTCCACGGCCACCTCGTCGAGCACCGCGTCCAGCAGGTCGAGGAAACGGGGCAGGTTCTCCCTGACAGCCAGATCCACGCGTTCCACGTCTCTCGGGATGGGCAGTCCCGCGTCGGTGACGATGATCGTGTCCGTGTGGCCGAGCTCGGAGATCACGCGGGCGAGCTGGGCGTTGAGCGTTCCCTGGTTGCGCCTCATCGGGTGGCTCCTTCCATGGAGGTGTTGACCAATGGCTCGACCTCGTCCCTGCCGGGGAGCGAGGGGCTGGCTCCCGCCTTGGTGGTGGCCAGGGCGCCGGCCGCCATGCCGTACTGGATGGCGGTGTCCACGTCGAGGCCGGCGGCGAGGGCGCCGCCGAAGAAGCCGGTGAACGCGTCGCCGGCCGCCGTGGTGTCCACGGGCGTCACGGCGTACGCGGGGAAGTGGCGGGTGCGCTCCTTCGTGACCGACAGGGCGCCGCCCGCGCCGAGCGTGATGATCGCGTGGCCCACGCCGCGCTCCAGGAACCAGGCCGCCGCCCGCTCCGCCGACTCCAGGTCCGTGACCTGCACGCCGGTCAGCACGGTGGCCTCACTCTCGTTCGGGGTCACGATGTCGAGGTACGGCCACACGTCGTCCGGCAGTTCCTGGGCGGGCGCGGGGTCCAGGACCACGGTCAGCCCGGCCGCCGCGCCCGCGCGCGCCGCGTGGCAGGCGACCTCCGTCCGGATCTCGAGCTGGAGCAGGAGGACGCCGACCCGGTCGCGGACGCGCTCGACGCTCTGCGTGACCATCGCCTCGTCGAGGGAGGCGTTGGCGAGCGGCGTGATGACGATGTCGTTCTCACCTGACGCGTCCACGCGGATGTGGGCGACGCCCGTGCGGCCCTCGACCGTGCGTACCTCGGTGAGGGTGACACCGTGCGCCTCCAGACCGGACAGCACGATGTCGCGGAACGGGTCCTGGCCCACGTAGGCGACCATCCAGGTCGGCGCGCCCGAGTGGGCCGCGGACACGGCCTGGTTCGCGCCCTTGCCGCCGAGCACGAGGGTGAAGTCGTCGCCGAGCACGGTCTCACCGCGCCGCGGCAGCCGCTGGCTGAACGCCGTGACGTCCGCGGTGATGCTCCCGACGACGAGAACACCGGTGGGTTCCATGGGGGTTCCTCCAGATTCGGGGATGGGTGACCCGAGGTCACGGCCCGTGTGCCGTGCCCTTGCGGGGTGCGGGGTCGATCAGATCCCGGCGGGGTGCCAGACCGTCTTGGTCTCCATGAACGCGGTCATGCGTCCCGTTCCTCGGTCGTTTTCCGCGGTGAGCACGCGTTTGAAGTTCTCGGCCGCCGCCTGCGCGCAGGCCAGCGCCAGCTCGGGGGCTCCCACGCCGGTGAGGTCGAGCCCGTTGACGTCCATGTGCGCCGCCAGCCAGGGCGCCAGCTCGGCCTGGTGCCCGGTGAGGATGTTCACGACTCCGCCCGGCAGGTCGGAGGTGGCCAGCACTTCGGCGAACGTGATGGCGGGCAGCGGCGCCCGCTCCGAGGCGACCACGACACAGGTGTTGCCGGTGACGATCACGGGTGCGACGGCGGAGACGAGGCCGAGGAGGGGGTCGGCGGGCGCGACGACCGCGACCACCCCGGCCGGTTCCGGCGAGGACAGGTTGAAGTACGGCCCCGCCACCGGGTTGGCCGAGCCACGCACCGCGGCGATCTTGTCGGCCCAGCCCGCGTACCAGACGAGCCGGTCCACCGCGGCCTCCACCTGCTCCAGCGCCTGCTTGCGCGGGCCGCCGACCTCGTCGGCGAACTGGGCACGACGGCCCTCCAGCATCTCGGCGACGCGGTAGAGGATCTGCCCCCGGTTGTACGGCGTGGCGCCCGACCAGCCGGGGAACGCCTTGCGCGCGGCCACCACCGCCTCGCGGGCGTCCTTGCGCGAGGCCCTGGCGGCGTGCTCCGTTCTCGTCACGGGGTAGGACCTCCCGCTCTCCGAGCGCGGGAACGCTCCCCCGATGAACAACTTGTACGTTTTGCGCACGGTCACTCGTCGATCAGACATCGAGGTACGCCTCCAGCCCGTGCAACCCGCCTTCGCGGCCGTACCCGGATTCCTTGTAACCCCCGAAGGGCGAGGCCGGGTCGAACTTGTTGAACGTGTTGGCCCACACCACCCCCGCGCGCAGCTTGTCGGCCATCCACAGGATGCGCGAACCCTTCTCCGTCCAGATCCCGGCCGACAACCCGTACGGGGTGTTGTTGGCCTTCT
>NZ_JBEFAK010000043.1:0-89703 GCF_040137845.1 Nonomuraea sp. B19D2 | reverse complement strand
GTGGGGATCGAGGCGATTCTTGAGGGTGTGGGCGATTGCGGCAAGCCGAGGCTCGGGCATGACGACATTGACTCCTTGCTTCCATGCCGCCTACCGGGTCATCGTGATCGGGTCGGTGAGCGACTCGACCGCTGTGCGGTCGCGCACCACCGGTCCTGGATCGCGGCCCGTACGTGCCCGGCCGGCGGCCCGGAGGAGCAGCAGCACCGCGTCCTCCGGGTTGTCCGGCGCCGGCGTGATCTCGTCGAGCCAGCCGGCGAGGTCGGACCAGGCCTGCGGCCGGTTGGCGCGGACACCGAGGTTGCCGTACATCGCGACGGTCGGGGTGAAGCGGCGCCGGTCGATCCGCAGCGCGCGCGGGATCCAGGGCTTGATGAGGTCCATCGCGTCCTCCGGGGAGCCGGCGAACTCGGCCACGACGGCCCGCATGACGGCCACGGCGATCCGGTCCGTCTCGTCCAGGGAGGTCTCGCGCTCAGCGCGGTCCAGCAGCTCGACAGCCGCGGCGGTGAACCCGCCCTGGGCGGCGGCGTGCGCGGCGCTCCACAGCCGCCGTCCCCTACGCGGGCCGTCAATCGTGAGGTCGGCCGCCCGCGACAGCGCGGCCATGGCCGCGGCCGGGCCCCCGCGCAGGGCCGCCTGTTCGGCCGAGCGCTCGAGCTGGTCGGCGGCGTGCTCGTCGGGCCCGACAGCGGCCTGCCCGAGGTGCCAGGCATGGCGGTGCTGGTCGGCCGGGGCGTCGAAGGCCGCGGCGAGGGCACGGTGGATCGCGCCGCGCCGGTTGCCCGTGGCGCTGTGGTAGACCGCGGATCGGATCAGCGGATGCCGGAACACCAGCCGCGTCCCGTCGTAGGTAAGGATCTCGTCGAGCTCGGCCCGGTGCAGCGGGTCGGTGGCGAGCCCCAGGGACGTGGCCGCCTTCTCGATGGTCTCGACGCTGCCCGAGCCGTCGGCGGCGATCAGCTGGAGCAGCGGCAATGATTCGACGTGCCGCGCTCGGATCCTGTCCAGGAACGACCGCTGCAGCCGATCGGTCATGGCCGGCGGCTCCGGCGTCCCCTCCGGCGGGATCCTGCTTCCGGCAAGCTCGAGCAGGGCCAGGGGGTTCCCCTCAGTGACGGCCAGCAGGCGGTCCTGCTCGCCCTCGCTGAGCCGCCGCCCCCCTGCGCGCTCGGCCAGCAGCGCCCTGGCCGCTTCGGGCTTGAGCCCCATGAGCGGGATGCGGCGCAGGTCCGGCAGGTCGGTGCTGTGGCCCTCGTCGGCGCGCGCGGCCAGCGCCAGGGCGACGGGCTCGTCGTCCAGCCGGCGGGCCACGAACGCCATGGTCTTCAGCGTCGGCCGATCCGCCCAGTGCGCGTCGTCGATCACGCACAACACCGGCTTCTCGCCGGCCGTCAGGGACAGCAGCGACAGGGTCGACAGACCCACCAGGAACGGATCGGGTGGCGCGCCGTACGCGCGCCCGAACAGGACGCGCAGGGCCTGCGCCTGCGGGCCCGGCAGCTCGTGGGCACGCCCGAGCACGGGGAGCAGGAGCTGATGCAGCGTCGCGTACGCGAGCTCGGCCTCCGGCGCGACACCGACCGCGCGAAGCACCCGGAACCCGGCGGCCTGCTCCAACGTGTGTGACAGCAGCGCGGTCTTCCCGACCCCGGGCTCGCCGTGCAGTATCACCCCGCCGCCGCGTCCCTCTGCGGCGTGCCGCAGCAACGACTCGAGCAGTTCGCTCTCGTCGTCTCTTCCCAGCACACGCCGAGCATAGAAAGCACCGGCACCTGTGAACAACGCGGGCGTACCCCCAAGACCGGCGACCTCGCCGATGCGGCGGGGAGACGGGTCTCATGGCGCCAACCGCATCACCCTGGCCCGTGGAATGACGCATGTTCACAAGAGGAACGCCGGGATAATTCGCCCCATCCGTGTCGGCGGGCCACCAAATTTTTACCAAGTCCCACAACCCCTACAGGCACGGCACTTCAGTGCAGTTCAGCGGCCGGCACCCGCGAATCCAATTTGCCCTATTTGCGTTATCTACGGACATATGTCTATCTTTTGCCTCATCGCGACACAGATGTGACGACCTTTCGCCGCATCGTTGCCGCTTGATTGACCGGACCGTCCGCTGCCCTCCGGGGCGGTGTACGGCCGCCGAATCCGCGCCTCGCGGAGCCGGGGACCCACCTTTTGGGGTGAATCGGACGCCAGCCCAGGCTGCGCCCGTAGGGCACTTCCAGGCCCGAACCCGTCAGCTAACCCGGTAGGCGGCATGGAAGCAAGGAGTCAATGTCGTCATGCCCGAGCCTCGGCTTGCCGCAATCGCCCACACCCTCAAGAATCGCCTCGATCCCCACACCAAGCGCCTCAGCTTCGCCGTCGCCGGTGCCATCCTCGCCGGAACCACCGTCATCGCGGGCGTGGCCACCACGGCGCTCGCATCGGCCACCAGCCACGCCCCGGCACACGAAGCCCACCCTGAGAGCGGACCTCTCACCTACGGTCTGGACATCTCCAACTACGAGCCCCTGTACGACTGGAATGCCAGCGAGGCCCAGTTCGGCATCATCAAGGCGACGGAAGGCACGAGCTTCCGCGATGCCTCCTTCGCCAGGCACTGGCGCGAGCTGGGCAAGAAGGGCATCGTCCGCGGGGCCTACCACTACGGCCACCCCGGCAACGACCCCATCGCGGAGGCCGAGCACTTCCTGTCCGCGGTGAACTCGCAGCCCGCCAAGCCCGGCGACCTGCTGGTCCTCGACCTGGAGACCACCGACGGCGAGTCCGTCGCCGAGGTCAACGCCTGGGCCAAGACGTGGCTGTCGTACGTGAAGACCAAGACCGGAATCACCCCGATGTTCTACAGCGGCTGGAACTTCGCCAACGCCTACGGCAAGGGCCTGGCCGAATACCCCCTGTGGGTCGCCCACTACAGCAAGGCCAAGGGAGCGGTCACCCCGCCCGCCGACTGGAAGTCCTGGACCATCCACCAGTACACCGAGTCCCCCATCGACCAGAACGTCTCCGCGCTGACCGCCGACCAGTTGCGCGGCCTGGGCCGCCGCGCTGTCTGAGCAGCGCAAGGAAAGGGACCAGCCTCGTCCGCCGGTCGTCACCGGCGACTCCCGCGCCGCCGCACCTGCCCCTCCAGCGATCCACCGGCCGCACATGCGGCCTGGAGCCGGTCACGGGCGGCGGCGCCCCCAGGCCCGCAGGCCGACGGCGCATGCCCTTGACCGGGTCGCCGCGCGTTCCCCCAAATGGATAAGCGCCGGCCGCTGCTGCGCTGCGCCGACTGTGGTGTGCGCCAGCGCCGGCAACCCTGGCCAAGCCCTCGCCTGGTCCGGTCGCGGCCGGGGGCTCGACGTCACCGTCGTGGCATCCCGCTTCGCGCCCGCGGCCTGGAACTCGTGGACACCGTGCCGCCGTTCGACGCCGTCCTGATCGCCCTCGGCGGCGGGGCGTCCGCCCGTCACCACCGACTCGACCGACACCATCGCTGACGGCGTCGGTGTCCCGTCCCGGCCGTCCTGGACGACCTCCTCCTGGTCGCCGATGACCGCGGCGTTTGGTGCTTTAGCAGGTCACCGCTTCGGGAGCGTCGGCTGGGATCTTCGGCATGGACTTGACGATCTTGGTTTCCAGTACTGCGCTGGCGTAGCGGAGTACCTCCGTGCCACCGCGCGGCGGCTCCGACAGGTGTCGCGAGCCGAGGAAACGGTAGGTGCCGGGTTCGAAGATCAATTCGGCGCGCTGCCATCCGTCTGGGCCCTGATATCTGATCGAGGCGCCGACGCCCTGTCGCCCGGCCAGGTCGGTGAGGTCGGTGCGCATGGTGGCGGTGGGTATCTTGGACAGCGCGCCGAGCACCGCCGCACGCAGGCCGGGACCGGGGAAGGGGTTTCCGGCCAGGGTGACGAGACGGCTCACCACCGTGTGCTCGACGAGCCGCTCGATCTGATCCTTGCTGGGCGGTGCCGTGCCGGGCTCGGGCCGTTCGTTCCTGACCGAGGCAACGGCGTCCGCGCGAATCCGGGCGAGCAACTGGTCCGGGTCGGCGGGCAGGTTGCCTTTACTGGTCGGTGAGAGCACGTTCACGGTGCACGGCCCGGCGCGCTGGAACTCGACTGTGCCCGGGGTCTCCATACTGGTCGGGGCCTGGCCGGTGTGCGTGCGCAGCTTGCCGTAGGTGAGGCGGGCCAGCGCGCCGTCGGGGTCGGCGGCGGGAATCCAGTACTCGCGGTTGATCTCCTGAGTGACCTCAGAACGGCTGTCGCGACCCCATACGGTCATCCAGGTCTGTTCCGTGCGGTTGACGTAGAGGATCTGGCCCGGCTGTGGCGCTTGTTGCTGGCCGGCGGCCGTGGCCGCCTCCTGGAGCAGTTCCGCCGCGTTGGCCGGGGTCGCACCGCCGTCAGCACCGGTCAGGAAGGCGACTGCGGCGACGGCTGCCGCCAGGCCGACCGCGGCCATCCGGAGCAGGAGGCGGTGCTTGCCAGAGCCGGTACGAGGCGTTCGTTCCGCCACCGCCTCGGCTGCGAGCAAGTCCTTCGCCTTGGCGGTGGCCGTGGCGGAGGGGCCGGGCAGCGTGTCGTGGAACGTCTTGATCTCCTGCAGGTCATCGGTCATGACGGCTCCTCGATGGTGATGGACGTGCGGAGTTTCCTGCGGGCCCGGTTGAGCCGCGAGCCGACGGTGCCGCGCGGGACGCCGAGCGCCTCGGCGATCTCCTCGTAGGTGAGCTGGGCGCAGGCCACCAGCAGCAGCACGGTCCGGTCACCGGGCGAGAGCGCGGCCAGACCGGCGGCCAGGCGCGGCTGCATGACGGCGGCGGACACCCGCTGGACCACACGCTCGTCGTGGCTCACGACGTCGGTGACCTCGGCACTTCTGGCCAGGGCGCGGTACCTGCGGGCCTCGGCGCGCCGGTGAGCGTCCACCAGATTGGAGGCGATGCCGTACAGCCAGGCGCGGGCATCGGGCCGGGATAAGTCGTAGCGGGTACGGCCGCGAAAGGCCCGCAGGAACGTCTCTGCGGCGATGTCGTCCGCCGCCGATTCTCCGAGACGGAGGTGCACGTAGCGGTGGATGGCCTCGTGGTGCCGGTCGAACAGCGCACCGAACCGCTCAGGATGGCGTAGTGACACCTCGATGAGCTGTGCGTCGGTCTCGGCGGTTGGCGGAGCCGACTGCGGAGGGGGAGCTGGCATGCCTGCCCTTCGGGGAAGAACCATGGACACGCCTATTTCGCTGTTCCCCTGATTTGTATTCACACCCAGCAGATCATTTCTACACCTGATCTTCTGCACGCGGCTTCCGCCGGCCCGAGGGCGGACGCGACGGCCCGCGACCAGATGCCGCAGCTGCCCTGCACAGCCGACTCCGCAGGGACAGGACGGGAGCGCCTGGCTCCTCGCACTATGCTGCGAGAGCTGGTCAACGTGCCTTCCGCTATGCCTAGCGCGACCATGGCGATGGTGTGGCCGACGACCACGACGGGGGCCGGTGGGGCAACAGCGAACAGGATCAGTGGTACCGCGTTAGATGGCCACGGCGAGATTGCCGAGCAGAATCGGACGTCGGGTGCGGAGGCGCGCGGCCGCCATCGAGCCGGCCATCACGCCGATCGCGCCGCCCTGCAGAGTGAGGATCCAGATGCCATCGCCGCCCAGTTCCGCGATCGCGATCGCCGGACCGAGAGTGAACAGCACTGCGCGGCACTGCCCGAGTCGGGCGCTGCCACCGGCGGGGCCGTTGTCGGGGACGAAGACAGAGTGCAAGCCGCCGGCGTGATCGGTGGTACGGCTACGTCGGACCGCTGCCTGTGCTTCGAGCAGGGCAGTCAGGGCGGTCCGAGTACGTCCGGGGTGATCAGGGCGCGGGCGGTGGCGGCGAAATAGTCCTCGGGGGCGGCGTCGGCTAGGCCGAGGATGACGCTCTGGCTGAGGCCGACCATGAGCGCGCGCAGCGCCGTGGCCAGGCGTTGCGCCTGGCCAGGTGTGAGTGCGTTCCCGTGGTGGAGTCTGCCGGACAGCAGCGCGGTCAGGCGTTCTACGTGTGCCCGGACGGAGGCGGCAAGTTTGGGCGCCAGTTCGGGGTCGCGCAGGGCCAGGTCCTGCAGGCTGATCTCGAACGACAGGTGGCGCAGCGCGTCGGGGTCGTCGCACAGGCGGCGGTAGTGGCGGGCGAAGATCTCCACCGCCTCGCCGAGGCCCATGCCAGCGGGGACGGCCTGCTCGATGCCGTCGTAGTGCGGGGTGAGGTAGTCGGTGACCAGGGCGACGAGCAGTCCGTTCTTGTTGCCGAACAGCGAGTAGACGGCGCCGGTGGTCAGCTCGGCCTGCTCGGCGATCTCCTCCAGCTTGGCCCGGTGGCCGTCGCGGGCGACGATCAGGCGCGCGGCCTCCAGCAGAGCCCGCCGGTTGTGCGCCTTGGCCTCAGCCCTTGTCATTCTCATAGTCCTATTATTACCGTAATCCCATTATGAATGTTGCCGAGTACATGAGCCGCGTCCCTGAGTGTGCCGCGTTCCCATCCGTCGACGCGCTCCAGGCCGAGCTGGAGGAGCTGGCCGCCGCCCATCCCGGCCTGGTCCGGCCGCGCCGCATCGGCACCTCGCGGCTGGGCGACCCGCTGCATGCCGTGACGGTCGGCGACGGCCCAGCCGACGCGGTGGTCATCGCTGGGCCGCATCCCAACGAGCCTGTCGGGGCCTTGACCGCCCTCACGTTGACCAAACTGCTCTGTCAGCACCCACAACTGCAGGCGGAGTCAGGCTTTCGCTGGCACATCGTGGCGTGCGCGGACCCCGACGGCGCCCGCCTGAACGAAGGCTGGTACGACCGCCCCGGCGACCGCCGCGCCTACGCCGAGCACTTCTACCGCCCCGATCTGGCCGACCAGGTCGAGTGGACCTTCCCGCTGGCCGGCGAGGACTACTCCTTCGACCGCCCGTTGCCAGAAACACAGGCGCTGATGCGTCTCATGGACGAGGTACGCCCGTCGCTGGTCTACTCCCTGCACAACGGTGAGTACCAGGGCGCGTTCTTCTACATCAACCGTGAAGACCTGGCGCTCGCCGAGCAACTGGCCGCCTTGCCTGGTATGGAAGGCCTCCCGCTGCATCACGGTGAGCCGGAACTGCCTGGCGCCACGCCGATCGTCCCCGCCGTCTACTTGACCCCGCCGGGTTCGCAGGTGGGCGCGGCCTTCGGCGTCGGCGGCAGCAGCGCTGACTACGCAGCCAGATACGGCGCGCTCCACTTGGTCACCGAGGTGCCCTACTGGGCCGACGAGCGTGTGTCGGATCGAAGTCCCACCGGCCGCACCTATGGGGAGATCGCCGCCGAGGGAAACACGGCCCGGCGCGAGCTGATCGATACGCTGCAAACGAGCATGCAGGCCGTCGTCGGCGATCTGACTGTGCATTCGCCGTTCCGCCGCTCGACCGAGGGAACGCTGGAGATCTTCCGTAAGCTCGGCGAGCTGGAAGAGGCCTCGCGCGATCCCAATCGGCTGGCCACGGTCGCCGAGGAGTTCGGCAACCGTCAGATGTTGCACCTGCTGCGGCTGCGCCTGCTCGGAGTATTCCTGCGCATGCTCGACGCCGAGCTCGCCGCCGGCAACTTGGCATCAGCCATCGGCGAGCAGCGTCGCCTGCTCGCCGAACGTTTCGACCTCTGGTACGGCCTGGCCGAATCCGACTCCCCCGGCCCGCCGATCGAGATCCGCAGGCTGGTCGCGGTGCAGCTTGGTGCCGCCCTGGTCGCCGCCGCGCATACGGCCGCAGCGAACCGCCGCGCTGCCGATCGGCGCTGACCCTGTTGATGGTCCCGCTCCGCCAGAGGTGAACGCCCATTCAGGGTGCACCCTGGCATCGCACCAAAGCTCGTTGAGAAGCGCTATCTGAATCGGGAAATCCATGAAAGTCGAACAGGCCCAGAACTTCCTCCGCAATCACCATCACGCGGTGCTCAGTACGTGTCGCAAAGATGGACGCCCCCAGCTCTCACCCGCGATCGTCGCTCTCGACGGTGCCGGTCGCGTTGTGTTGAGTACGACGGAGACGCGAGCCAAGACCCGTAACCTACGGCGAGACCCCCGGGGTTCGATGTGCGTCTTCACAGACCGATTTTTCGGGCCATGGGTTCAGGTCGAGGGGCACGCAGAGGTTCTTTCACCGGACGTCGGACTGGATGCTGAGGCTCTCAAGAACCTGCACGGCGCGCTCAGCGACGAATACCCCGACTGGGAGGTATTCCTATCGAACATCCACGCTGAAGGACGCGTCGCCATCCGCTTCATAATCGAGCGCGCCAGCGGCGTCACCCAGCCATAAGGCCTCGCTGTGGTCCTGGGGAAATTTCCAATGGATTTGCCTGACCTACACTGACGCGGGCCTGTTCCGGCTGTTGATCACTTCCGCTACGGTTCGTACGGTCCTGGCCGGGTTGCGGTGTGGGGGTGGTCGATGTCGACCCGGATGTTCTCCGAGGACCAGCTGGAGCGGTTGATGCTGATCGACCAGGCCGTGTCCGCCCGGGAATCGCGGGCCAAATCAAAGACTGACGAGGCATTGATCGAACGGGCCACGGCCGGTGAGGCCTGCCGGCTGCTCCTGGGCGTGATCTTGCCGGTACCCGACGACCCGGCCATCCCCGACGAGCAGATCGGGGGGCTGCTGCGCAACCAGATCGAGATGAGCAAGCTGCGCGAGGTCGTCACCGAAGTCTGGAAGAAGCTGCCCCGCGATCACGGCCGGCTCTCGGCGCTGCACGTCTCCTACACCTCTGCGCCAGTTCACTCCCCAGGTGCTGACGGCGATCGGCTTCAAGGGCAGTACCGGCACCGCGGACCTGATGGAGGCGCTGGCCATCTTGAAACGGCTGAATGAGAGTGGCGGTCGCAAGGTGCCCGAGGGCGCCCCCACCTCGTTCATGCCGCCCCGCTATGCCGAATACCTGGCCAAGGCGCGTAAAGACGGCGCTGCGCCGATCCAGCCACCTACCTGTACACGCCCGAGCAGTGCGCGCCGCGGCGGGCGGGGTTCTGCAAGCTGGTCGGCAAGCCTGGGGATGCGGCTGAGGCGATCGACGAGGGGTGAGCAGGTGCCCGGGGGCGGACATCGGAACGATCAGGAACGACTCCAATGGCCATCATTCGCTGTAGGCAGTGGGCTTATCTTTCGGGCGGGAAGTGACGGACTCCGCCGGGTACAGCCACGCCGTGGCTGTCCAGCAGAGTGATCGTCGCCTGTGTGGCGGAGGCGGGCATGGTGAGCGCAGCGTAGCGGGGCCCGTTTGGGTCATCGGTACGAGGGAGCGTGGCGACAGTGCGTGTCGCCGCTTCCCGTGCGGTCACGCGAACGCTGTGGACGGAAGGATGAAAGGCGCCGAAGACGATCCAATCGGTGGTGTGGTCATCATCGGGCCCCAGTCGTGTCACAGCAATGTCGGCCTGGGCGGGAGAGGCGGACAGGGGGGTGGAGGTGATGCAGCCCTTGTCGTCCTCGTTCGCCTTGCCATACGCGACGATGGCTGTGTCCCACTCGGCGCCAATGATGTTCCGGCGTTTGGAGACCAACTCCACACCGGGCATCGGCTTTCCGCAGGAGTCCTGGTGGAAGGACGGCACGAGCCAGTACTGGTCCGCTCCACTTCTGCCCTGAAATAGTGCGTTCTCGGTCGGCAGCCGGTTGACGTACTCCGCGCCGACCTGAACGTAAGCGAATCCAAGCAGCGGCGCGGTGATCAACACCGTGCCCAACGCCAACGCGAAGCGCCGTCGGCGCGGAAACCGCGGTCGGCTCGGGAAAGAGGCCGCCTGTGTCTCGTCGATGTCGCCGACCGTCATGGCGACCTGGGCTAGGGTCCGCCGCAAGCGGGAGTCGAGTTCGGGCTCGATCACGAGTTCTGTTTCCCGGTTGTTCATTTCATTCCCTTCCTGAGTCGGGCGAGAGCACGCTTGAGATCCGACCGGATGGTGGCCGCAGGTCGGGAGAGGATGGAGGCGATCTCGGTCAGAGGGAGGTCTTCGTAGAAGTGCAGCACCACGACGATTCGCTGCCTCCCCGGCAGTTGCTTGACGAGGGTCCAGGTCTCGTCGATATCTGGTATCTCCGTTGTTCGCTCCCCAACGTGTCGCCCGCGCTCGCGCGCCCATCGCCGGTGAGTGCTGTTCGCCCGGTTCACCACCGCCCGCTTCAGGTACGCCAGGGGTTGCTCGATTCGGTCCCAGCGCGCGCACGCCGTCACGAAGGCTGTTTGGACGATGTCTTCGGCCTGCTCCCGTGAGCCTGTCAGCAAGAACGCCAGGCGTAGCAGCGTCGTCCGCTGGTCGCGATAGACCTGCTCAAGATCGGGCGGGTCCGCGGTTTTCAGTTCCGTCATGCCCCTCTGTCCCGTCAGGCCGCAGTAGCGTTGCACCAATCTTGTTCACGTCTGGGGCCCCTGCCTGTTGTGAATGGGAGGGAGAGGCGGGATGCCAAGGTCGACGGTGGGGCGCCGGACGAGCCGCTGCGACTCGTCTCGTTTGGCTCTCAGGAAGGTGAGCGTGAGGTCGACGCCTTCGATCTCACCAAGCCAGGCTTCGGCTTGCGCGCGTTCGCGGCGGGCGACGAGAACCGTTTCGATCTTGTTGAGACGGTCGAGCATCTTCGGGTTGACGTTCAGCATCGGGCAGCGAATGCAGGCTTCTCTGAACCAGAGCATCGCTCTGGCTTGCAGGAGTCGCGGACCGCTACCTCGTGTTCGGCCCTTGCTGCCGTGATTGAGGCTCTTGACCCTCACGTGGCGTCAGGCTGCATAGTCGGTGCCGTGGAGGATCACTGGACCGTGGGACACGTGGCCGAGCTGGCCGGCGTGAGTGTTCGCACGCTGCATCACTATGACGAGATCAGACTCGTTCGGCCGTCGGCGCGGACCGCGGCCGGGTACCGGGCCTATTCGGCGGGCGACGTGGAGCGGCTGCGGGAGGTGCTGGCCTATCGGCGGTTGGGCTTCGGGCTGCGGGAGGTCGCGGAACTGGTCGGCGACCCGTCCACCGACGCGGTCGCGCACCTGCGCCGACTGCGCGGCCTGCTGCTGGAGCGGCGTGATCGCGCTGACGCCATGGTGGCGGCCATCGACAGGGAACTTCAGGCACGGGCGAAGGGACTGAAGGTGACACCGGAGGAGCAACTGGAGATGCTCGGTGCACGGCTGTACGACGCGATCGGCAGCGCTTACACCGCGACACGGCGTACCGAGCCGCGGATCGCCGCGCAGATCTGGGACGCGCTCGGGGACGCACAGACGGTGCTGAACGTCGGGGCTGGCACCGGCTCCTACGAGCCTGCTGATCGCGACGTGACCGCGGTGGAGCCATCGGCGGTCATGCGGGGACAGCGGCCTGCCGACTCGGCGCCGTGCGTGGCCGCCGCCGCGGAGAGCCTGCCGTTCGAGGATCAGTCCTTCGACGTCGCGATGGCCGTCTCCACCGTTCACCACTGGGGGGACCCGATAGCGGGGCTGTGCGAGATGCGGCGGGTGGCCCACCGCGTGGTGGTGCTCACGTTCGACACCGACGAGCCCGGATGGCAGGACCGGTTCTGGCTTACCCGCGACTACCTGCCCGAGTTCGCCGCCGTCCTCGCAGAATTTCCCTCGCTTGCTGGGATGGTTGACGCGATCGGCGCCCGCGCTGAGCCGGTGCCCATCCCGTGGGACTGCGCTGATGGCCTGTTCGAGGCGTACTGGCGCCGACCGGCGGCGTATCTGGAGGATCACGTGCGCCGTGCGATGTCGGTGTGGACGAGGGTCGGGCCGGAGGCCGAGCAGCGGGCGGTGCGAAGCCTCAGCGACGACCTCGACTCCGGCCGGTGGGCCGAGCGCAACAGCGACCTCGCCGACCTCGACGCGGCAGATCTCGGCCTACGCCTGCTCATTGCTTGAACCGCGTCGCAACGTCAGCGTCATGGCGGCTCCTGGACGGCCCGCCGGTCAGGAGCGGCGCTGAGCGGGCATGGTGCTGTCGACGGGACCGGCGGCGCGACCCGGCATGCCCAGGTCGATCGCCCGCGAGCTCCGCTGGTCGATCCGCGCAAGCTTGTCCTCCGCTCCGGCGAGGCTGATTCGCAGACCTTCGATCTCGCCGAGCCATCCTTCGCGTTCGGCTTCGGCGATACGGGCGATGAGGTTGTCGCGGATCTCCTCCAACCGGCCGCGCTGGGCCGGGTCCGGACGGAGGAGCGAGCAACGAAGGCAAGCGTGTTCATGAACACAAGGGCTTGAAAAGGCGCGAGCGCAGGTACCGATGGACACTTTGCGTTTCTCGAAGTGCGCGAGGAATGCGTCCCATTCCTCCTCGGTGGGCGTCCGATACTCTTCGCTGGGTCGGGTGGCCCGGCGATGGGCAATGAAGGCGCGGTGAGCCTCGATCGTCTCGGCCGGGTAGATCGCCTTGTAACCCATTGTCGTATCAAGACTCTTGTGCCCGCAGATCACTTGGCCGATGTGTGGTGGCAGGCCGTTCATGATGGCGTCGGTCACGAAGATCCTGCGGAAGTCGTGCGGGGAGAAGATGAGCGGTTCGCCGGCGGCATCGGTCAGGCCGGTGGCGACCAGCGCGTTGATCAGAAGCTTGCGGAGCGCGGTCGGGGTGAAAGTGCGGTGTTCGGTGCCGATATCGCGCTGGAACAGCAGCGGCATCGGCGGGTTCCAGACCCGTTCGTGGACGTGTCGTAGGAGGTCACCAGCGGGATCGCGCCGCTTCTTCCTCGCAGGCGGCGGATGATGGTGGAAAGGATGTCCGCCAGTTCCGGGCTGACCAGCAGGAGCCGTTCGCTGTCCGTCTTGGACGGGGCGACCTGCAGCAGCGGCACGACTTCGCCGGTGGTCGGGAGCCGGTATTCAGTGATGCTGTGGTGGGTCAGCTCCAGGAGCTCCTCATTGCGGATGCCGGTCAGGCGCAGGATCTCGATAGCGGCGAAGGCCCAGAAGGCTTCGGTCTCCTCATAGGTGAGGTTCCGCCGCCCGGTCGAGGTCTCCTCGGCCCAGATCAGGTGCCCGGCGGCCCTGGGCGCGACAGCTCTGCGCAGCGCTCCAGCGGTGTCCGGGATCAGATCCCCGGGCCAGGTGCGCTCGGCAGCAGCAAGCAGTTCAGCCGCGGCGCGTCGCCTGCGATCGACGGTGTCGGCCAGCACCGGCAGGACGGGAAGCCGTTCGCGGGTGCGCTGGTCCATCCGGGCCTTTCGATGTTTGCGATCCTTGGCCCTACTGATCTCCTCGTCGCTGACCGGGCAGGGCACCACCCACGGCGCCCAGCGGGTCGGCTCTTCCGCAGCCCAATGGACGATGTCCAGATAGAAGGCGCGGACGCGGATGACGCCGCTTGGACGCGGTCGCTCGCGGCTTGATCGTCAGCTGAATCCAGCAGCTGAAATCCCGAGCGTCCACGCGCGTCGCTCGATCCCACGGCACCTCGACCGCGTGCAGGAACCTTCTCTGCACTACGCAAGGCGACACGCCGACGAGGCAGAGTCGCAGGCACGCGGCTGGCCTCGAGGGTCGCCGTAGTATCCCCCTGGGCGTCATGCGGGCACCCAATCGCGCGAAGCGATCTGGCACGCACCCGCGGCCCCCTCGTCCGGGGTCCGTCTCGCCTACCAGGCTGGCGGGGTGATCACAGCTCACAGGACGAGGATGAGCTTGCCGCCGGGTCGGCGGGATTGGCTGAGTTCGGCCGCTTCCTGGATCTGGTCGAGCGTGTAGGTGCGGGCGACTGGTACGACCAGGATGCCTTCGCCGGCGAGCCGGGCGAACTCGTCCATCCGGTCGTAGCGCATCTCGGTGGTGATCCGGGCGCCCAGATCGGCTGCGGCGGCGAAGTCCGAGACAGTGAGGACACGGTCGGGGTCACCGGTCAGCTTGATCAGGGTCGGCAGTGAGCCGCCGGCCGGAACAGGCTGGTCGGCGCGGTCGATCCGGCCGCCAGTCGGCACCGTGTCCAGGGCGCGGTCGACGTGGCCTCCGGACAGTGTCCTGATGCGTTCGGCCATGCCGTCGCCGTAAGCGGTGACCTGGGCGCCGATCTCTTCCAGTGCTGCTGCACGGGTCTGCCCAGCGGTGGCCATTACCCGAATACCACGGTGCAGTGCGAAGCGCACCGCCGCTTCGCCCACGGTGCTGCCCGCGCCGTGGACGAGCAGCACCTCGCCCGGCTGGACCCCGAGGTCGTCGAGCGCGCGCCACGCCGTCTCGGCCGCCATCGGCAGCGCGGCGGCCTGCTCGGTGGTGACTCCTTCGGGGATGCGTGCCCAGGCCGGCATCAGCGCGTACTCGGCAGCACCGGCCGTCGGACCGTCGAAGGTGGCCGGGCCGAACACGCGTTCACCGATCCGGACTCCGCTGACGCCCGCACCGAGCGCGTCGACGGTGCCCGCGATCTCGAGGCCGAGCCCGCGCGGCAGCGGCGGCAGATGATCGGCGAGCAGACCGTCGACGAGGTGCCAGTCGGCCGGTGTCAGGCCGCACGCCCGCACGGCGATCCGGATCTGGCCAGGTTCCGGCTCCGGCCGAGGGACGTCACGGAGCTCAATCACGTCCGGGGAGCCGAACCGATCGAATTGAAGAGCCTTCATGGCGCCTCTCCTGTGATGACAGCATCTGTTGTCGTCTATCCTAGCATCGTGACAACAGATGCTGTTGTCGTACGCTGGTGCGTATGCCTAGATGGGAATCCGACGCACAGGGCCGGCTCGAGCGCGCGGCACTCGAGTTGTTCGAGTCGCAGGGATTCGAGCGCACCTCGGTCGCGCAGATCGCTGGCGCCGCCGGCCTGAAGGAGCGCTCGTTTTACCGCTACTTCCCCGACAAGCGGGAAGTCCTCTTCGCCGGCGACGAGCTCGAGGCGCACCTCGTCGCCCAGGTCGAGGCGGCCAACCCGGGCCTCACACCGATCGAGGTGCTGCTGAGCGCGCTGGGAACCGCTGAGGAGATCTTTCGCCCGCGCGAGTTCCTGTTGCGCCGGGGCAGAGTGATCGCCGCCAATCCGGCACTGGCCGAGCGCGAGCTGATCAAGCTCGCCGACATCGCCGACGCGCTGGCGCCGGCGATCGAGCGCCGCGGCGTTGAGCCCGGCAAGGCACGCTTCATCATCGACGTGGTGCTGGCGATCCACCGGCGCGCCATGCCCCGCTGGCTGGCCGAGCCGGACACCACCCTTTCCCAGCTCATGGCCCAGGCCGTCGCCGAGCTTCGCGAGGCGGTCATGCCGTCGGCTCCGACGACCCGCCGCCAAGGAAAGCCTCTCGACTGAGCCGTCCCGCAAACGATCGAGCGCGGACCTGTCCGACGACAAGGTCGCCGCAGTCCGTGATCTGGAAGCCGGCGGGCAGCGGGTCGCGATGGTCGGCGACGGCATCAACGACGCCCCGGCCCTGGCCGCCGTCACACACCGGGGTCGCCATAGGCGGCGCCGGCTCCGACCTGACCCTGCAAAACGCCGACGCCGTCGTCGTCGACGGAAGTCCTGCTGGCGTTTCGTGATCAGTGGGAGGCCGTCGAGGATCGATTGTTCTCGTGGCCCGCCTGGGATGCCGCTTGTGTGCTGCTCGGATTCGTGAGCGATGACTTCTTCGGCGATGTGCGCGCCTTCGGGGGATCAAGCAGGGAGTCGTGCCGGCCGGGTACGAGGCTGACCCCGAGGACCCGCCCTATGGCGTTGGGCCGCTCGCGTGGGCCAGCGGCCCGAGGGATGGTGGGTGGACCGTCGTCGGCGACCGGTCCCGGCGACCGGTCCCGGCAACCGACCGGGCTGGGCCGGCGGGCGGTGTCAGTCGGCGATCTTGATGACGATCTTGCCGCGGGCCCTGCCGGCGGCGATGGTGGCCAGGCCGTCAGCGGCCTGATCCAGCGGCAGAACCGTGGTGACGTCGACCTTCAGCGTGCCGGCGGCCGCCTGGTCGGCCAGTGGGGCGGTGACCTCGCGCACCGGGCCGGCCATGACGTTCGTGCCGGTCAGGCCGACGGCAGCGAGGGCCTGCTCGTCGGCGGCGTCCAGCGTGGTGGAGACCTTGCCGCCCTTGCGCACGACCGACAACGGCAGCGCGTCGGCGGAGTAGGAGACCAGGCCGATCAGAGCGTCCACGCCGTTCGGGTGGGCGGCAACGCTGCGGCCGGCTCCGGCTCCAGCGCGGTGGCCAGCGCGCCCCGCCCATGCACCGCGGCCACCACCACCTCGCCACCGGCCGCGTCGCCGGCACCGTCTCTTGAACGGTCCGTCCACTTTGTGGAAGACAAATCTACGTGGTGAATACCCGATGCACCGAATCCGACGAGCGCCACTGGGACATTTTCAATGTCCGCCAAATGACCGGTAACTGCCCTGGATCGATGTATTCGAATGCTGAAGCATCGTGTGCAGCTCGGCATCGTCGAACCACCATTCGGACAACCCACGGAGGTTCCCTTGGAAACAAGAACGAGACACCGTCGCCCTGTCCGTCGGCGCCTGATGGGTGTGACACTCAGCGTTCTCTGCGCCGGCATCGTCACGGCCGTTGTCGCATCACCCGCATCGGCCGGCAGAAACGGCAACATGTGGATCGGCGTGAATACCGACCCGGTCGGCACCGCTCGGGTCTCCGTCCAGCAAGTCGCCGGAGTCAGTGGTACCTACCACATAGACATCTGGTACGCGGCGACCGGGGCGCGCTACGGCGGGACCGGTGACTACTACTACAACGGCGGCACCAGGGAATTCCTGAAGGGCCGGAAATCAGAGGTCGCCGGTAAGCGGCTCTGCGCCCAGCTCTGGTATCACAAGCCCGGCGGCGGTTATGAGTCGCAAGGCCTTCCCTGCCACGATTACTGATACCGACAACGTTGAACAGCCCGCCGGAGACGCACGCCGGCGGGCTGTTCAACGTCTGGGCCATCGTTATCTGGGGTGGTCAAGCGAACTAGCCGGTCGGCCGCTTTACGGCCGTTGACTCGGGCTTTCGCGGTGAATTTCGCGCGAGTGGATGTGCCCAGTCAGCGCCAGTGACGTCTTGCCGACGCCGGCCGTGCCGGAGACGACGCAGATCCTCGTCCCTCCCGTGTCCGCGTCGAGCTGACGGTCCAGCTCCGCCAGCGAGTCGGTACGCCCCGCGAACGGGGACACGCCGACCGGCCGTTGCCGTGGCGGCGGCGGGGACGAAGCAGTCGCCTCGAATGCCGCCGGCTCAGACTCCCGGGCCGTGGAACCGTTCACCGCCCGAGCTCCGCCTGGGCTGCGGCGGCGAGCGCCTTGTGTTCCCGCGGGTCCAGCCCGAGGACCTCGGCCAGCAGCCGTAGCGACGCGCTCCGGGGCCGCTCCACGGCATCCCTTCGGGCCTGCCCAAGCGAACCCCGGTGCGCAACCGAGTCGACCCGCTTTCGACCCCAACGGCAAGCTGACGTCGACGGCACTGCACGTCCTGCAACAAGAGACCAGGTCTACCGACCAAGGCCTTGACGCAGAAATGTTAACGTTCATACTCTTCGGTCGATTATATCGTTTCAACGCCAACGGCGCCCCCGAGGAGCACACCCATGCGCCACTTACGGTTAGCCCTCCTGATCCTGGCCACCCTCGTGTGCGCCCTCCCGGCCACCCCCGCCATCGCGGACGTCCGCATCAAGATGGAGCGTCTCGACCGAGGTCTGGTCGCCGCCACCGCTCCCAACGGCGTCTTCCTGAGCTGGCGTCTTCTCGGCACCGAAGTGACCGGAAGCGGCAGCGGCGGCATGGTCGGCCCAGACTTCCGCGTCTATCGCGACGGCCGCCCGATCGCCACGGTCACCGGCAGCACGAATTACCTCGATCCCACGGGAACCCCCAGCTCCCGCTACCGCGTGGCACCGATAGCACGCGGCAAGGAAGGGCGTCCCAGCGCCACGATCCGGCCTTGGAGTGAATCGTTTTATAACGTACCGCTGCGCAAACCAGCCGACGGCGTCACACCGGCTGGCGAGGCCTACACCTACGCCGCCAACGACATGAGCGTCGGCGACGTGGACGGTGACGGGCAGTACGAACTCGTCGTCAAGTGGGAGCCCTCCAACGCCAAGGACGTCTCCCAGCGCGGCTACACCGGTCCGACGTACCTGGACACCTACACGCTCGAGGGCAGGCTGCTGTGGCGGCTGGACCTGGGCGTCAACATCAGGTCGGGCGCTCACTACACGCAGTTCCTCGTCTACGACTTCGACGGCGACGGCCGCTCGGAACTGATGCTCAAGACGGCGCCGGGCACCAGGCAGATCCACTACGATCCCGCCGGAAACGTGATCAGCGAGCGCTACATCACCATGCCCGAGCGCGACGTCAAGGCGGGCTACTCGCACACCGACGACTACCGGCTGAGCGCCGCCGGCTACTTCGAGCACGTCGTCGAGATGTTCATGAAGTGGCACGAGCACCCCGAGGTGGTCGCCGGGCGCTGGCCTGCCACGCTGGAGCAGGCCTTCGGCATCGCGCCCACGCACAGCTACCCGCTCTCCCGCGAGTCCGCGGTCGAGCTTGCCACCTACTTCGTCGACGTCTACGCACCCGCTCGCAGCGGCAACAACCGCCTGCGGGAATTCGCCGGGTTCGTTCTCACCGGCCCCGAGTACCTGTCGGTGTTCGACGGCGCCACCGGCAGGGAGTTCCAGACGATCCCCTACAAGCCGGGACGCGGCGACGACGGGCTCCTGTGGGGCGACTACGCCATGGCCCGCATCGAGCCCGGCAACCGCGTCGACCGCTTCCTGTCCTCGGTGGCCTACCTCGACGGCAAACGCCCGTCAGCGGTCTTCGCCCGCGGTTACTACACCCGCACCACCCTGGTCGCCTACGACTGGAACGGTCGCAAGCTCAAGCAGCGCTGGTTCGTCGACAGCGGCCACGCCCCGATGGCCAACCCCTTCAACGCCGGCCCGCACGGCGTCGACGGCGGCAACCCCGCCTACGCCACCCTCACCACCCAGGGCTTCCACTCGATGAGCGTCGCCGACGTGGACGGCGACGGCAAGCAGGAGATCGTGTACGGCGCGGCCACCATCGACGACGACGGCAGCCTGCTGTACTCCTCCTTCGACGTGGCCCCGCCGGAGAGCAACGTCCCGGGCCAGAACGTCCGGCTCGGCCACGGCGACGCAATGCACGTCGGCGACCTCGACCCGGACCGGCCCGGCCTGGAGATCTGGACCGTGCACGAGGGCGGAGCCTGGGCGCCGTACGGCTGGGCCATGCGGGACGCCGCCACCGGCAAGGTGCTCTTCGGCGACTACAGCGGGCGAGACACCGGGCGCGGGATGGTCGGCGACATCGATCCCGCGATCCGCGGCCTGGAGGCATGGTCCTCGATGCCTCCCAATCAGGAGATCGTCTCCGGCCTTTGGTCGGTCCGTGGCGACCATCTGGGCCGCGTCACACCCGGCACGAACCAGAGCATTCGCTGGGCGGCCGACATGACCACCCAGCTCATCAACGGCACAGCCACCACCGTGCTCCAGACCCCCACGGTCGACGACTGGAAGCGCGGCACGCTACTCACCGCCACCGGCACACTCGCCAACAACTGGACCAAGGGCAACCCGGGCCTGGTCGCCGACATCTTCGGCGACTGGCGCGAGGAGCTGATCGTCCGCACCGCCGACAGCGACGCGGCCCGCATCTACCTCAGCACCGAGGTGACCGACCGCAAGCTCTACACCCTGATGCACGATCCGCAATACCGCGTCGAGGTGGCCAGGCAGCAGACGGGCTACAACCAGCCCGCCTACCCCAGCTTCTACCTCGCCTCCGACCTCGACTGGTCCAAGGTCCCGATCCCCAAGATCCGCTGACCTGGACGTTTCTCCCGTACTTGCCACCGGCGCGCAGAGGGCGTTGGCGATCCGCCCCGGAGACACACCCTCGGGCGGATGAGATGAGGCGTCGAACAGGAAACCCCAGCTTGGATCCACCGAGCTGGGGTTTCTCGCTGGCGCCAGGGGCTCGAACCCCGGACTCGCTGATCAGCGGGGCAGGACTGGCAGGAACACGCACCGGGCCGCCGCCGGCACAGGTACGCACCGATTCGCCTCCGCCCTGGCAGAGCTGCTCAGCGGCGCGGTCGTCGCCGCGGGTCCACGCCGCGATTGTGCGGTGCACTTTGCCAGTGCCCCACCTGGCTGTGCGGTGGCGGCGAAGTGACGCCTCCACCGCCCTCACCGGGAGAACATTGCCTTCAAGGCTCTTGCCTCGGAGCATGCGTGATGCCGTGGAGGCATGTTGCGACGAGTTGATCGACGAAGCCCGACGGGATCTCGATGTCGGCCGCGGAGTTGCCCGTGAAGAGGTGGGGCAGGATGAGTTCGTGGCACGCCCCGACGATCATTGTGGCGGCGGCACCGGGATGCGCTTCGAGGCTGAGGCGGCCCAGGGCCTGCTCGGCTCCGAGGTAGGCGGCCAGTTCGGCGCGCAGGCCGCGACCCTGGCCCACGGGGTTGTCCAGCGCCGCGAAGCGGGCGAGAACGGCGGGCTGCGCCATCAGGCCGGCGAAGGCCGGCAGGATCGCCAGGTGAAGCCTTACGCCGTACGTGACGTAAGCGCGCAGATTGGCCTCCAGATCGCCGTGCCCCGCGCGGGTCGGCAGCGGGGGGAGGCTCTGTTGGACCGTCCGGACGTGCGCATGCAGCGCCAGGGCGAGCAGTTCCTCCTTGTCGGCGAAGTGGTTGTACAGCACCCCGTCGGCCACCTGGGCCTCGCGGGCGATCGCCCGGACCGTCAGATTGGCGGCGCCGTGCCGGGCGAGCAGGCGTTCGGCGGTCGCGACGAGATGATCGCGCAGCGTCTGGCCCTCCCCCAGAGCGGCGGCCTTGCGGGCGTTCACGGGCGGGTCGCGGTGATCAGGTAGGCGGCGCCGCGCAGCCGTACGGCATCAGCCTGCTCGTAGGGGCGAAGAGCGTCGACGAGCGCAGCGCGGGCCCGGGATGCGGCCACAGGATCGGTCCGATTGAGCAGGAACCGGACGGGTCCCCAGGCGGCGAGGAAGTCGGCGGCATCCTGGGCGTCTTTGCCCCATACCTGCTGTGCCTCGACGGGACTCGCCGTCACGCCGGTGAAGCCCGCCGCGGTGAACACCTCACGGATCCGGCCCGGATCCGACAGCGAGGTCGGCCCGTCTCCGTCCGATACAGGCTCGGGCGTCGGCAGGTGGCCGGCCATGGCGGTGAACACGGGGCCGAGGTCATTGTCGGCCATGCCGCGCAGGCTCAGGAATGCCACGCGACCGCCTGGCCGCAGGGCGCGGGCGATGTTGGCGAAGGCGGCCACCGGATCGGCGAAGAACATGATCCCGAATCGGCTGATGGCCAGGTCGTACGAGTCGGCGGGAAAGGGGTGAACTTGGGCGTCGCCCTGCTCGAAGTCGATGTTGACGACTCCCTCATCGGCCGCGGCGGCGCGGGCCCTGCCCAGCATTGGCGCCGACAGGTCGACACCGGTGACGTGCCCGGCGCGCCGGGCAGCCAGCCTGCTCACCTGACCGTTGCCGCACCCCACGTCGAGCATCCGGTCCCCGTCCCTGACGCTCTGCAGCAAGTAGTCGTTGAACCCGCTGTTCACGGCGTCGTACCGATCATGGTGGTCGGCCCAGTGATTGCCCTCGTAGCCGTTCCACGCCTCGGCTTGGTGCGTGTTGACGATAGTCATGCCGCTCCTTATGAACGGACGTTCATGAACACTTGTTCATGATGATGGACGACCGACCCCCCGTCAACCGCCTCGTACGACGCTGGG
Source organism: Nonomuraea sp. B19D2 (assembly GCF_040137845.1). Taxonomy (NCBI): domain Bacteria; kingdom Bacillati; phylum Actinomycetota; class Actinomycetes; order Streptosporangiales; family Streptosporangiaceae; genus Nonomuraea; species Nonomuraea sp. B19D2. The sequence continues at coordinate 67,941 of NZ_JBEFAK010000043.1, read as the reverse complement.
CAGCAGCCTTCGTGGCAACGTATGCGGGGATCGCAGCGGCCGGGGTCGAGGCATGCGTCAGCGGCTCCAGCCTTGGCTGCCCGACCTGACCACATACACGCCGGACAAACTTCTCGCCGACCCGCGAGACGGCGTGGGTGTCCGGCCAGTGCCGCGACTACGCCAACCGCTACGCTCCGTGCCACGCCCGCTGGACCGGCGCCGGCCGGTAGGGCGGCACCCTAGAATCCGACCGGCCCATCAGCGACGCGGTCGCCCTGGACGACGGCCAAGTGTGGGCAATCCCGCAGCCGGAGCACAACGACAAGGGCCGCGTCTTCCACTGGGACGGGGCTCGTGGCAGGAGACGGCACTGCCGTTCGAGCCGCAGGCGGTCGGCGCCAGTGAGCGCGGCGGCGTCTGGGACGTCGGCGAGGAACCGGGCCAGGGGAGAAGCAGCCGGAGTCGCACGAGCGAATGCATGTCACCTATGAGGGAGAGGGCTGATCAGCCCAGCGCCGCATCCAGCTCCTCCCAGTAGCCGTCCTGGAGTTTCCCGTCCTGGTACCAGCTCACTGCCGGGCTGGCATCGATGCCTCCATCAGACCCGCGGTCCAGCCCGTCCGGGAGCATCTTGTGCGCTTCGGCGATATACAGGTTCACCTCTCGGAGGTAGTCGCGGGCCCGGTCGTGGGCCCCGCCCCCCGAGGGCCACATCCAGTTGGGCAGGTCGTCGTCGATCTCCATGTCGCCGAGCTTGACGGTGCTCTCGAACTCCGCCTGTTTCTGCATTAATATGCCGGAGAGCCAGGACAATGCCTGGCCGGTTTTCCCGCAGGCGTACGCGAGGACACGCGCGTCCGCATGAATCGTACGCAGGTACGCGTGCGCGTACTCCGACGTCCGTCCCGGCCAGGCGTCCGAGAACTGCCGGGCGCGGTCCTCGACGGTCTGCTGGAAGTCGACGAACAGGCGGGCGAGGTCGGAGCAGAGCGTGCCCCGCTGGCTCATCGCGTTCCAGTCGCAACTGTCCAGGAAGAACTTGACAGCCGGCGCGTCGTGCTGTGAGACGTCCTCCTCGACCCAGCGTTCCTTTGTCCACAAGGTCATAGGCCCGCCGTCCTGCCGGTCGATGAGCTCATCCGTCGTCGAGCTGTGCGAGTCGAAGAGCCCTTCCGCTCTGTCGTAGTTGACACCGCTGGCCAAGGCGAGGGAGCCGATGTTGGAGTAGTTGCGGTAGAGGACGAAGGCTGTGTCCCTGATCGCGTCCCCCAAGCCCCCATAGCCCCTGACCGCGCCGCCGAGGTTGTTGCCCAGCTGCACCATGGAATCCCACTTCAAGAAGTTCGCGGTGTTACTGAAGAACCCGTGGTTCATCGTGAAGTCCCCGGGCTCCCAGTTGACCAGGTTCCGCAGCGCATCGATCTGGTCCGGAAGGAGTACAGGCAGCTTCCAGCCACCGCGGACGTCTTGGCCGTGCAGGTCCTCGCCCAGCTTCAGAGTCATGCCGGCGTCGTCCTGCATCTCCAGGCCGATCTTCTTCAGCTTCGTGCGGTCGACCTCAATGTCGTGGACGGACGGCCACGAGCGGGACAGCTCCGGTTCCCCTGACCAGCCGGACCATGGTTGGGAGGGGACAGGTTCGCGGGCCATGCTGCGTCGCTTTCACGCGAAGGGGTGTGGCAAAACGATCAACATGTTAGTACCCCCGCATCGGCGATGAAGGTGAGAGTCGATCTGCCGTCCCCGCTTGGAGAAAGATTCACGTCCTGGACCTGTGGAAGCCACGTATTAGACACCTTCTGGACATCCCATCTGCGGGACGACGTCGAAGCACTCTCGGCAGCTCTGCCGAGCCGGTGGCTGCCGCCCGCGGAGCGTGGCGGCATGACCAGCACATGGGAAACACCGGTAGCGGTGGGCACGCGCGGCCCTACTGGCGATTCCCGCCCACGCCCGGTCAACATCTACACGTCGTCGCCATGCCGCCCGGCTCCCGGCAGTCCCCGGCGTTTCCCGCCATCGTCGTGCCCCTGCTGGCCGCTGTCGCCCCCGAGGCCCTCGCAGACGCCCAGAGCACCGCCCTGGCCGCATTCGACGCCATGGGGGCAAGACCCTGGCGTTGCCGCGGCCCGCACCTCGCACGAACGGCCGGCTGCACCACCTCGGCATCGGCCGAACCCACGCCCGAACCCACGTCATCCTGCTCGTCGACGACTTGCACGTCCGCATCGTCAACGCCATCACCGGGGAACTCCTGCGCGAACTGATCCTCGATCCCACCCGCGACTACCAACCCCAGGCAAACCCCAACAAGACGAAACCCCCGAACCCGTAGGTTCGAGGGTTTCCGATGTCCCGAGACATCACGTGTGCCCCCTGCAGGATTCGAACCTGCGCACCCGGCTCCGGAGGCCGGTGCTCTATCCCCTGAGCTAAGGGGGCTCAACGAGTGATAAGGCTATCAGCATCGCGACACCACTCGGCACAGGATAAAGCTCCTTGTACGCATCCCGCGAAAACCGCACGTGACGGCCCTGCTACAGGTTAACTTTGCGGCCGTGGGCGAGGTTCTTGGGAAAGTACTGGTCGTCGACGACGACGAGGTCATCCGTCAGCTCATCGCGGTCAATCTGAACCTGGAGGGGTTCGAGGTCGCGACCGCCACCGATGGGCAGGACTGCCTTGATCGCGTGCTCGACGTCATGCCGGATGTGATCACGCTGGACGTGATGATGCCGTGCCTGGATGGATGGGCGACGGCGGAGAAGTTGCGCACTGAGGAGGCCACCAGCCATATCAAGGTCGTGTTGATCACAGCCCGGGCGCAGGACGACGACAGGAGGCGGGGGCTGGGGATCGGGGTGGACGCCTATCTGACCAAGCCGTTTGATCCGGCTGAGCTGATTCAGGTCGTGCGGGATCTGGCAGCCCGCGGGCAGGGCTGAGGGGCGGGTCGGCACTCCTGCCGACTGGTTCGGGTGTCGACACCGGCCGGTGTCCCAGGGATCACCGGGCTGCGCGCCAAAGGGCCCCGGCAGAGGGTGCCGTGGCCTCGTGAAGGTGGGTGGTGGGTGTGGATGCGCGGCTTGAGCGGGCCAAGGCGTTGTACGAGCGGGCCGTTTTCGGCGGTGACGTGGGCGGGTTGGAGGTCGCCGACCGGGAGTTGAACGGCCTGGAGGCCGATCTGGCGCTGGCTCGCGGTCGCGTCGCGCATGCGCGGTTTCTCGACGGGCAAGGCGAGGACGCGGAAGAGATGGCCCTGTTCGAGCGGGCGGTTCTCGAGCGCTCCCATGAGCTCGCGACCCGGGCCGGCGACAAGCTGACGCTCTCGTACGTCCTGCGCCACCTCGGCATCGCCGAGCACGTCGCCGGGCGGTTGCAGGCGGCGCGGGAACGGCTGGAGGAATCCGTACGACTGCGCAGAGAGATCGGGTTCCCGGCCGGTGTGGCGGCTAATCTGGTGGGGCTGGCCTATATCGCTGTTGCGGAAGGTCGGCGTGATGACGCCGTGGCGGTGCTGGACGAGGCAGGTGAGCTTGCCGGGGCCAGTGGTGCCGCGGGCGTGCTGCGGACGATCGAAGAGGCGCGGGCGCAGTTGTAGCGGATTCTTTTGACGCGCTGCCGCCGAATTCTTTACGTACGCTGGCCGTACCGCTGGTCTGAACGCAGAAAGGTCTAACGTGCGCAGCTCTGTTTTCGGCAATCTCGACTCCCAGTCGCTGCCCCCGGGATTCGCCCTCCAGAACAACAAGATGCTCAGAGTTCAGCTGCCGCACGAAGTCCTGGCCAAGCAGGGCTCCATGGTCGCCTTCCAGGGGCAGATGGACTTCGACTACGAAGGCGGAGGCCTCGGCAAGCTGTTCAAGAAGGCCGTGACGGGCGAGGGCGCGGCGCTCATGCGCGTGCGTGGCGAAGGGCTGCTCTACCTCGCGGACAATGCCGACGACATTCACCTGTTCTATCTGGAGAACGAGGGGATCACCGTCAACGGGCGCAACCTGCTGGCGTTCCAGCCGCAGCTCACCTGGGACATCCAGCGCGTGCAGGGCGCCGGGATCGCGGCGGGCGGGCTGTTCAACACCACGGTCACCGGGACCGGGTGGGTGGCGGTGACCACGCACGGCACGCCGGTGCTGCTCGACACCGCCCGCATGCCCACGTACGCCGACGGCCAGTCCGCGGTGTGCTGGAGCACCGGGCTGCATGTCGGCGTCAACCGGACGATGAAGGCGGGGGCGCTCATCGGGCGCGGCAGCGGGGAGGCCATGCAGCTGACGTTCAACGGGCAGGGGTTCGTGCTGGTCCAGGCCAGCGAAGGGGCGCCCATCGTCACCGGCCAATGAGCGCCCCGCGCGGCCCGGCGGAGGTCAGGAGCAGGTCGGCGTGGGAACGGCGTTCGTGCCGCGGAGGCGATGAAGCCGAACGTCGTCGAGGCCCCGGGCGTCAGCGAGCCGTTCCAGCCCACATTGCGCACGGTCACCGAAGAGCCGCTCGTGCTCAGCGTGCCGTTCCAGAGCTGACTGATCTGCTGCCCGTTCGCGAACGTCCACTGCACCGTCCACCCGTCCAGGGCCGCGGCGCCGGCGTTCTTGACGGTGACCTCGCCCTGGAAGCCGTTCTGCCACTGGTTGGCGATCTTGTACGTGGCCGTGCAACCGCCCCCTGGAACGGTTGGCGTAACGGTAGGCGTGACCGTCGGCGTGGAGGTGCCCGGCAGGGCGCTCACCAGGGCCGGGTACCACTTGTCGGACATCTTCTGGTCCCCTGCGGCGTTCGGGTGCACGCCGTCGTAGGTGTCCGCGCTCGTGCTGAATCCCGTCCACTGGTCGACCACCGTGATCGGTGACTGCTGGGTGGTGGTCGCGGCGGCCCAGGCCGGGATGGCGTTGTTGAAGTTCACGGCGCGCTGGCCGCAGTCGGCGCAGTTGGACGGGTTCATGGGGATGATCTTGGCGACGATGATCTTCATGTTGGGGTTGCTGGCCCGCATCTGGTTGACGAGCGTCGTGAACGCGCTGAGGATCGTCGCCGGCGCGATGTTGCTCCACACGTCGTTCGTGCCGAGGTGCATCAGGACGATGTCGGGTCTGGTCGCGGAGAGCCAGCCGGGCAGCTGGTTCTGGTTGGCGATGTTGGTGGCCAGACAGCCGCCGTGGCCCTCGTTGTCGCCGTCGTGCGAGACGCCGCAGCCCTGCGTGGGGAGCGTGCCGACGAAGTCGATGTTGGTGTAGCCGGTGCTCTGGAGCCGGTTCCAGAGCAGGGCCCGCCAGCAGCCGGGGGATCCGGTGATCGAGTCACCCAGGGGCATGATCCTGGTGGCGGCGGCGCCGCTGGCCTGCGTGGTCATCGCGAATAACACCGCCGCGGCCAATGCCAGCATCGCCGCCAGCAAAGTGCTGGTCCTGCGCATCGTCTGCTCTCCCGTCGTAGCCTGCGCAGATCGTAAAAAGCGCTCCTACGACGGGAAAGGCGACTCGGTACGCACAGGCCGATGACCTGCGAAGACGCCGTGTAACTTTCAGGCCCGTCCCCGGCGGACCACCACCAGCGGGCAGGGCGCGTGGTGGAGCATGGCCTGGCTGATCGAGCCCATGAGCATCCCGGCGAGCTGGCTGTGCCCGTGCGAGCCGACCACCAGCAGGTCCGATCCCTTCGCCGCCTCCCTCAGCACCTCGACGGGATGGCCATGTACGACCTCCGTCACCACGTCAACCCCGGGATGCCGATCCCGGTACCCGGCCAGCAACTCGTTCATTTCCCGCAGCGCGTCCCGCTCGCTGTCGGGGTCGGCGGGCTCGAAACCGCTCGGATGCGGCCAGGCCCACGCGTGTACGGCGCGGAGCCGCGCACTGCGCAATTCTGACTCAGTGAAGGCGAAGGCGATCGCCGGCCGGGCTCCTGGAGAGCCGTCGACCCCGACCACGACCTCGCCCTGCGGCGTCGAAGGGCGCTCGCGTACCAGGACCACGTCCGTGACTGCGTGCGCGGCCACCCCGTACGCGACGGAGCCCACCAGCAGCCCGCGCATGCCGCCGATCCCCCGGCTGCCGACGACCAGCAGCTCGGCTTCCTCCGCGGCCTTGACCAGGGCGGATCGGGGGTCACCCGGCAGCAGGAGGGTCTCGACGGTGATCTCGGGCCGCTCGCGGAGCGCCCTGTCCCGCGCCGAGACGAGCACCGTCTTCGCACCCTCGCGCATCCACCGGCCCACCTCGGCGTAGCGGCCGTGGGTCTCCTCGCAAACCCACTTCGGAACGGCGTGCGCCACGGTCAGCGGCGCGCGACGTAGCGCCGCTTCCGTGGCGGCCCAGCCGGCGGCGTCCAGCCCCGTGCGCGAGCCGTCGACGCCAACGATGATCATGGAACTAGCTCCTTAGGCGAACGCGTAGCACTCCACCTCCGCGCGGCGGAACAACAGTCCCCTGGCCGTGGAGTCGCGGAGGCACTGCTGCTCTGCCCGGCTGAGTTTGAGCGTGCCGCAGACGGTCACGCCGGAGTAGGTGCGGCAGTCGAGCTTGTTGTCGATTCTGCCCACGCGGTATATCTCCCTGACCGCTGACCGGCATCTTGCCTTACCAGTGTCGGCGTAACGGCACTGGGAGATGAGGGTGTCGTACTGCTGCTGACTCACTTCTTGCTGGCCTGTACCGTCCGCGAAGGCGGCGGTCACGCTGGACGTGGCCAAGACCACGAGTCCTGCGACAGCTGCGATCTTTTTCATAGTTCCCCTGATGGGGACCATACCGCCGAGGCCGCTCGTCAAACCTCGGCGGACGTCATCCCGGGCGGGTCAGGGGATGGGGTCCAGCATCCGGTGGGGCGACTCGAGGGCGCGGCTGACCGGGTCGTTCCTGTTGCCCTCGAGGCCGGGGCCCGGTCGTACCTCCACCTCATCCAGCGGGACGTGGCGGCCGCAGGCCGGGCAGTGCGCCAGGTCAAGCCTGGTGTCGCAGGTCACGTGGTGGAACAGGCGGCGCGGGCCGCGATCGGCGAGATGCCGCTCGCCCCACTGCGCCATGGTCAGCATGGGGATCCAGAGCTCGCGGCCCATGGGGGTCAGGACGTACTCGTCGCGCGGCGGGGTGTCCTGATAGCGGCGCCTGGCGAGGACGCCGGCCTCGACGAGGGCGGTGAGCCGCTGGGAGAGCACCGCTCGGGGGATGTCGAGGTGGGCGAGGAAGTCGCCGTAGCGGCGCACGCCGTACATGGCGTCGCGGATCACGAGGAGCGTCCACCGCTCGCCGATCACTTCCAGGGCCTTGGCCAGCGAGCAGTCCTGGCCGTCGTAGTTCTTGCCGAGCGCCATGGAGTCCACTTTAGTTCATTCATTGAACCGTGCTAGCGTGCGCGGCATGAGTTCAATGACCGAACCGACTGTGGAGCGGGGGGCGACGCTCGCCGTGGCGTCGTCGGCGCCGCTGCTCGTGCTGATGAACTACACCGTGCCGATGGTGACGCTGCCGCAGACGGCCGCGTCGCTGGGCGCGGGGCCGACCGGGCCGGTGTGGATCCTGGGGGCGATCGCGCTGGGCTTGTCGTCGCTGTTGCTGGTCTCCGGCGGGCTGGCCGACGACTACGGGCGCAGGCGGGTGCTGGTGGCGGGCACGGGGGTGCTGGCCGGTGCGAGCGTGGTGGCCGCGGTGAGCACGTCGGTGCCGGTGTTCGTGGTGGCGAGGCTGGTGCAGGGCGCGGCGAGCGCGGCAATGCTGGCCGCGAGCCTGGGCATCGTGGGTCATGCCTACCCGGGAGGGATGGAACGGGTGCGGGCCAGCGGGCGGTACGGGGCGATGATGGGGCTCGGCACGGCGCTCGGGCCGCTCGTGTCCGGGGCGCTGGCCACGGTGGCGAGCTGGCGGGCGGTGTACTGGCTGATGGCGGCCTGCGCGCTGGCGTTGGCCGTGGTGTCCGCCCGGGTGCTGGCGGAGTCGCGGTCGGCGCTGCCGCGCAGGTTCGACGTGCCGGGGGTGGCGCTGCTCAGCCTCGGCGTGGCCGCGCTGGTCGTGGGGGTGACGGAAGGGCGGGTCGGGTGGTCGCGGCCGGTCGTGCTGGGCGCTTTCGCGGTGGCGGTGGTGCTGGTGGCGGCGTTCGTGGCGGTGGAGCGGCGGCGAGAGGAGCCGCTGATCGACCTGGAGCTGTTCCGGCGGCCGGCGTTCCTGGTGGCGACGGGCGGAGCGCTGGTCGTGGGGGCGGCGGTGGTCGGGCTGCTCAGCTACCTGCCGAGCGTGCTGCAGGCCGTGCACAGACTGACGCCGCTGGACGCGGCGCTGCTGTTCTGCGTCTGGTCGGCCCTGTCGTTCGTGGCCTCGCTGCTGGCCAGGCACGTACGGCTGGGCACGGCTGCGCGGCTGGCGCTCGGCCTGGGGTTGAGCGCGGCCGGATTCGCTGGGCTGCTGGGCGTGGGCGGCTCGCTGCCCCTTCCGCCGGTCGTCGCCGGGCTGGCGGTGAGCGGGGTCGGATCCGGGCTGATCAACTCCTCGATCACGCAGCTGGCGATCGACAGCGTGCCCGCCCACCGGGTGAGCATGGGCTCCGGGGCCAACAACACCGCCCGCTACGTCGGTTCCTCGCTGGGAGCGGCCGCGGTGGCGGCCGTCATCGGCGCCTTCGGCTGGGCGCAGGGGACGGCGATCTCGGTGGCGGCCTGCGTGGTGCTCATGGCCGTCACGGCGGTCGCCGCTCTGGCCACGGCCGGCCGGCCCCAGCACGGACACCGGTGAAACCGCCCGTGCGATCTCATTCAGATGGGGTAGGGCCTCCGTTGGAAGATTCCTTCGACCGTCTCGAAGGAGGTTTGGAATGAGCACACCGGAAGTCGGCAAGACCGTTCAGGACGTGATGCACCGCGGAGCGGAATGCATCGGCGAACACGACAGCCTGCGCAGGGCTTCGCAGATGATGCGTGACCTGTCGGTCGGCGCACTGCCGATCTGCGGGGACGACGACCGGCTCAAAGGGATCATCACCGACCGGGACATCGTGATCAAGTGCTGCGCCGAGGGCAAGGACCTCGACCAGACCACGGCGAGCGAGCTCGCCAAGGGCCTGGTGTGGGTGGATGCCCACAGCAGCGTCGAAGAGGCGCTGCAGAAGATGGAGCAGCACCAGATCAAGCGCCTGCCGGTGATCGACAACCACCGGATCGTGGGCATGGTCAGCGAGGCCGACCTGGCAAAGGAACTGCCGGACAACAAGCTCGCGGAGTTCGTCCACAGGGTCTACGCACCCTCGTGAGACGACGCCCGTCCGGACCGATCACGCGAATGGGGCTCCAACCGGGGCCCCATTCGCCGTGAAAACAGTGCAACCTTTCGCCCCATGGGTCGCGTTGGAACGGGCGAAAGGAGAGCACATTGGATCGTCACGACGGCTTCCGCGAGTTCGTGCTCGCCCGCCAGCAAGCGCTGATGCGGACCGCGTACCTGCTCGCAGGAGATGCCCACCTGGCCGAGGATTTGCTCCAGAGCGTGCTGACCAAGGTCGTCGGACACTGGTCCAAGCTCTCCAGGGACGGCAACCCCGAGGCGTACACCCGCAAAGCGCTGGTCAACCAGTACATCTCCTGGAGGCGCCGGCCCAGTCCCGAGTGGCCGAGCGCCGACCCGCCCGAGTACGGCGCCTCCCATGACGAGGCCACGCTCGACCGGATCGTGCTGCGCCAGGCGCTGGCCAAGCTGACCCGCAAGCAGCGGGCCGTGATCGTGCTGCGCTTCTGGGAGGACCTCACCGAGGCGCAGACGGCCGACGCGCTCGGCTGCTCGATCGGCAACGTCAAGAGCCAGACCCATCACGCGCTGGCCCGGTTACGCGAGCTCGCGCCCGAGCTGACGGACCTACGCATCCAGGAGGTAGCCCGATGACAAGGCTGCGTGAGGCGCTGAAGGACCTCGCGGAAGAGGCCCCGCCAGTGAGCCTGGTCGACGCGGCCATCGCGGGGCACCGGCGCAGGCGGCGGACCAGGCTGGCGGTGACCGCCGTCGTGACGGCCGCGGCGCTGATGGCGACGACGGCGGGCGCGACGGTGTTCTGGCCCCGTGGCGGCCAGGTTGCCACGCCGCAGCGCGAGGGCACGGTGCCCGACCTGCCCGACGGCAAGGTGGGGGCGATCGGCTACGCGTACCAGACGCCGTGCTACGTATCGGCGGATCGGCAGGTCATCGACTGCCGCAGGGTGGCGTGGCAGGTGGTCACCCGCACCGGCACGACCTACCGGGTGCCGCAGGCGCTGGTCACGACCTCCAAGGGCAATGACATACCGGTCGCGGTCAGCCGGGACGGGCGCATGCTCGCCTATTACAGCCGTGCAGCCCAGGCCCACGTGGTCCGCGACCTGGTGAGCGGCCAGGAGACGACCTCCCCCGTGGCGGTGAAGGAGGACCAGATCAAGATGGGCAACCAGCTCGTGGTCTCCGACGACGGCCGGTACGTGGCCTTCGACCCGCACGTGAACCACAAGGAGCCCGGCCTCCTGATCGACATGCGCACCGGCAAGGCGGTGTCGATACCGCGCGAGTACGAGCCGATCAGCATCAAGGACGGCGTCGTCGAGCTGGTCCGATACGTCAAGACCGACCTGTGGCTGATGCCCGTCACCGGCGGAGGCAAGCCGGTGCGCTTCGAAGGCGCGTACATCAACTTCAGCGAACTCGCTCCGGACGGCCGTACGGTGGTCGCCAGCTATTTCAAGGATCTCCAGGCCGGCACGCCGATGCTCAGCCTCCTCGACACCAAGACCGGGCGGACCCTGCGGAAGGTGCCTGTCCGCGGCCTGCCGAAGCGCAGCGGCATCTTCCGCACCTCCGTCTGGCAGAGCCCGTCCGAAGTCGTGGTCCTCTCTATGGCCGGGAAGAACAACAGCACCTATCTGGTCAACGTCAACACCGGAAAGGCCCGGCATCTTGCCGACTACCCCCACCACCTCAAGACCCGGCTGATCCTGCCTGGAGCCGCGGGCGGGAAGTAGCCGCGAGGGGAAGCCGGCCGTCGTCAAGGGCCAGGCGCAGCTGTCGGCAGCGCCTGGCCATCGGCAGGGGCCTATCGTCAGATCCGGTCGGCGGCGATGAGGAGGTACTGGAAACTGCCGTCCCTGTACGCCTCGAGAAAGGCTTCCTCGATCCCGGTCGCCAGCTTGGTCTTGGCGCGGAGCTCCCAGTACGGAATGGTCGCGGCGGTGAGGTCGATGACGTTGATGGGGACGAGGCGGTTGGCCGCCAGTTCCTTGAAATAGGTGCTGCGGGGATGGATGTCGCAGATGTAGTGGGCGTTGATCTGGCTGACGGCTCGGGACGGCAGGCCGTAGGCGTCGTTGTAACACCCGGTGATGCACACGTACCGGCCGCCGCGGCTCAGCAGGCGGGAGTGCTCGGCGAACAGCAGGGAGAGCTCGACGTACATCGTGCTCTCGTTGTTCCAGATCGCTTGGAACGATCCAGTCTCGAATCCGGTGTCGAGCATGTTGCGGAAATGGAAGCGCACCTTGTCGGCGACACCGCGCATCTCGGCCTGCTCGTTGGCGAAAGCCACCTGGGACTCGGAAATGGACACGCCGTCGACGTGGCAGCCGTACCTGAGGTTGACCAGGAGACTGGAGCCGCCGCGGCCCGAGCCCGCGTCCAGCACCCGGTGGTCCGGCCGCAGCGGGCCGAGCTTGCTGATGAGAGTGTCGGCCTGCGCGTGCTCAAGCCGGTGCAGCTCCTCGATGACTCGTTTCTCGCGGCTCTCCTCCGGGCCCTCCAGGACCGACCAGTCGACTTCTCCGATGCCGTAGTGATGGTGGTAAATGCCGTCGACCTCGCCCAGGCGCAGGTTGACGGGGTTCTGCTCCGAGTTCCAATAGTCGGCGACCGAGTGCTGGTAGTAGGTGCTGAGGACGGGTGTGGCCGTCATCGGCGGGGCTCCTTTCTCTATGACTTGTATCGGCTGCTGGTGCTGTGCCATTCGAGGCAGCCGGCCATCCACGCCTGCGCCCCGCGCAGGAAGCGCTTCAGCTCGAGGGACGGGACGGTGGCGAGTTGTTGCTGGCTGGCTTCGAAACCTCGGACGAAGTCGTTGTGCATGGCGACGGCGAGCTCGGTCGCCTCGCGGGTGGAGCAGCCCTGTTCCGCGGCGATGAGCAGGATCACGTTGGAGTCGGGGAGCTCGTCGGCCGCTTCCCTGGCGACCGAGTGGAGGTCGTTGACGAGCACGCTGGCGGTGCCCGCCTGCATGAGCGCGGTGTGGAACCTGCTGTCGAAGAAGAGGTTGGCGGGCAGCTCGTACGCGCCCACGATGTCGATGAGCGTCATGGACGTGTAGAAGCTGTCGTGCTGCCGGGCCGCGAGATAGCGCCACACGGGCGGCGGCGTCTCCAGGTAGCGCCAGGCCGCGTAGGCGGTCCAGCTCACGTACATCTGGGACGTGATGTTGCAGACCCGCCCCACCTGCGAAGGGGTGGCGTGGCGGCGCACGTGGCCCGCGGCCGATCTCAGCGAGACCAGGACCGGGTCCGCCTGGATCGCCTCTTCGAGCTGGCGGGTGTAGTCGCCGGCGGGCGGGGGCGGGTCCATGGCCGACGTCACGAGGGCGAGCCGGGGCGGGAGCTCGGTCGGCGTCGCGCCGAGCTCGGTCTCGTCGGCGTAGTAGTCGTCGGCGGCCCACCAGGCGGCGTTCATCTGGGCCGCGACCAACAGCAGGTCGGGGTCGTCGGTGTCGGGGTGGGCGAGCATGGCCAGCCGCCCGTACCCGGTCGCGTGGAACTCCGCCAACCGCCCCTCGTGGATGCCGACCCGCTCCGCCCAGGCCACCAGCCGCCGGTCCACCTCGTCGGCGAGTTCCTGGTCGTCCCTGACGGTCTCGGGGCAGTACAGCGGCGGGTACGACCCGTCGCCCCACTGCCGCTCCCGGCACGGCAGCGGGGCGAGGCTGTGCCGGTACATGGCGCCGCGAAGCGCGTGCGCGGGGTCCACCGGGACGGGCCTCGGGGGCTCGTGCCCGTCACTTTCCGCGGGCCATGGCGCGGCATGGCGCTCCATCGGCGGTAGGCGCAGCGCGGAGGTCCCGAGGCCGGTGGGGCCTGCTGCGATGTCGGGCATGACGCCGCCCCCTTCCTAGACGCGCGGGGCGGCGGTGTCGACGTTCTCGAGGATGCCGATCGCGTCGGGCACCAGGATCGCCACCGAGTAGTAGGCGCTGACCAGGTACGACATCACGGCCTGGGCGTTGATGCCCATGAACCGCACGTTCAGCCCCGGCTCGTGCTCCTCCGGGATGCCGGTCTGGTAGAGGCCGACGACGCCCTGGTCCTCCTCCCCCGTGCGCAGCGCCACGATGGAGGTGGTGTGGTGTCCCGAGATTGGGATCTTGCCGCAGGGGAAGATCGGGACCCCGCGCCAGGCCGGGATCTCGTGGCCGTCCACGTCCGCGCTGCCGGGCACCAGCCCGCGCTTGTTGCACTCCCTGAAGAACGCGGCGATCGCCTTGGGGTGGGCGAGCAGCAGCCGGGTCTTGCGCCGCATGCTGATCAGGTCGTCCAGGTCGTCGGGGGTCGGGGGGCCCGACCAGGTGCTGATCCGCTGGTCGTACTCCGCGTTGTGCAGCAGGCCGAACTCGCGGTTGTTGAGCAGCTCCCACTCCTCGCGCTCGCGGATCTCGTGGATCGTCAGGCGCAGCTGCTGCTCGAGCTGGCTCATCGGGTCGTTGTAGAGGTCGGCCACGCGCGTGTGGACCCGCAGGACGGTCTGCGTGACGTTGAGCTCGTACTCGCGGGGACGGAGGTCGTAGTCCACGAACGTGCCGTCGATGACCGGCTCGCCGACGTGCCCGGACGCGATCGCGACGGCCGCCTCGCCGCGGCGGTTGACCGGCTTGCGCATCTCCTCCAGGTAGCGCTCGACGTGCTCCCGCAGGGCCGGCGACCCGTCGAGCAGCCGCTGGAGCTCCTGCCGCGGCGACACCAGGATCGTGCCGGCGGTGGCGGCCCTGACCGTGTACGGCCAGCGCGGGTTCTCATGCTCGAGCACCTCGTCGCCCAGGTGCTCGCCGTCGGTGGTGACGCCGAGGAGCTGCGTCTCCCCGTAATCGCCGACGGCCATCCGGTTGAGCCGGCCGTGGGCGATGACGTACGTCTCGGTGATCGGGGTGCCGGCCTCGGCTATGACGTCGCCTGCCTGGACCTCCCGCGGCGCGAACGTCGAGGCGATCGCGGTCAGCACGTCGAGGTCGTCGAAGCCGCGCAGCGGAGGAAGCTCCGGGAGCGTCTCGGGGAGGATGCGCACGTCGTCCGCCCCGTTCAGCACCACGCTCACCCGGCCGTGCCCGACCCGGTGCGTCAGCCTGCGGTTGACCCGGTACGTTCCGCCGCGCACATCGACCCACGGCAGCCTGCGCAGCAGCCAGCGGGAGGTGATGGCCTGCATCTGCGGGCGCGTCTTGGTGGTGGTGGCCAGGTTGCGCGCGGCCCGAGTGTCCAGGCTCAACCGCGGCTCGGTAGACATGTTCCCTCGCAATCACTCGCCTGTGACAGGTGGTGCACAACTGAACGTAATCAGCCCGGCTCATTACGTAGAGTTGCCTGAAGGTCACCTAGCGCTAACCTTGGTGCGAGAGTGATCTAGCGGCGGCGGGGCGCGGGTCAGGAGCCACAGGAGCGTGCGCGTCGAGGGGCGCTCCTCACTCGTTGTGCTCTGCCCGGCCCTGCCTCCAGTAGCCCATGAAAGCCACCGCGCGCCGGTCCATGCCGCGGTCGGCGACCAGGTGCCGCCGCAGGGCCCTGATCACCGCCGCCTCGCCGGCCAGCCAGGCGTACAGAGGCTCGTCGCATCCTTCCTGGGGCACCTCCCAGAGCTCCTCCGCATCGACGTCCACGTCGTCGAAGGTGTCCGGCGCGGCCAGGGACGGCAGCAGGCGGTCGGCGGCCGCCCGTACGGCCGGCTCCAGCAGCTCTCCGCGCTCTCTGTCGTGCCTGGCCAGCCACTGCACCTTCACCTGGCTGGCCGTCTCGACGCGGAGGAAGTCCTCCTCGCCGGGGACCTCCATCAGCGCCGTGCCCTCGAAGTGCGCCGGGAGCCGTTCGAGCGTCGCGCAGATGGCCGGCACGGCGGTCTCGTCCCCCACGAGCAGCACGGTCTTGGTGCCCTCCGGGGGCTGGAACACCATGTTCCCGTGACTCCCCTGGTGGCGCACATCTGGCCCGAACAGCACCGCGACGTCATCCGGCCGCACGACCTGCGCCCACCGCGCGACCGGCCCGTCGCCGCCGGGGTGCATGACCACGTCGACGTCCACCTCGCGATCGGCCTGCCTGACCAGCCTCGCCGTGTACGTCCGCAAGGGGTTGCGCTTGTCGTCATCCAACTGGCGCCACCTCGGGAACCAGTCGGGGCCGGTGGGGAGGTGGGCCAG
The DNA here is from genome assembly GCF_040137845.1 of Nonomuraea sp. B19D2. Classification (NCBI taxonomy): domain Bacteria; kingdom Bacillati; phylum Actinomycetota; class Actinomycetes; order Streptosporangiales; family Streptosporangiaceae; genus Nonomuraea; species Nonomuraea sp. B19D2. The sequence continues at coordinate 52,584 of NZ_JBEFAK010000043.1, read as the reverse complement.
GCCATGGCCTGGGAGGGGGAGGATGAGCTTGATGCGCTGGTCATAGCCGTTGTCGGCGAATAAGTGCAGGTCCGCTCCGGTGAAGGTCACCCGGAGGAAGGTCGGGCTCAACCGTTCCAGTCTGGCTACGCGGACGTCGAACATGCGAAAGGGCTCAACCAACACCGGCCTCCAAGCCTATTAGGTGAGGCTAACCTAACTCATTGCGCCCGCCAACGCCATGTCCGGAAAGGCCGCAGGTGCGGACAGCCGCACCCGCCTACGGCAGCGGGCTGCTCCTTCGGCTCCTCGCGGCGCAGGTGCTGACGGCCGCCTGCGGGGTACTCCTATGGGGCGGACGGTGAGGCCGTGCTGGGCGCCGTGGTCGCGCCTCCGTTCCCGGCGGCTGCCGGACCAGGAAGGACTTCATGCCGACACCTACCGGCCCCGGCACCGGCCGGCGGCCGCCCTACTTCGGACAGCGCGGCTACTTCGCCGGTCGTGCGATCTCCGAGCTCGCGCAGGAGCTGCGCGCGGGGCGTATCACGTCGGTGGAGCTCACCAGGCACGCGCTCGAGGCCGTCGCGGCGCTCGGCCCGGCGCTCAACGCGTTCATCTCCGTGGACGTGGAGGGCGCGATGGCCGCGGCGGGCCACGCCGACGGCGAGCTGGCGCGCGGCGTCGACCGGGGCCCGCTGCACGGGCTGCCCGCCGGGGTGAAGGACGTCATCATGGTGGCGGGCCTGCCCGCGACCATGGGCTCGCGGCACTTCGCCGGTTACGTCCCGGACGCCGACGCCGCCTGCGTGACCCTTCTGCGCCAGGCCGGGGCCGTGATCGTCGGCAAGACCAACACCCACGAATTCGCCTACGGCCCGACCGGCGACCGCTCGGCCGCCGGCCCGTGCCTCAACCCGCGGGACACCTCCCGCATGCCGGGCGGGTCCAGCAGCGGCAGCGCGGTGGCAGTGGCGGCGGGCATGGTCCCGCTCGCCCTCGGCACCGACACCGGCGGCTCGACCCGCATCCCCGCGGCGCTGTGCGGAATCGCCGGCTTCAAGCCCGCGTACGGGGCGATCCCGGCGGACGGCGTCTTCCCCTTGGCGCGCTCCCTGGACCATGTCGGCCTGCTCGCGGGAGACGCGGAGGACTGCCTCATCGCCTACCGGTCCCTGGTACCCGACGGCACGGGCGCGGGCGCCCCACGTGCGGGCTGGCTGGATCCGACGGCCTTCTTCCCCTGCGAACCGCAGGTGGTCCGTACGGCACGCGAGGCGCTGGAGTCCGGGACCGGCCCGCTGGAGGAGCGCCGGCTGTCGCCGGAGGACGCCGGCGAGCTGCACGAGACGTTCACCGCGATCCAGAGCAGCGAGGTGGCGGCCGTGCACGCGGAGCGCATGGCGGACAAGCCCGCCCTGTTCGACAGCGAGGTGCTCGAACGCCTGCGTGCCGCCGCCACGGTCCCCGGCTGGCGGTACGTACGCGCCATGCGGGCCAGGCCCCGGCTGGCCGAAGCGGTCGCCGCGCTGTTCGAGCGCTATGACGTGCTCGCGATGCCGACCGTCCCCATCACCGCCCCGCCCCTCGGCCGCAGGGAGGTCGAGGTGGACGGCACGCTCGTCTCCGTACGGGACGCCCTGCTCTCGCTGACCAGCCCGTGGAGCCTGCTTGGCCTGCCCGCGCTGAGCGTCCCCGCGGGAACGGTGGACGGCCTGCCGGTCGGGCTCCAGCTCATCTGCCGCCCCGGGCACGAGCATCTGCTCTTCCGCGTCGCCGCCCAAAAGGGGCATTGACGAAAAATCCTTACATGGTACTCATAGATCAAGTCGGAAAGCTTCAGGACCCTCCAGATCGTCCAGAGCTCACCCTAGGAGGACGCGCATGGCGCGCACCCAGCCCCCCGACACCCCCATCGACTTATACGCCGCAGTCCGAGGAGAGGTCTCCTGGTTCTGCTGCGGCACCGCCTGGGGACCGTGCAGCACCACAGGCAAGGGCGCCTGCGGCACCTGCAACTCCGGAAGCCTGCAGCACGCGTGGCCCAACACCTCCGACGCCTGCTGGGCCATCACCCACCCCGACACCTGCGGCTTCAACCTCTCCCGCAGGACCTGCGGCTTCCAGCACCGCACCACCAACCTGTGCAGCGGCGTCAGCGTCGTCACCTCCATCGCCGACTGCGGCCCGCAGACCGACCTGTTCTGCGGCGAGCGCAGCTGCTGCGGCTCGACCTGTGCCACCGACCGGATCATCGACCTCACGCCCGCGGCGTACAGCAAGATCGCCAGCCTCTCCACCGGTCTTCGTCCCTGCTCGATCGACACAGCGTGAGGGGCGACGATGACCAGCAGAAGAGACATGCTCAAGTCCGCCCTGCTCGGCGGCGGTGCCACGGTCGTCGCCGCGACCGCGCTGGGCTCGCTCGGCCCGGAGGCGGCCTTCGCCCGCTCGGCGCCCGACGTCGAGCCGGGCGCCCCTGACCCCAACTTCGCCGAGGGCAGGATCCGTTCGATCAAGGACAACACGCTCCTCGTCCTGGGCTCGAACATGGTGTTCCACAGCATCAAGATCGTGGACGGCACAAGCCTGTGGAAGCTCGGCCCCGTGCCGTTCGACGAGGCCAAGCCGGGAGACGGCCTGTACGCCCGCGGCGTGCGGATGCCGGACGGCGTGCTGGCCGCCGAGTCGGTGTGGCTCAACATCGTCAACATCAAGGGGCACATCAAGAACATCACCGACAAGACCCTTCACCTCGATCACAACGGGCAAGAGGTGCTGTGCCATGTCGTGGCCGGCAAGTCGGTCGCCGTCCACTCCGAGTCGCCGCCCACCGCGGACCTGTCCATGCTGAGGGTGGCCCAGCACGTTCAGATCCTCGGCGCCTGGCGGCCGGACACGAACGAGGTCGACATCGCAACCGTCTTCTCCCCTCACTAGGAGCAAGCCAGATGCACGGGATCGCCGCGACGCAGCCGTACGTGATCGCCCTGTTCCTCGTCTGGGCGGGCCTGATGAAGCTGTTCAGCCGCAGGATGCGGGCGAGGGCCGGGCAGACCGCCCTGGCCCGGCTGGTCGGCGCGGCGCGCGCGGTCCCGGCGCTCCGGCTCGTCGGACTGCTCGAGCTCGCGGTGGCCGCCGCGCTGCTGGCGCCGCCTCTCTCCCCGTGGGAGGGTGTGACCGCCGCGCTGCTCTCCGCCGGATTCCTGGCGTATCTCACCTATTCGTACGTGGCCGCGCCCACGGCGTCGTGCGGCTGCCTGGGCGCCCACTCCCGCCCGGTCGACCTGCGTGCTTTCACCCGTGCGGGTCTCCTCCTGGCCGCGAGCCTCCTGGCGATCCCGGCGGATCCGCACGCTCCCCTCGTCATGCTCGGCCTGGCGGAGGCCGTGGCCCTCCTGGCTCTCTCGGCCGAGCTGGACCGCCACTGGCTCACCCCCTTGCGGCAGCTCCTCGTCCGGCTGCGCCGTCCGCTCGCCGTGCCGCCGTCCGAGCACGTCCCGCTGGGCACCTCGCTGCACCTGCTCTACCGGAGCCCGGCGTACTGCTCGGCGTCGGCGCAGCTCACCTCGGACGTCCAGGACACCTGGGACGAGGACGGCCTGCGGTTCGTCGTATACGGCGCCCGCGAGCGGACGGCCGTCTTCGCCGTCCCCCTCACCGGCAACGACCCCTCGGCCGTCCTGGTCACCCTCGTGGGGTCATGACAGATCGCGGCCCGTGGTTCACGATGGGGGCTCGAATCCCATCGAACGGAAGGTCGATGCCATGCGTTTACGTTCCTGGCTTGTGTCAGGGGCGGTGGCCGCCGCCGCTCTGCTGACGACTCAACCCGCGATGGCGGCCCAGTCCGTGGTCACGTTCTACGCCGACTCCGGCGACCAATGCGTACGCGGAGTCACCGAGGGCACGCTGGAGTGGGTCGAGGGGCCTGTCGTCCGGCCGACCGTCAAGGTCGACGGATCGCTGGCCGACGACGCGGCCAACTCCTCCTGCGCCCCCGACGGGATGTACTCCACGGCCACCTTCTCCGCCTACAAGGGCAGCTCCCTCGTCGACTCCGAGACCGCCAAGGCGGACGACGGCAAGGTCGCGCTCTCGTTCGCGCTCTCCGACCCCACGGGGGTCACGGCGATCGACCGCGTGGTGGTGCAGGTGTGCCGGTTCAGCAGTACGCCGGTCGGGATCAGCTACTGCGGCAGGGTGGCCGAGTACAAGGCGCCCTGAGCCGTGCGACCGCGCCGTGCCCGCCCGGCGGGGGCGGGCACGGGCCGGGTCAGCGCAGCGTCACCGTGCCCAGAGGGTGTCGAGCACCGCCTCCAGCGCAGGTTCCGGGCCCTTCGCGCAGGCTCGGCTTCCCCAGGGGAGGCCGAGCCTGCGCGCGTGGCCTCAGGCGGAGGCCGTCTCCTCCTCTGCCGTCGCACGGACCTGCAGCTCGGACTCGACCGCCTCGACCGACTCGTTGGCCTTGTCACGGCGGTACTCGCGGAGGGACCAGGCGATGGCGGCCACCCAGATGACGGCGATGACGATGTACGCGACCGCCTGGACGCCGCCGGAGGCCTCGATCCAGTCACTGCGCAGCAGGCTGCGCACGTTGGTCAGCACGATGACGCCGCCCACGGCCGAGCCGAGGATGCGCGGCGGGATGTGCCGGACGAGCCAGGCGGCGATCGGCGCGGCGATGACGCCGCCGAGCAGCAGCACGGCCACCCAGGCGAAGTTGATGTTCTCGGAACCGATGCCGACGAAGAAGCCGACGCTGGCGGCGATGGCAACGAGGAACTCGCTCGCGTCGACCGAGCCGACCACCTTGCGCGGCGCCAGGCGGCCGCTGGCCAGGATGGCGGGGGTGCCGACGGGGCCCCAGCCGCCACCGCCGGTGGCGTCCACGAAGCCGGCCAGCAGGCCGAGGGGGGCGAGGAAGCGCCTGCGCAGCGGCTTGCCCAGGTTGCCGCGCGGCAGCCCGAAGGCGGTGAAGCGGATGAGGATGTAGACGCCGAGGGCGAGCAGGATGAGCGACATGACCGGGGCGGCGACCTCGGTCGAGAGGCTGGACAGGAACGTCGCGCCGGCGAAGGCGCCGATCGCTCCCGGGATGCCGATCTTGGCGACGACCTTCCAGTCGACGTTGCCGAAGCGCCAGTGGGAGATGCCCGAGGCCAGCGTGGTGCCGATTTCCGCGAGGTGGACAGTCGCCGAGGCGGCCGCCGCGTTGGTGCCGATGGCCAGCAGAAGCGTGGTCGACGTGACGCCGTAGGCCATGCCCAGGCTTCCGTCGACGAGCTGGGCCGCGAGACCGACCAGCCCGAGCAGGATGAGCGCTCGCACAACCGCCCCTTTCCTATCTTTCCTACTTTACAAGTAGGATTAAGGATTAATGAGTTCCAAGATCGAGTCAAGCCCTGGAGCGCTCTGCGTGTGGGGCCGGGGCCGGCCGGCCCCGGACTTCAGGCCGCTCGCAGCGGGCGCAGGGCGCCGCCCCAGGCGAGGACCTGGTCAAGCACGGCGCCCAGCTTGTCCTCGTGGACGGCGGCGGGCTTGAAGTCGGCCATGTTCTCGAAGTCCGTGAAGAGCGAGAGCGCCACCTGCGGCGCCACGGTGGCCACGCCCATCTGGGACAGGATCTGGCGCATGTGCTCGACGGCCCGGACTGCGCCGTCCACGCCGTACCCGACGAAACCGGCCGCCTTGTTGCTCCACTCGGCGTACAGGAAGTCGACGGCGTCCTTGAGCGCACCCGGGATGGAGTGGTTGTACTCGGGCGTCACGAAGACGAATGCGTCGAAGGAGGCGATCTTCTCGGACCACCGCTTGGTGTGCTCGTGCGCGTAGTTGCCCATGGCGGGGATGTTCGGCTCGTCCAGGTGGCGCAGGTCGTAGTCCTTGAGGTCCACCAGTTCATACTCGGCGTCGCCGCGCTTGGCCGCCAGGTCGTGGACCCACTGCGCCACGGCCTCGCCGTTGCGGCCGGGACGGGTGCTGCCCAGGATGATGCCTACCTTGATCATGTCAACTGTCCTCACAGTCGGTCAGAAAGGGACGCGAACCACCGTATGGGCCGTAGCTGAGATAACCAATGCGCCAATGTCTATACTTTTTACGCGAGAGTCTCAGCAGCTAGACTCGACTCCATGGACGTGCTGAGCGACGTCGTCGCCCACATGAGCACCGGCCGGCTCAACTCCGCCCGCATCACCTGGCGTGCCCCGTGGGGGCAGGAGTTTCCGGCGGTGCCCGGATCCGCGGGGTTCCAGATGGTGCTGCGCGGGTCCTGCTGGCTCATCCCGCCCGACGGCGAGCCCGTGCCGCTCAGCGTAGGCGACGTGGTCTTCCTCCCGCACGGCGACGGGTACGGCCTGGCCGACAGCCCCGGCACGCCGCTCGCCCGGCCGGCCTGCAACCCGTACCTCGACTTCGAGCTGTTCACCTCGGCGACGTACGACGGCGACGGGGCCGAGACGGTCACCCTGTGCTGCGGCTACCAGCTCGACCCCGGCAGGATCCACCCGATCCTGGCCTCGCTGCCCGACGTGATCCACCTGCCGACGACGCTCGGCCACCGCCCGGAGCTCAAGGCCGCCGTCGACCTGCTGGCCGCGGAGATCGACAATCCCCGGCTGGGGGCCGACACCGTCGTGACGTCCCTGCTCGACGTGCTCCAGCTCTATATCCTGCGCGCCTGGTTCGATCAGGAGTCGATGGCGTGCGACGAGTCCGGGTGGGCCGCCGCGCTGGCCGACCCGGCCATCAGCCGCGCGCTCGACGCCATCCACCGCGCCCCCGACCGCCGCTGGACGGTGGAGTCGCTCGGCGCCCACGCCGGCCTCTCCCGTGCCGGTTTCGCCCGCCGCTTCACCGGCCTCGTCGGGCAGCCGCCGCTGGCATACCTCACGTGGTGGCGCCTGGCCACGGCCGGCCGCCTGCTGCGCGAGTCCGACGCCTCGGTGGCGGAGGTGGCCCAGCGGGTCGGGTACGGGTCGGAGTTCGCGTTCGGGAACGCGTTCAAGCGGCAGTTCGGGGTGTCGCCCGGCAAGTACCGCCGGCAGACCTGCGCCAAAGCCTCCTGATACTGCGCCAGATGGGGATTAAGGGCTAGTTGGGGCAGATGAGGAGTGATTACACCACAATGGAGGGATGGCTTATCCTCCTCAGCCCCCACAGCCCCAGCCTCAACCGCAAGGACCGTGGGGCGGGCAAGGGTATGGCCCTCCTCAGAGCTATGGACCGCCCTCCGGCCAAGGGGACGGCCCTCCTCAGCACTACGGCCCGCCATCCGGCCAAGGGGCTCCGCCGCAGCAGGGCTACGGCCAACCCGGATACGGCGCGCCACCCGGACAGGGAGCCCCACCACCCGGGCAAGGCGGCTACGGGGCCGGGCAGGGCGGTTATGGCCCGCCGCCGGGGCCGGGCTCAGGGCCGTACGGGAACCAGATGGAGCCTCAGCGGACGCTGGTGCTCCCTGCCCCACCCCCGAAGAGCAACAACGCCCTGATCATCGGCCTCGTCACCGGCCTGGCCGTGCTCCTCCTGGGCGGCGGCGGCGTCGGCGCGTTCCTCTACCTACGCGGTTCCGGCTCGGAGCCGACGACGGTCACCCTGCCGAGCGCCGACCCCTTCCCGACGACCACGAACACGACGCCGTCGCCGTCGCCGTCCGACAGTCCATCGGCATCAGCCTCGCCGTCGGACCCGCCCACCACCGAGCCCGCGGAACGGACCCCCAGCGACACCCCGCCCTCCTCGAGACGCGTCGATCCAGGCTCGCCGCTCACTGCCGGCGAGTTCGGCGACTGGGACTTCAAGCTGGGAGACGTGGAGCTGCAGGCCGACAAGGTCGGCGGCTGGACGTACAACAGCTGCGACCCGGTGGACGGCCGAGGCGTGCTGGCCCAGAACCACTGCCAGCGCGCCGTCCAGCTCGCATATTCGGCCGACGGCGGGCACATCAAGGCGGTCCAGGTCATGATGTCCTTCCCCAGCGAGCAGGCGGCCAAGAAGACCGCCGACCGGCTGGCCTCACTCAACTCGGACGCCGTGAAGTGGCGCAAGGACAAGGCGCACAGCGACTATGCCTACGGCAAGATCCGTACGGGCCACGCCAAGCAGTACGTGGTCGTCACGGTCCTCACCGCGGACAAGACCGCCAAGTCGCGGGCCGCGCGCTACCACTCCTACCTGCAGAGCGACCACGCGAGCTACTTCCTCTTCCGCGACCTGTCCACCCCGAACTAGAGCACGGGCATGTTCGCCGAAGCGGTGTGGGCCGCCCTGCACGGCCTCGCGACCCTGGCCCACGACCGCCGGACCCCCGCCGAGCAGCAGCAGGACAGGATCGACCACCTCACCTGTCCCGGCTGAGCACCGCCTCAGGCCAGCAGCCCCCGCTGCCGGGCGGCGGCGGCCGCCTGCGTGCGGGTGGAGACCTCCAGCTTCCCCAGGATGTTGGACACGTGGACGCTGACCGTCTTGTGCGCGATGAACAGCCGCTCGGCGATCTCCCGGTTGGTCAGCCCCTCGGCGACCAGCCGCAGCACCTCCACCTCCCGAGCCGTCAACCCGCCGTCGCCCTGCCCGCCACCGCCGAACCGGGCCCGCCGCCCGAACTCCAGCAGCGCGTTCTCCAGCGGCGCCGCCCGCAGCTTCGCCGCCGTCTCCTGGGCAAGGGCCCACTCGGCCTGCGCCCCCTCCCGGTCGCCAGCCGCCAGCAGCGCCTCGGCCAGCCGCCACCGGGCCCGCGCCACCTCGTAGACGAACCCGAAGTCGAACGCCTCCACCACCCGGCGCCACAACTCCACGTCGAGCCGCCCGTGCACGCGATGCCACTCCGCCTCCACGCGCAGCGCCCAGGCCAACCCTTCGGGCCCGAGATGGCCGGGCTCGCCGGTGGGCCCGGAGTCGACGGAGAGGCGGGCGCGGGCGCGTAGCTCGTCGGCGCCCTCGGTCGTGCCCAGCTCGGCCAGCGCCCACAGCCCGATGGCGGCCAGCCGCAGCGCCCCCGGGTAGCCGTCCATCGTCGCCATGACCGCCCGCACGTGGCCGAGCGCCGCCGCCGGGTCGCCGTGCCAGAGCGCGTGCTCGGCGGCCAGGCCACGGGACATGTACGCGGCCAGCTCGTCGTGCCAGAACGGCCGCAGCCGGCTCAGCCGCGCCCCGACCGCGGGCAGATCCCGGGCCACCTCGATGAACAGCGCGAACGACGACAGGATCGCCTCCGGCAGCGTGCCCACCCGCGTGCCGAAACTGGACGCGACCGCCTCCGCCTGGTCCCACTCGCCGGCCACGTAGTGGATCAGGAACCGCAGGAACCGCAGATCGGTGCCGTAGGTGCTCCACTTGAGCCCGGTCTCGAACGCCACGCGGATGCCGTCGTCGGCCACCTCGGCGGCCTGGGCCAGCAGGCCCTGCTCGTAGTGGATGCGCGCGTGGTGGAAGCGGGCGCGCAGGTCCATCGCCAGGTCGCCGCTGCCCTCGGCGGAGGCGGTCTCGATCAGCTCGTGTGCCCTGGCCAGGTCACCCCGGTGCTCCACATAGGTGGCCAGCGTGAGGAGCGCGCCCACCTCGGCGTCTCGGACCCCGGCCGCGCGGGCGATCTCCAGCGCCCGCGCGGTCAGGGCCTCGACGTCACGATGACGGGTGCTCCAGAGCAGCGTGCGGGCATGGGTCGCCAGGGCGCGGGCGAGCGCCGGCTGGTCCTCGGCGCTCTCGACCGCGCGCTCCGCCGCCGCGATGGCGCCCGGCTGGTCGTCGGCCTCGTACAGGTAGTAGGCGAGCCGCTCGTTGACCTCGGACGTCGGCTGCAGTGCCCGGAGCTGGATGATCGCGCGATGGTTGTCACCGCTGTCGGCCGCCATGACGGCGCTGCGGAACGCCAGCCGCTCCCGGCTCTCCCCGGCCAGCGCGGCCGCCCCTTCGACCCGCTCCCACAGGCCGAGCGCCCGGTCGTAGTGGCTGTGCGCCTCGGCCGGAGCCCCCAGCCGCTCGGCCAGGCGGCCCGCCTCGACCGACGCCGACAGCGCCCCGGCCAGGTCGTGACCGGCGAGGTGGTGGTAGGCCAGCTCGGCGGGTGACGTCAGCAACCGGGCGAAGGCGACGTGCAGCCGCGTGCGCTCGCCGGGCAGCAGGTCGGTGTAGACGGCCTCCTGGAGCAGCGCGTGACGGAAGGCGTATCCGTAGCCGTCGACCCTGAGCAGCCCGCGCGAGACGATCTCCCTGACCGCCTCCTCGAACTCCGCCAGCGGCAGCCCCGACACCTCCCGCAGCAGCTCGTCCTCCACCCGCCGTCCCGCCACGGCGGCGGCCCTCAGCACTCCCTGCCCCGCCTCGGACAGCACTTCGACCCTGGTCATGAGCAGGCTGGCCAGCCCGTCGGGCAGGCTGTCGCCCTCGGCCATGGCCGCGAACAGCTCTTCGGCATAGAAGGGGTTGCCGTCGGCGCGGGACACGATGAGGCCGAGCTCCTGCGCGCCCACCTCTCCCAATGTGGCCACATAGTCGGACATGTCGCCGGAGGCCAGCGGGCCCAGCTCGACGCCCGTCACCGTGGGCAGGCGCTTCAGCTCGGCCAGCACGGACCGGAGCGGATGGCGGCGGTGGAGGTCGTCGGTGCGGTATGTGCCGGCCACGCAGACCCGCTCGCTCTGCACCATGCGGCTGAGGAAGACCAGCAGGTCACGGGTGGACCGGTCGGCCCAGTGGAGGTCCTCGATCACGAACAGCACGGGCTGGACGTCGGCCAGCAGCCCGAGCAGCGAGCCGAACAGCCGCTGCTGCGTGAGCCCGGTCGAGGGGGCGCTCTCCATGCCCGGCAGCAGCTGGCCCAGCATGGGATGGGCCGCGGCGGCCGCGCGCACGGCCGGCTCCGCGCCGCGCAGCGCGTCGGCCAGCGGCAGGTAGGGCAGCGAGTCGCCCAGCTCGGCGCACTGGCCGACCAGCACGTGGAAGCCGCGCTCGCGGGCCTCCGAGACCAGCTCGGCGACCAGCCGGGTCTTGCCGATGCCCGCGTCTCCGCCGACGAGCGCCACCCCGGCCATGCCCTCCGCTGCGGACTGGAGCACCCGCACGAGTCTGGCCAGCTCAACAGAGCGCCCGACGAGAAGACCGTTCACGCCAGCAACTATCCCACGCTCCACCGACAACCTATTGGTTCAGAAAATCAATACGAGATTGGCCTTTATCGCCATACCAAAGGTATTTTACGCTGCTGTTTTGTGATCCATCCAACGACTTTCGCGCTCTTCGTGACGGCCTCGCTTGCCCTGGTCCTCATCCCGGGCCCGAACCACCTCTACATCACCGCCAGAGGCCTCGCCCAGGGCAGGGCGGCGGGCCTGGCCAGCGCTTTCGGCGTGGAGGCCGGCACGCTGGTGCACATCGCGGCCGCCGCCGCGGGCCTCTCGTACGTGATCGCGCAGTCGGCGACGCTGTTCGCGGTCGTGAAGTGGGCCGGTGTCGCGTACCTCGTCTACCTGGGCATCCGCGCGTTCACCGGCAAGGAGACGGACGGCGTCACACCCCCGCCGCAGCCGCTGCGCAAGGTCTTCCTCGAAGGCGTGCTGGTCAACGTGCTGAACCCCAAGGTGGCCCTGTTCTTCCTGGCGTTCCTGCCGCAGTTCGTCGACCCGGACGCGGGCTCGCCCGCGCTCCAGGTCGTGCTGTTCGGCCTGACGCTGCTGCTCCTGGGACTGATCTCGGACATCGTGTACGCGTGCACCGCCGGCGCCCTCGGCACCCGGCTCAACGCCAGGGCCAGGACCCTCCGGTACGTCAGCGGCATCGTCTACCTGGGACTTGGGGTGGCCACGGCGTTCGCCGGGAGAAAATGACCTCATGGCGCCCAGGAAGCAGCAGGAGATCTTCGACGCGACGTTGCGGCTCGTGGCGGAGAAGGGCTACGACGGGCTGACCGTCGAGGGGGTCGCCGAGTTGTCGGGCGTCAACAAGACCACGATCTACCGCTGGTGGCCGTCGAAGGCCGCACTGCTGGGGGCGGCCCTGGTGGAGGCCGACGTGCTGGGGTTCGAGGCGCCCGACACGGGCAGCCTGCGCGGTGACCTGGTCGCGCTGGCCGAGGGCGTCAGGCGGCTGCTCACCGAGCCGCCGGCCAGCGACATCGCCGTCGCCGCGCTCGCCGCCGCCGTCCGCCACCCCGAGCTGGACGCGCGGCGCTTCTTCGCCGACCGGTTCGCGCGCGAGCGGGAGATCTTCGAGCGCGCGGTGCGGCGGGGCGAGCTCAAGGAGTCGGCGGACCCGATGCTGATCGTCGACCTGCTGGCCGGGGCCGTATGGATGCGGGCGGTCTTCAGGGGCCTGCACGTCGCGGACGACTTCCCCGCCGAGGCGGTCTCGGTCCTCCTCGACGGCGTCTGACCCGCTACAGCGCGGCGGGGATGCGGTCCAGCACCGGGTGCGGCACCAGCCCGTACGCGTAGAAGTCGACGGCGTGCGCCCCCGCCGCCCTCGCCCCCCGGGCCTTGGCCACCAGCCGGTCCGTGGAGTCGCTGTCCGGGTAGCCGGGCCGCAGCACGGCCCGCACCTCCCGGTCCTTGCCCACCGACCGCAGGTAGGCCCCCACGTCGTCGGCGACCCGGGCCGCGTCCCGCGCGTACGCGAGCACTCCGAAGGCGGGCACGAGATCGCCCAGCGCCACCAGATCGACCCCGAGCTGCCAGGCGTCATGGGCCGCGAGCCCGGGCGTGGGCAGCCCGTCCGTGTAGCCCTTGACCGCGCCGGTCGCATCGATGAACACCAGCTTGGACCCCTCATCGGCCACCGCCGACGCCACCTCCGACACCAGCGTGGTGACGGTCTCGGACCGGGCCCGGGCGTAGGCCACGACGTCGGGCCCCGCGTACGCGGTCAGCGCCGCCCTGGTCACCTCGCCCTGCGCGGGCGGGTCGCCGTCGAAGACGCCGCCCACGATCCTGGCGCACTCGTCCCGGGCCACCTCGGCGTTCACGCCCAGGTCGGTGGCGCGGCGCATACAGTAGTCGCAGAAGCACAGCCCGAACAGGTACGCGTCCATCGGCCCGAGCGGCACGAACGAGCGCTGCGGCTTGAGCGGCCTGAAGTGCAGCGACTCGGCCACCACACTGTCGACCCCGAGCCGGGCCACCGCCCTGGCCAGCGCGACCGCGTACTCGCGCGCGTCGGGGTGGGCGGGGCACAGGTCGGCGAGCGAGCCGCGGTCGCCGAAGCAGTCGCGTACGGTCACATCTGGATGCTCCGTGCCGAGCGTGGCGTTGCGCAGGAACACCGTCCATCCATGGAGCTTCATGGACCGTTTCGCACACGCCTCGCGAAGCCCGTCGAGAGCGTTCACATAGCCGGGCACGGGAGAAAGGCGGAGCCCGGCGAACAGATCGGGCGGCGGGACGAAGTGGGCCCCGTCGTGGCGGATGGTCAGCCGGGACAGTCCGTGCGGGGTGACGTCGCGGGAGGCGTGGTGCACGGCTCCGACGGTGATGCCGTTCACGCCGTACGCGCTGATCCTGTCGAGCACCCGCTCGACGCCCTCGCCGCGCAGGTCCTCGACGAAGACGTACACCGAACTGTCCACAACCAGACCTTAAGCGCTCTTGTGAGCGACGAAGTCGATCTCCACCAGGATGCCCAACAGCTGGGATCCTACGGTGGTGCGCACGGGGTACGGCTGGCTGAAATAGGACTGGTAAACCTCGTTGTAGGCCGCGAAGTCGCGTTCGAGGTGCTGCAGGTGGACCGTGGACTTGACCACGTCGTCGAAGCCGAGCCCGTGGGCGGCCAGGATGGCGCCGAGGTTGCGCATGACCTGGTGCGTCTGGGTCGCGACGTCGTCGCCGACGATCTCACCGGTCTGCGGGTCGAGCGGGCCCATGCCGGAGGTGTAGACGAAGTCGCCGACCACGAGACCCTGCGAGTAGGCGCCGATCGGGGCAGCACCTTCGGCGGTCCTGAGCTCCTTTTTCACCAATCACTCCCTAGAAGTTGGTGCTTATGGTGCCTACGACACGGTAGTCCCGGTCCACCAGGGGCAGCACGCGCCACTTGTCGAACGCGGTGCATGGATGGGAGATGCCGAACCCCAGCAGCTCACCGGGCTTGAGCCCGTCGGCGCGCACGACGGTGTGCTGGTCCTGCATCTTCACGATCGTGACGCCGTCGCGGCGCGGGATGGGCAGGCCCTCGTCGTAGGGCGCGTCCCGCTTGCCCATGCCCACGATCGCCAGCCCCGGCTCGGGCGTGGACAGCACGTGCGCCCACACCTCCAGCGCCGGGCGCAGCTCTCCGTCGATGCGGTTGAACGGGGTGCGCTCGCGGTAGTAGCCGTCGTCGTGGGTGACGTACGCGCCGCTGCGCAGCAGGATCCGCGCCTGGGTGGCGACGAGTTCCCGGCCGATCACGTCGAACCACTGGCTGCCGCCCACGGTCAGGATCGGGCTCTTGATCCGGACGTGCTCGACGGCATCCTGCAGCGAGTACAGATATTTCCGGACATCGTCGGCGGTCTTCAGCGCGCCCTCGTACCCGGCCACCCCGGCCAGCTCCACACCGGGCACCGCCTGCACGTATGACGCCAGCTCCAGCAACTGGTCCAGCGACCTGCACCCGGCTCGTCCGCCTTCGTGCCCCAGCTCCACCAGCACCCGGAACGGCCTGGATGCGGCATGCCGAGCGAGAATGTCCACTCCGGCCCGGGAGTCGGCGAAGCTCAGAAACTCGAACCCGGGATCACGCTCCAGCTCAGCGGCCGCCCAGGCGAGCCCCGCCGGATCCACGACCTGATTGGCCACCATGATGCGGCCTGCCCCGAACCCGCGGACCACCCGCGCCTGCCGCGGCGTCGCGACTGTGAGCCCCCAGGCGCCCGCGCCGAGCTGACGTGCGGCGATCTCGGCGGACATGTGGGTCTTCGCGTGCGGTGCCAGCTCCATCCCGTGGTCGCGGACGAAAGCCGCCATCGTGGCGACGTTGTGCTCCAGCGCGTCCTGGTGCACCACCATGAGGGGAAAGTCGAGCCCACCCGCGAAGACCTGCTGGCAGTGGTCGTATCCGGGCACAACACCCCTTTCATCCGCGTCCGACCCTATCTCAGACGGTTTGGCGGATCACGGCCGCAGCGCACGCCCTGGAGTCGCGCCGGTGAGCTCTCCCCCGGCCAGTACGCGTACCCCTGACACGAGCACGTCGTCGACCCCGGTCGCGAGCGTGCGCGGAGCCCCATAGGTCGCCTGGTCGCCCACGGCCGCCGGGTCGAACACCACCACGTCGGCCGCGAACCCGTTCCTCACCAGCCCCCGGTCCAGCAGCCCGAAGCGCCTGGCCGGGTGGGAGGCCAGATGCACCGCGGCCTGCTCCCACGTCCAGTCGGCCAGCTCCCGCACGTGCCGCCCGAGGAACCTGGCGAACGCCCCGAAACCGCGCGGATGCGGATGGCCGCCCACATAGATGCCGTCGGAGCCGCCGGTGTGCGAGGGATGCCGCAGCACCCTGCGTACCGACTCCTCGCCCTCCGGTCCCTCGTCGGGCCGGGCGGACACGACCCCGGCCTCCAGCCGCGTCTCCGTCAGGAGGCGGCGGCAGAACTCGGCGGGCGCCACGCCGAGCTGCTCGGCCGCCGCGACCATGGTGAGGCCCTCGCTCCACTCCAGCCCGGGCGCGTGCGAGACGGTCAGCCGCGGCCAGGCGGCCTCCAGCGTCGGCCACCAGGCGTCCAGCTCGTCGGAGGCGATCATCTCCAGCGCCCGGTCCGTCTCGGCGCCGGGCACGGAGTCCGGGAGCACGACCATGGCCAGGATCGTGTTGCCGCGCAGGTAGGGGTAGGTGTCGAAGGTGAGGTCCACTCCCTTGCCGAGCGCCTCCTCGACCAGCGGCAGCAGCACGTCCGCGGGGCCGTGCAGGTGGGAGACGTGGACGGCGGCGCCGGATCGTTCGGCGATGTCCATGACTTCGGCCATGCCCACGCCTGCCTGCGCGCCGTAGGCCCGCATGTGCGTGACGTACGGGAGCCCGGCGAGCGGGGCGCACAGGGCGGCCAGCTCTTCGGCGGTGGCGTAGCGGCCCGGGAGGTATTCGAGCCCGCTCGACAGCCCGACCGCGCCTTCGGACAGGCCCCGCTCGACGTGCCGCAGCATGGCCGCCAGGCCGTCGCGGGACGGCCGGTCGGGCGAGGGCCCCATGACGTCGTAGCGGATGGTGCCGTGCGGGAGGAGGTAGGCGGTGTTCAGCGCCACGGCGCGGTCGTAGCCGTCGAGCAGCTCCCCCACGGTCAGCGGCCCATCGGACGGGACGCCCTCGGACGGCGCACTGCCGGGCAGTGCGCCCCTGGACGGCGGGCTCCCGGGCAGGGGGCCGTTGACGGCGGCGAAGTAGCGGGAGGCGTAGGCGACGGTCGCGGCGGAGCCGGGGGCGAAGGACAGGCCGTCCTGCCCGAGCACGAACGTGGTCACGCCCTGCCGGAGCGCCGCCTGCTGCACCGCCGGGTCGAACACGGCCGCGTCCCCGTGGGCGTGGCAGTCCACGAAGCCGGGCGCGACGAACCGTCCCGTCGCGTCGATCACGGTCTCCGCCTGCGCGCCGCCGAGCCTCCCGACCGCCGCGATCCTGCCGCTCACGACCGCGACATCCGCCCGGTACGGCGGGGCGCCCGTGCCGTCGAGCACCCGGCCGCCACTGATGACTACGTCGAAGCTCACACCAAGATTCAATCAGAGCCGCGCGAGTACGCCGGGGCGCACTGCGCGGACTTGTCGATGGGTCGCGCGGCCAGCACGTCGCGGGCGCGGGCCCGGTCCAGGTTCCAGCCGTTCCAGGGGTCGGCGCGGGCGAGCCCGTTGGCCGCGACCACGTCGGCGAGCACACAGCTGCGCTGCGGCTCGGGCAGCTTGTCCAGGGCCGGCACCGCCTCCGCGCCCAGGTCTCCCAGGTAGTCGGAGTCCATCTTGGTGACGCCGCGCACCTCGACCTGGGTGCGGGCGACCTGGAGGTCGGGGTTCACGATGGCGAACGCGCCCAGGCCCAGCCCGGTGACCAGCACGACCGTACGCGGGAGCCAGCCGGAG
Source organism: Nonomuraea sp. B19D2 (assembly GCF_040137845.1). Classification (NCBI taxonomy): domain Bacteria; kingdom Bacillati; phylum Actinomycetota; class Actinomycetes; order Streptosporangiales; family Streptosporangiaceae; genus Nonomuraea; species Nonomuraea sp. B19D2. Next base: position 35,569 of record NZ_JBEFAK010000043.1, on the reverse strand, counting down.
CCGCGGCCAAGGAGCCGTACCGCACCGGCCACCAGCACCAGCGCGAACAACGCCACCAGCCACCACACTGTGGCCTGCACGGACAGACGCAGCCTGGACAGGCCGTAGGCGTCGGTGTAGAGGTTCATGCGATGCATGGCCGAGGCCAGCACCACCATGGTCAGCCCGCACAACATCCCGAGCAGCGCGGCCAGCAGCAGGCGCTCGCGCCGCTCGAGCTTGAGCAGCCCTCTGGCGACCGCCACGATGCCCAGCACGAACACGCTGACCACCACGAGCTGGAAGAACCCCTGCCTGGCGTACTCGGCGTAGGTCAGCCCGGACGTCTTCAGCACCCAGGTGTTGCCGCCGAACAGCGCCGTGATCTGCACCGCCACGAACAAGGCGAACAGCAGGTTCACCGCCGTGAGCGGCACCATCCAGACGCTCCTGCTCACTTTGAACTTCGTGTCGGGCCCCACCGGGTCGACCACGGGCCTGAGCGCGACCAGCACCACGGCGCCCAGCAGCACGGCGAACAGCACGAAGAGGACGATCCGCAGCGGCGCCGAGTCCGCCCAGTCCGGCGCGGTGGTCAGCCGCTCGAGGAAGGAGGCGAACACCGCGTCCGCCGATGCGAACAGCAGCCCGAACACCAGCAGCAGCACCGCGGTGATGCCCAGCGCGGCCAGCGTCGGCATGACGCGCCGCTTGGGCGACTTCTTCTTGAACGGCTCGGCCAGGAACCACGCCACCGGTCCCAGAGCGGCGAGCAGCACGGACACGCCTCCCCTGATCACACCGAGCCATCCGGCGCCCGCTCCCGACACGGCCAGCGCACCCAGCCCGGCCCCTGCCACGAGCAGGATCGCGACCAGCCAGTCGGCGTCGCGCACCGCCGCCATGGAGATCAGGAAGTACGCCGTGAGCCCGAACGCCACCGTCCACGGCGTCATCCGCCTCATCACGGCAGGCAGCGCCGCCGCCCCCAGCACCATGGCGACCAGCACGATCCCAAGTCCGATCTGCGCGTCCGGCAGCGCCACCGCCGCGAACACCCCGGCCCCGCCCGCCGCGGGCAGCAGCCAGCGGGGCGGCTCGGGCAGGTCGGGCTTGGGGAAGAGCGGCGGCGGCACGTACGGGGGCGGCCCCCCCTGATGCCGGTACGGCCCCGCCCCTTGGACCTGCGCCGCCTGGCCACCCACCTGACCGTGCGCCGCCGGACCGCCTACCTGTCCGTACGACACCGAACCGCCTACCTGTCCGTACGACACCGAACCGCCTACCTGTCCGTACGACACCGAACCGCCCACCTGGGCCTGCGCCACGAAACCGCCCCCGTGGGCCTGCGCCACGGGGCCGCCCGGCTGGGCCTGGGCGCCGGGACCGCCTGCCTGGGACATCGACCGATACGCCTGGTATGCCGCGACCTGCGCCGACTGATAGGCGGCACGGCGTCCCGAACCGGCACCGAGTGCCGCGCCGACCGCACCCATGAACGCGATGCACAGGATGAACGTGACCAGCGCCATCCCGTCGCCGAGGGTCACGCTGACGAGCACGGCGGCGAACAAGCCGACCAGGAACCCGATCAGCACGCCGATGATGCCGCCACCGATCATCCTGGCGAATCCGCCACTCGCAGGCGCCGCCGGCGGCGGCCCCATGCCGGCGCCTCCACCCGAGACCCCCGGACCAGGACCACCAACGGGCGTGGGTTGTGCCGCCGCGTCGCCGCCGTGCGCGCCTGCCGTCGCCAAGGCCGCCAGCGCCACGAGCCCGGCAGCGGCGTCACCGCCCGCCGCTTGACCCGGCGCAGATCCACCCGCCGCTTGACCTGCCGCAGAAGCGTCGCCCTCAGGGGCGCCGCCTCCCACCGCGGCGGCGGCTCCGACCACCAACTCACCCTCGCGATCGGCGGGCGCCGCCAGATCCCCTTCAGCAGCCACGTGGCCCGCCACCAAATCCCCTCCGGCAGCCCCGCCCTCCAACGGCACGTCCGCCATCGTCGTCCTCCCTGGTAATTCGACGACCATGCGGCACCCCGCACAATCGTCGATGCGAATGGAACCCCCGTGCAGTTCGACGATCTCCTTCACGATGGCCAGCCCCAGCCCGGCGCCCCCGGAGTCGGCCGCCCGCCCCGCGTCCAGCCGGGAGAAGCGCTCGAACACGCGTCCCCTGGCCGAGACCGGGATCCCCGGCCCCTGGTCGGCGATCGTCACCCGTACTCCGGCCCCTTCAGGGGTGGCCCGCACGGTCACCACCCCGTCCGGCGGGCTGTGCCGTACCGCGTTGTCGAGGAGGTTCGCCAGGACCTGGGCGAGCAGGTCGGGGTCGGCGCGCACCACCAGGCCGGCGGGGGCCGACGGCCGGATCGCGACGTCCTCGCGGGCCAGCGACGCCTCGCGGACCGCCTGCTCGATCAGCGGCGCCAGTTCGATCGGCTCCGGTTCGATCAGCCGCACGCGGGAGTCCAGCCGTGACAGGTCCAGCAGCTGGGCCACGAGGCGGCCGAGGCGCTCGGTCTGGGAGAGCGCGGTACGCATGGTGACAGGGTCGGGGGCGGAGACGCCGTCCACGACGTTCTCCAGGACCGCGCGCAGGCCGGTGATGGGGGTGCGGAGCTCGTGGCTGACGTTCGCGATGAGCTCGCGCCGCTGCCGGTCCATCTCGCCGAGGTCGGCCGCCATCGCGTTGAAGGCCCTGGCCAGCTCCCCGACCTCGTCGCGGGACGTGGCGGTCACGCGCAGCCCGTACCGGCCCTTGGCGATCGTCTGGGCGGCGCTGGCCATCTGGCGCAGCGGCTTGGTCATCCCCATGGCCAGGAGCTGCACCATGATCAACGCCAGGACCACGGCGACCGCGATGCGCACCTCGCGGGAGAGGCCGGAGGCGATCCCGACCTCGTTGACCACGAACGCGGTCCCCACCGCCAGCACGATCACGATGCCGAGCTTGACCTTGATCCGGCCGAGGAAGTCGAGCGGCCTCATCGGCGGACCAGGGCGTAGCCGACGCCGTGCACCGTGCGCACCACGTCGGAGCCCAGCTTGCGGCGCAGCGCCCGGACGTGGCTGTCCACGGTCCTGGTCGCCGCGGCCTCCGAGAAGCCCCACACGTCCGACAGCAGCCGGTCCCGCTCGAAGACCTGACCGGGCCGCTCCGCCAACCGGCGCAGCAGGTCGAACTCGGTCCTGGTGAGCTGCGCCTCCGCACCCCCCACGAACACCCGGCGGGCCGCCGTGTCGATCTCCACCTCGCCCACCCTGATCACCGTGTCCTCGGCCGCGAGCTGGGACGCCCGCTCGACCCTGCGCAGCAGCGCGTGGATCCTGGCCACCAGCTCGCGCATGCTGAACGGCTTGGCCAGGTAGTCGTCGGCTCCTACCCCGAGCCCGACCAGCACGTCGGTCTCCTCGCCGAGCGCGGTCAGCATGAGCACGGGCACCGGCCTGGCCGCCTGCATCCTCCGGCACACCTCCAACCCGTCGAGCCCCGGCAGCAGCCGGTCGAGGATCACCAGGTCGGGCTCCGCCCTGCCGTACTGGACCAAGGCGTCCTGCCCGTCGCCGGCCACCCTGACATCGAAGCCCTCGGCGGCCAGCCGGTTCCGTACGGCCAGCGCGATCGTCTCATCGTCCTCGACCACGAGGATGCGTCGCTGCTCTGCCACGTACGAAAGCCTAGAAGCGCCCTGTGCAGACGACACTCCTAAATCTGTGCACAAACAGTGCAGACTTACCTGGTGAACACCGCCGCATACCTCAGCCGCCTCGGCCTGCCCGGCCTCATCAACGCCCCCACCAGCGCGGACAACCTGCGAGCCCTCCATATCGCGCACATCGAGAAGGTCTCGTACGAGGCGCTCGAGATCTGGCTGGACCGCACCACCACCGTCGATCCACTCGAGTCGGCCGAGCGCATCATCCGGGGGCGCGGCGGCTACTGCTACCACCTCAACGGCGCGTTCTCCGAGCTGCTCAAGGCACTCGGGTACGACGTGACCAGGCACGTCGGCGGCGTCCAGAACCGCGGCAGCGAGCCCGGCATCACCGCCAACCATCTGGTGCTCACCGTGCGCGGCCTCCCGTCCGAGGACAATCCCGGCGGCGAGTGGCTGGTGGACCTCGGGCTCGGCGACGGGCTCCACGCGCCGCTCCCCCTGGTCGCGGGCACGTACCGGCAGGGTCCCTTCGAGTACGGCCTGCGCCCGTCGGAGGTCGCGCCGGGCGGCTGGCGATTCGAGCACGATCCGAGTGGTTCGTTCGAAGGCATGGACTTCGACCCGGCCCCCACGGACATGTCAGCGTTCGTCGATATGCACCGGCATCTGACCACCTCGCCGACGTCCGGCTTCGTGCGCACGGCCTCGGTCCTGCGGCGGGACGCGTACGGCGTGGACCTCCTGCGCGGGCTCGTGCTGAGCCGCCTCGGCGGCAGTGCCCACTCGCTCACCCTGGACAACGCGCGGGACTACTTCACGGCGCTGGCGGACGTCTTCGTCCTGCCGCTCACCGATGTGAGCGACCAGGAGAAGGAGAAGCTCTGGCGCAAGCTGAACGACGCGCACGAGGCCTGGCTGGCCGGTGACCCCTCGTGACGGCCGTGCGCTATCGTGCACCTCGACATGGGTGAGACCAGGAAGCTGGCCGGCAGGTACCGGCTGCTGAACCACCTGGGCACGGGATCCGTCCGCCTGGCCTTCGACGAGGCGGAGCACCGTGACGTCGCGGTCAGGGAGCTACGGGTCCCGGCCGAGCTGCGCGACGTCGCGCTGCAGGAGGCACGCAGGGCGTCCGGGCTGCGGCACGCCTCGATCGTGCGGGTGCTGGACGTGGTGATCGAGGACCGCACGCCGTGGCTGGTCATGGAGTTCGTGTCCGGAGCGTCGCTGGAGCAGACCGTACGCTCGCGCCGGCCGCTGCCGATGGCGCAGGTGGCCAGGGTGGGCGTCTGCCTCCTGTCGGCCCTGGCGGTCGCCCACGAGGCCGGGATCGTGCACGGGCGCGTCGAGCCGGGCAACGTCCTGCTCTCCCCGACCGGTCGCGCGGTGCTGACCGGCTTCGGCTTCCCCAGCCTCAGCATGTTGCCCTCCGCCGACCTGTGGTCCCTGGCCGCCACGCTGCACTTCGCGGTGGAGGGCAGGCCGCCGGGACAGGTGCCCGCGGAGGGCGCCGACCCGCTCAGGTCGCTGCTCAGAGCCATGCTCCACCCGTCGGGCCCGCCGCCGCCTGCCGTGGTGCGCGAGACCCTGGACCTCCTGGCGGTGGACCGCCCGCTGGACGTGATCGTCGAGACGGCCGGCCCGCTGCCGGTCCCCGAGGTGGCCGCGATCGGGCTCGCCCTGATCGACCAGCTCCAGGCCGCCGACACGTTCCACGGCGGGGTGCAGCCGGGCAACGTCCTCATCGACGCCCAGGGCCGGGCGCGGCTGATCCCGCTGCTGAGATCGGGAACGCTCCCGGCCTACACGGCCCCGGAGGCCGCCCCCACCATGGCCGCCGACATGTGGTCGCTGGGCGCCACGCTCTTCACCGCCGTCGAGGGCGTGCCGCCCGCGCCTGGCGCGCCGCTGGCCAGGGCGGGGGCGCTGGCTCCCGTCCTGTTCCGCCTGCTGTCCGGCAACCCCTTGGAACGTCCCACCCCGGACGAGCTCCGCCACGACCTCGAGCCGGTACGGCAACCGCGTAAAGATTGAGATACATCGCGAACGGAACCAAGGTGATGGGTTCACTCGTTGGTCAGGCGACGCAGAATGTGGGAGAGGCGGGGCGTGCGCTCCGTGTTCGGAGGAAGTTGAGTATGTCGCCAGTCCAGAAGTACGCCATTGGGGCAGGCGCCGCGGTCCTGCTCTCGCTGATCTTCTTCGGGGCCGGATGGGTCACCCTGCTGGTCATCCTCGGCGTGATCGCCGCCCCCGTGGTCGGCTATCTGATGCTCGACCCGTCGCAGCGCGAGCGGCTCAAGCGGGCCCGCAGGCGCGGCATCGGCCGCTGAGTCACCGGCGGCGGGGGCCCGGGCCGGGCCTCCGCCGCGCTCAGGCCTCCGCGGTCGCCGCCGCCTGCTCCACCTGCACGCGCTGGGTCACCTTGCGCTCGACGTAGAACGACAGGAACGGCACCGTGCCCCCGACCATGACGCCGAGCATGTACGGCCACGTCCAGCGCGCCTTCATGCCCAGGTTCATGACCGCGACCAGGTAGATCATGTAGAGCCCGCCGTGGATGGGGGCGATGACCTTCGACATCGCCGGGTTGCCGAAGCCGTAACGGATCACCATGGCCACGCAGAGCACGAGCAGCATGACGCCCACCACGTACGCGAGCACCCGGAAGGGCTTCAGAGCCGATTCCACGATTAACCTTCCAGAACCATCTCAGGGGACTTTGCACGGTCCCGATCGGTTCGTACGGCGTCGCGTACGAAGTGGAACCACATGAACACGGCGAATCCAGCAAAGATCCACCAGTTGGCGGCGTATGCCAGGTTACGCCAGGTCAGCGTGCCGCCCACCACCGGCGGCTGGACCTTGACCTGCGTCAACGAGCCCGACGGCGGCTGCGCCACGACGTAACCCGTGCGTACTTTCTGACCGCTCCACAAGTTGACCAGCTCACCCGTGGACACCGTCTGCACCTGGCCGGCAGGCAGCCCTTCCGCGCGCCGCTGCACGCTGTCGGTGCCCTGCTGCGGGCGCAGCCGCCCGGGCACCGTCACCCTGCCCTGCGGCACCGCGGCGATCGCCGGGTCGTCGGCCTTGGCCGTCCAGCCCCGTACGACCGGCATGAGCGTGCCGTCGTCGAGCCTGAGCGGCGTGAGCACCCAGTAGCCGCGATCGCGCGAGACGTTGCCGCCCGGCGCGTCGACGTCGGCCCGCCGGTCGGCGACCAGGAGCTGGCGGCCGGGCTCATAGACGCCCTCCGCCGTGACCCTGCGCCCCACGACCTCACCGCTCAGCTGCGGCCCCACCTGGGCGAGCGTGCCGACCGCGACGGGGCCGGGATCCGTGGAGGCCTGCGGCTTGCCGGAGTCCTGGAAGACGCCCAGCTGCCAGCGCCCGAGCAGGATGAACGCGACGAGGACCACTGCCGTGAGCAGGTGCAACGCCATGACACGAGGCGAGAGCAGGGTCCTGAGCATGCATCAAAGCTATCCGCCGGGTGGGGTGGTCCCGTAATCAGCCCGGCTTTGGATCCCGCCAAACGACGCAAATGGCACAGGCACTCACGCTAGGCTGCTGGCCATGTCTGACCAGCATATCGACCCGGCGGGCAACACCCAGCAGTTCAAGGCTTTCGCGCAGCGCCGCGAGCAGGAAGCCGCCACCCCGCCCAAGAAGTCGCCCCTCGTGCCCATCATCGCGGTCGTCGCCGCGATCGTGATCGTCGGCGTCGCCGCCTTCCTCCTCCTGCAGTAGGCCACAGAACAGGATCGACCCGCCGCGGGGGCCGTGGCGGGTTTTCGGCGTTCCTCGGAGCAGGGCGGGTGCGGCGAGTGCGTGACGGGGCTCACTATGGACCCCACGGGGAAGCGCTCATTACATTGGATTGAGCGTCCAATAAGCGCCCCGGGAGGTTCAATGCCAGGGTTGGCGATCATCGGGTCCGGGTTCGCCGGGATCGGCATGGCCATCAAGCTCAAGGAGGCGGGGTTCCATGACTTCGTCATCCTGGAGAAGGCCGACAGGCTGGGCGGCACCTGGCGTGACAACACCTATCCCGGCTGCGCGTGCGACGTGCCCTCACACATGTACTCCTACTCGTACGAGCTGAACCCGGACTGGTCGCGGATGTTCTCCCCGCAGGAGGAGATCTGGGACTACATGCGCTCGTGCGCGGACAAGTACGGCGTAACCCCGCACATCCGGTACGGCAAGCACGTCATCTCCCTCGAATACGACGACGCCCGGCGGGACTGGTCGATCACCACGGACGACGGCGCGACCTTCCGCACGAACGCCGTGGTCTCCGCCATCGGCGCCCTACACATCCCGAAATTCCCCGAAATTTCGGGACGCGAGTCCTTCGCCGGCCCGGCCTTCCACTCCGCCGAGTGGGACCACTCGATCGACCTCACCGGCAAGCGCGTGGCCGTCATCGGCACCGGCGCCTCCGCCGTCCAGTTCGTCCCCCAGATCGCCCCGGCCGTGGACCGCCTGACCGTCTTCCAGCGCACTCCCCCGTGGATCCACCCCAAGCCGGACTTCGCCTTGCCGCCGGCCATGCGCCGGATGCTGCGCGCGCCCGGCCTGGCCAGGACCATGCGCGGCGCCATCTACTGGGCGCTGGAGTCGCGGGCGCTCGGCTTCGCGGTCGACCCGCGCCTCATGAAGGTCCACGAGAAGCTGGCCCGCAGGCACCTCGAAGCCCAGATCCCCGACCCCGCCCTGCGCCGCAGGCTCACCCCCGACTATCTGATCGGCTGCAAGCGCATCCTCATCTCCAGCGACTACTACCCGGCCCTGAACAGGGAAAATGTCGAGCTGGTGACGGACGGGATCGCCGAGATCAGGCCGCACTCGATCGTGGACGCCTCCGGCGCCGAGCACGAGGCCGACGTGATCGTCTACGGCACCGGCTTCAAGGTCGTGGACGCGATCGAGGACCAGCACATCATCGGCAGGGGCGGGCTGAAGCTGCAGGACGCCTGGCAGGACGGCATCGAGACCTACTACGGCATCACCACGGCGGGCTTCCCCAACCTGTTCTTCCTGCTCGGCCCCAACACGGGCCTCGGGCACAACTCGGTCGTGTTCATGATCGAGTCGCAGGTCCGCTACGTCATCGACTGCCTGCGCCTGCTCTCCAGGACCCAGGCCAGAGCCATCGAGGTCAAACCGGGGGTGCAGCGGGCGTTCGACCGCCGCCTGCGCGAACGGCTCGACCCGCTCGTCTGGAACACCGGCGGCTGCACCTCCTGGTATCTGGACGAGCATGGCGTGAACCGGACGATCTGGCCGGGCTTCACCTTCGAGTACTGGGCGCGTACCAGGAAGGTGAAGCCGGAGGCGTACGAGCTCATCTACTGAGGTGCGGGCCGCCTGGCCTCGATGAGGACCCGTGAGGAGTGGGCCACGAACGGCCCCTCCTCCTCGATCCGGTCATGCAGCTCGCGCAGCCTGTCCGCGTAGCGCTCGACCGAGAACCCGGGCACGATCCAGATCACCTTCCGCAGGAAGTAGATCACCGCCCCGATGTCGTGGAACTCCATCCGCAGCCGCTCGAACCGCAGGTCCACGACCTCCAGCCCGGCGGCCTCCGCCTCCTCCTTGGCAGCCTCGGGATCTCGGGCCGAGCCGTCCAGCGGCCCCAGGAAGAACTCGGCCAGCTCGAAGACGCTCCTGGGACCGACCTGCTGGGCGAAGTAGGCCCCGCCGGGCCGCAGCACGCGGGCGATCTCGTCCCACCACGTCCGCACGGGGTGGCGGCTGGTCACCAGGTCGAAGGTCCCGCTCCTGAACGGCAGGCACGACCCGCCGTCGTCGGCCACCACCCGCGCTCCCCGCGGTCGCAGCCGGGACGCGGCGAGCGCGAGGTTGGGCGGCCAGGACTCGGTGGCCACGGCCACCGGCGGCAGCTTCGGCACGCCGGCGAGGATCTCGCCCCCGCCGGTCTGGAGGTCGAGCGCGGCCTCGGCCGTGGCCATGCGCTCACCGAGCTGGCGGGCGTAGCCCCAGGAGGGTCGCTCCTCGCTGGCCCGGCCGTCGAGCCAGGAGAAGTCCCAGCCGTCCACGGAGACCGTGGCGGCCTCCTGGACGAGGTCGTCGTACGTGCGGCGCATCCTTCGACCTTGTCAGCGGGCCCGCCGGACGTTCAACCAAATTTCGCTCAGGCGACGCGGCCACGCACCGCCGCCCGGTCGATGCCGAGCTGGTCGACCAGCTGCGCGACCGGATCGGGCCGATCCTGCGCGAGCAGGGTGAGCACCAGTTGCCGCGGCGCCTGGGCCGCCCTGGTCTTCATCGTCGTGGCCTTGATGGCCTGGTTGATGACGGCGCGGGCGCTCGATGTGAGCGCGGTGCTGGGGACCGGCGGATGCTTGCGCGGCGTCTTCGGCATGTCACCGACCTCCAGGCCGAGCATGCGCAGCGCCGCCCGGTCGAGCTCGTCGAGGGCGGACCGCGCGCCCGCCACGTCCACGCCGAGCGACCGGGCGAGGTCCGCGTCGTGCAGGGTGCCGAGCAGCAGGTGCTCGGTGCCCAGCCGGCGGTCGCCCCGCAGCCTGGCCTCCTCGAACGCGGCCTTGACGATCATCCCGAACCGGCTCTTCTCGAAGCCGAACATCGCGAAAACCTCACTTCCCGTATTTGGCGTGCACGGACTGCCGTGACATGCCGAGCGCGTCGCCGATCTGCTCCCAGGTCCAGCCCTGCTCCCTGGCCAGCGTCACCGACACCGCCTCGACCTGCTCGGCCAGCCGGTGCAGCGCGCCCACCGCCCGAAGCCCCATGGCCGGATCGTTCGACTTGATCCGCTCGGAGAGCTCTGTTACGTCCACGCTTGTCAGGCTAGCTTGACAAGCAAAATTTTGTCAATCTAGCCTGACAGGCATGGAGAATGTGCTGATCGTGGGGGCGGGGCCCGTCGGGCTCATGCTCGCGTGCGAGCTGGGACTTGCCGGCGCCCGCCCGATCGTGCTGGAGAAGAGGACGGAGCCGAGCGAGCTGCCCAGGGCCAACGGCCTGGGCGGGCAGATCATCGAGTTCCTCGACCACCGGGGCCTGCTGGAGCGCTTCAGCGCGGGCAGTCCGTTCGCGGGGCGGGCGCCCGGGTTCCCGTTCGGCTCGGTGCCGCTGCGCTTCGCGGGCATCGACGACCTGCCGTTACAGCTGCTGCTGATCCAGCAGCCGCAGATCGAGCGCCTGCTGACCGAGCGCGCAGCCGAGCTGGGTGTCGAGATCAGGCGGGGCTACGAGGTGCGCTCGCTGGCCCAGGACGCCGAGGGGGTGACGCTCAACGGCGGTTTGCGGGCCCGCTACGTCGTGGGCTGCGACGGCGGGCGCAGCCTGGTCAGGGAGCTGGCCGGGATCGGCTTCCCGGGCACCACCGACGACGAACCGCTGCGGCTCGGACATTTCCGCACGGATGTGGGCGTGTTCGAGTCGCCGCAGTTCGACGGCCTGGAGCCGGGCTGGACCCGGACCCCGCACGGCCGCCTGCTGCTCACGTCGCTCCACCGCGGCGTGCTCGTCGCCGGGGTGCGCGAGAAGGGAGAGCCGCCGGAGAGCCCCGCGACGATCGAGGACTTCCGCGCGGCCGTGCGCCGCGTGGTGGGCCGGGACCTGCCGCTGGGCGAGCCGATCTGGTTGTCGAACACGGTCTCCCAGGCCAGGCTCGCCGAGCGTTACCGGGCGGGCCGGGTGTTCCTCGCGGGGGACGCCGCACACCTGTTCCCGGCGGGCGGCTCGGCGCTCAACGTGGGCATGACGGACGCGGCCAACCTCGGCTGGAAGCTGGCCGCCGTGCTCCGCGGCCGGGCCTCCGACGAGCTGCTGGATACCTACGAGTCCGAGCGGCGGCCGGTGGCCGAGCGGGCCCTCATGCAGACCCGGGCGCAGGCGGTGATCGACCGGGTGGAGGGCGAGGACGGCCGGGCGCTGCGCGAGCTGCTCACCGAGGTGTTCGCCTTCGAGCAGCCGCTGCGCCACCTGGCCGCGCTGCTGCGCGACTCGGGCGTCCGGTACGGCGCGGAGCCCGGCCCGCACACCGGCTCGGGGGGCTCCGGCTCGGCGGACCACCCGCTGGTCGGCCGGTTCGCTCCCGACCTGGCGCTGGCCGACGGGCGGCGGCTCGCGGAGCTGATGCGGGCGGGCAGGCCCGTGCTGCTCGACCTGGGCGGCGGCGCGGCGCTCGACGACGACTGGATCGACGTGGTCAGGGCCCGCGCCGACGACCCGCCCGCCGACGCGCTGCTGATCCGCCCCGACGGGTACGTCGCCTGGGCAGGCAAGGACGGGCTCGCGGAAGCGGCCGAGCAGTTGTTCGGGGTTCCGGCGAGCGGATGATTCAGAGCCAGCCGGGCTTCACCAGGCCCGACTCGTAGGCGATCACCACGAGCTGGGCGCGGTCGCGGGCGTGCAGCTTCATCATGGTCCGGCTCACGTGCGTCTTCGCGGTCGCCGGCGACATGAACAGCTTGGCCGCGATCTCGTCGTTCGTCATGCCGGTCCCGACCAGGCCGAGCACCTCGCGTTCGCGCTCGGTGAGCTGGTCGAGCCCGGCGGCGGCGACCGGCTCCTTGGCGCGGGAGGCGTACTCGGCGATCAGGCGGCGCGTCACGCTCGGCGACAGCAGCGCCTCGCCCGCTGCCACCACCCGGACCGCCTGGATCAGCTCGGCCGGCTCGGTGTCCTTGACCAGGAAGCCGCTGGCCCCGCCGCGCAGCGCCTCGAAGACGTACTCGTCCAGCTCGAACGTCGTCAGGATGATGATGTGCGGCCCCGGCGGCATCTGGCGGGTGGCGGTCAGGCCGTCGGTGCCCGGCATGCGGATGTCCATCAGCACCACGTCCGGCTGGTGCTCGCCCGCCAGCCGGACCGCCTCGGCGCCGTCGGAGGCCTCGGCCACCACGGTCATGTCCGGCTGGGCGTCGAGCAGCGCCTTGAAGCCCGCCCGGACCAGCGCCTGGTCGTCGGCCAGCAGCACCTTGATCATGAAGTCTCCTCGGGTAGTGGCAGCCGGGCCTCGACCTGGAACCCCGTGCCGGACGGGCCGGCGACCAGCGTGCCGCCCAGCGCGGAGGCCCGCTCGCGCATGCCGGGGATGCCGTTGCCGCTGCCCGCCTCGGACAGCACGGGAGTGGTCGTCGCGCCGGTGTTGGCGACCTGGATGGCCAGCTCGTGCTCGCCGTACTCCAGTCGAACGCTGACCGCCGACCCGGGGGCGTGCCTGGCGGCGTTGGTGAGCGACTCCTGCACGATCCGGTACGCGGCCCGCTCCACCTGCGGCGGCAGCGGGCGCGAGCCGACGCGCTTGAGCGTCACGTCCATGCCCGAGCGCTCGACCAGGTCGTCGAGGCGGTCGAGCCCGGCCGTGGGGGAACGGGGGGCGCCTTCGCGCAGGACGTTCAGGACCGAGCGCATCTCGCCCAGAACCTCCTTGGACGCCGTCTTGATGGTGGACAGAGCGGTCCTGGCCTGTTCCGGGTTGTCGTCGATGAGGTGGAGGGCGGTGGACGCCTGGACGTGGATGAGCGAGATGTTGTGCGCGAGCACGTCGTGCAGCTCCTGCGCCATGGTCAGGCGCTCCTCGCTGGCCTGCCGCCTGGCCTCCTCCTCGGCGATGCGCTCGCGCTCGGCCCGGCGTTCCCTGACGATCCTGACCAGCTCGGCCACGACCATGAGCAGCATGATGAACGTGAGGATCCACACGCTGTGGAAGAGGTCGCGGTGGCCGTCGATCCAGGCGTAGGTGACGAACGACAGCAGCGTCATCGTCGCCATGAACCAGGCCATCAGCCTCTTCCCGCGCATGACCAGCAGGAACAGCAGGACCGCCGGGCTGATGAAGCTGGGGCCGTAGGCGTACCCGCCGGCCAGGAAGAGGTCGCACGCGCCGAGCGCCGCGGCGGTGGTGAGCAGCGGGAAGCGGCGGTGCAGCAGGATCGCCAGCGGCCCGACCAGCAGCAGCCCGTAAGCGTACGGGTCGAGCGCCTCCCGGAAGTCCCGCTGCCCCCACGAGGCGCCCTTGCCGATGACGAACTGGGCTGCTGCCACGATGAGGGCCAGATAGGGGTCGAAGCCGTACTTCCCACGCACAGCCCTACGCTAGATCAGCCTCCTGACCAGCGCATCATCCCTGCGTGTGAGGGGGCCCTACCACGACGGGCGTACGTGAGCGATCGTAAGGACCATGCGCCGAGTGATCGTCCCCGCAGCAGCAGTCCTCATCTCGCTCGTGCCGGCACCGCCCGCGCTGGCCGAGCCCCAGCAGAAAGTCCCGGTCGCGGAGGGGTACGGCGGCGCCGTCGCCACCGTCGACCACGACGCCAGCAAGGCCGCCATCGCCGTGCTCAGGAAGGGCGGCAACGCCGTGGACGCCGCCGTCGCCGCGGGCGCGGTGCTGGGCGTCACGGAGCCGTACTCCTCGGGCCTGGCCGGAGGCGGCTTCATGGTGTACTACGACGCCAGGCAGCGCAAGGTCTTCACGATCGACGGCCGCGAGACCGCCCCGCAGGCCATGACCTCGACTTCGTTGGAGGGCATCCCGTTCGACGAGGGCGTGACCAGCGGCCTGTCGGCGGGCATCCCCGGCACGGTCGCGAACTGGGACCTCGCCTTACGCAGATTCGGCACGATCTCGCTCAAAGAGGCGCTCCGGCCCGCGATCGAGGTGGCCTCCAAGGGCTTCGTCGTGGACCAGACCTTCCACAACCAGACCGCCGCGAACCAGGCCCGGTTCAAGGACATCGCCTCCACGGCCAAGCTGTACCTGCCGAACGGCGCCCCGCCGCCCGTCGGCTCGGTGTTCAAGAACCCCGAGCTCGCGGCCACGTACCGGGAGCTGGGCAGGCGCGGCCCCGGCTGGCTGTACGGCGGGCAGCTCGGCAAGGAGATCGTGGCCACCGTCAAGCAGCCACCGGTCACCCCCGGCAGCACCCGCAACGTCAGGCCGGGCCTGATGGAGCTGTCCGACCTGCGCGCCTACCGCGCGCTCCTGCGCGAACCCACCAAGATCTCTTACGACGGCAAGGACGTGTACGGCATGGCGCCGCCGTCCTCCGGCGGCTCGACGGTCGGCGAGGCCCTCAACATCCTCGAGTCCCTTCCCCAGGTCGGCGTGCATGAATACCTGGAGGCGTCCAGACTGGCCTTCGCCGACCGCGGCAAGTACGTCGGCGACATCCCCGGCGTGCCGCTCAAGGAGCTGCTGTCCGACGGCTTCGCCAAGGAGCGGGCCTGCCTGATCGGCGACCGGGCGACGGCCCACCCGGCGGCGCCCGGCAGCCCGGACGGCTCCTACGAGCCCTGCGCCCAGCCCACCGGCAGCGCCACCCCGATCGCGGACGAGGGCCCCGAGACCACGCACCTCGTCGTCGCCGACCGCTGGGGCAACGTGATCGCCTACAACCTGACCATCGAGTCCACCGGCGGCAACGGCATCGTGGTGCCGGGACGCGGCGTGCTGCTCAACAACGAGCTGACCGACTTCACGTTCGGCCCGGCGCCCGGCGACCCCAACCTGCCCGGCCCCGGCAAGCGTCCGCGCTCGTCGATGGCGCCCACGCTGGTGTTCGAGCACGGCAGGCCGGTGCTGGCGGTCGGGTCGCCGGGCGGCTCGACCATCATCACGACCACGCTGCAGATCCTGGTCAACCGGTACGAGTTCGGGATGAACCTGCCGGACGCGCTCGCCGCGCCCCGCGCCACGCAGCGCAACACCGCGCAGACGCAGGCGGAGCCGGCGTTCCTGGACAAGTACCGGGCCGAGCTGGAGGCCAAGGGGCACAGCTTCGCGCTCAACCCGGAGATCGGGGCGGCCACCGCGCTGGAGTTCGTCGGCAGGGGCCGGATCCAGGCCGTCGCCGAGCCCGCCCGCCGCGGCGGCGGCAGCGCGATGGTCGTGGTGCCCTAGAAGTCTCTCGCGTGGTCCTTCGCCCATTCGGCGAAGGACCGCGCGGGCCGTCCCGTCACCTCCGCGACCGTGTTCGTCAGCACCGGCGGCGGCCCGTCGAGCATCTGCGCGTAGCCGTCGAGCAGCGCGTCCACGAAGGAGTCAGGGAAGGAGTCGTCGGCCAGCAGCCGCTGCCGCTCCTCCCCCGGGCTGCGCTCCTGCCAGCGCAGCGGGCGCCCGACCGCGTCCCCGATGATCCGTACCTGCTCGACCTGGGTCAGCGCCTCCGGCCCCGTCAGCACGTAGCGGGCGCCGTCGTGGCCGTCCGAGGTCAGCGCCCGTACGGCCACGGCGGCGATGTCGCGCTCGTGCAGCATCGCCATCTTCACCTGGCCGAACGCACCCCGCACCACGTCCCCGGAGCGGATCTGGTCGCGCCACCAGAGCGCGTTCGCGGCGAACGTGCTGGGCCAGAGCATGGTCCAGGCCAGGCCCGACTGCTCCACCCGCTGCTCGAGCTCGTGGTGCGAGCGGCCGACGGCGGAGTCGGGCTGGTCGCGTACCGCTCCCGAGGAGAGCAGGACGACGCGGCGGGCGTGCCGCCTGATCGCGCCGACCACGGCGGCGGCGAGGTCGGCGGTGTGGAAGGGCCAGATGAGGAAGACCGACTCGACGCCGTCCAGGCACCGCCCGATGGTTTCGTGGTCGCCCTTGACCACCTCGACGCCCTCCGGCAGGGCCGCCCAGGACGGGTCACGGGTCATGGCGCGTACGGGATGGCCCGCCTCGACGAGTTGGTGGACGACCTGGCGGCCGACGTTCCCGGTGGCTCCTGTTACGAGAATCATGCGTCCAAGGCTGGCCCGCCCACCCACATACCCCCAATTTTCTACGGCATTTCAGTGATTTTCCTCCATCGCCCTACCCTGACGAGATGGAATCCTCCGACCTCGACGGCGTCGACCGCGGTCTGGTGCACGCGCTCCAGCTCGACGGCCGGGCCCCCTTCGCCAGGATCGCCGACGTGCTGGGCGTCTCGGAGCAGACCGTGGCCCGCCGCTACCGCAGGCTCACCGCGGCGGGGGTGATCAGCGTGGTGGGCGGCCTGGACGGCGCGCTCCTCGGCTACTCGCCCTGGACCATCCGCGTACGCTGCACGCCCGACGCCGGCACGGCCATCGCCGAGGCCCTGGCCAGGCGGCCCGACACGTACTGGGTGCACCTGCTGTCGGGCGGCACCGAGATCTCCTGCTTCACCCAGTCACCCGACGCGGTCCTGCTGGAGAAGCTGCCCAGGACGAGCCGCGTCCTGGGCATGACCGCGCACTCGCTCCTGCGGGGCTTCGCCCTGCCGGGCGGCTGGCGGGGGCTGGCCTGGCTGACCGAGGAGCAGGCCGGCCGGCTGCGCCTCGAGCCGCGTACCGGCGTGGACGGCATCGTCCTGCAGGAGGAGGACCACCGCCTCGTGGACGTGCTGGCCAGGGACGGCCGGGCCGGGTACGCGGAGCTGGCCAGGGCCACCGGCTGGTCGGAGTCCACCGCCAAGCGCCGTCTCCACCAGCTCAGGGCCGCGGGCGCGCTCAACATCCAGCTCGACTACTCCCCCAAGCTGCTCGGCCACCGCGCCGAGGCCAGGCTGTGGATGTCAGTACGCCCCTCCGAGCTGCTCCACGTGGCCACGACCCTCGCGGGCCACCCGGAGATCTCCTTCGCGGGCGTCACCACCGGCCCGACGAACCTGCTCGCCGCCGCCATCTGCCGAGACAACGCCGACCTCTACCGCTACCTCACCGAACGGGTCAGCGCCCTGGACGCCGTCCAGATGCTCGAGACCGCCCCCGTCCTGCGGACGATGAAACGCACCGGCCTCCTACCCCCGCAGGCGTACGGGCGGCCCGCCTGAACTCACTGTCCGCGTCCAAGACGCAGCGTTACGTCGCGTACCCCCTGCCCGCTTCATCGACTTCTTGTAGGGCCGCGTCGGCGATTACTGTTCGCAATCGCGTGATCACGTGCCACTCTGGTCGCCATGGCCTGGCAAGGAGAGGTGGCGGCGCCGTCCGTACCGGCGCCGCGGGTGGGAGACGAGCCCGAGCTGCTGGCCGCCGCGCGTGCGGGTGACGCGCAGGCCGCGCACCGGCTCGGCAAGCTTTACGCCCAGCATGGCGACCGCGCGGCCGCCAAGCACTGGTGGGAGCGGGCGGCTGCCGCCGGCAACGTCGACAGCGCCTACAACCTGGGCGTCTGGCACGAGAAGCACGGCAGCCTGGAGGATGCGGTCACCTGGTACGAGTTCGCGGCCGGCACCGGCGACGCCGAGGCCGCGGCCAACCTGGCGACGCTTCTGCTGGAGCAGCGCGGCGACACCGAGGACGCCAAGCGCTGGTACGAGCGGGCGGCACTCGGCGGGTCCAGGGCGGCGGCCCGCCGGCTGGCGCTGATGTGCGAGGACGAGGGCGAGCTGGGAGCGGCACGCGAGTGGCACCGCAGGGCGGCAGCCGACGGCGACCTGATCTCGGCACACGACCTGGGCTTCCTGGCCTACGCCTCGGGCGATGACAAGGAGACCGTGCGCTGGTGGGAGTACGCTGCCAGGGGCGGCCACGCGGACTCGGCGTACTGCATGGGCCTCTACCTGGACGCCGGCCGCGACCCTGAGGGCGCGGAGGCGTACTACCGGCTGGCCGCCAAGAGCGAGCACCCGGGCGCCGCCTCCCGGCTCGGCGGCGTCGCGCTGTCCAGGGGCGACCTGCGTACGGCCCGCGGCTGGTTCGAGCAGGCGGCCGGGACGGGGCGGGTCTACGACCAGCGGATGGCCGGGTTCGTGTGCGTGGAGCTGAGCGACTGCGCGGCGGCCAGCCACTGGTTCGGCCGCGCGGCCGCGGGCGGGGACGCCGAGTCGGCCTTCAACTTCGGCCTGCTGCTGATCGCCGAGTTCGGCGACATGGCGGGCGGGCAGCACTGGTTCAGGCAGGCGGCGCAGGCCGGGCATCGCGGTGCCGCCGTCGAGCTGGGCGGGCTGCTGTCGGTGACCGGCGAGCTGGGCGAGGCGCAGACCTGGCTGTCCGACCCACCGCCCGCCACCTGGGGGCGGCACGCCGAGCCGGAGCTGGCCGCCAGGGCTGAGCTGGCCGCGGCCGCGACCGGGCGCAGGGGCGGCCTCCCGCTCTCCGTGTCGGACCTGGCCGAGGTGCTGGGCACGTGGGATCTGGTGACCAGGCCGCTGCACGACCATTCGGACGTGATCGGGTGGCTGGTGGAGCGGAGCGGGGTGCACCGGAGCGCCATCGAGCACCTGGCGTCGGTGCGCGGCACGCTGCTGCGCCCTGGGAGCGCGCCGTGGCCCAGCCCCAGCGAGATCCAGTACGTCCTGGCCACGGCCCGCGACCTGCGCTGGCGTCTGGGCGTGCGCTGATCAGCGCACGCCCGGACGCCGGCAGGGTGACTAGACCAGTTCCGCCACCGGGGTGAAGCGCAGCCCGAGCGCCTCGGCCACCGGCTGGTTGGTCAGCTTGCCGTCGTGGGTGTTGAGCCCGCCCGCGAGGCCGGCGTCGGCCTTGAGCGCGTCGCGCCAGCCCAGGTTGGCCAGCTTGACCGCGTACGGGAGGGTCGCGTTCGTCAGGGCGTACGTGGAGGTGTTGGCCACGGAGCCCGGCATGTTGGCCACGCAGTAGAAGACCGACTCGTGCACCTTGTACGTCGGCTCCGCGTGCGTGGTCGGACGCGAGTCCTCGAAGCAGCCGCCCTGGTCGATGGCGATGTCGACGAGCACGGAGCCCGGCTTCATGCGCGAGACCAGGTCGTTGGAGATCAGCGTCGGGGCCTTGGCCCCGGGGATCAGCACCGCGCCGATGACCAGGTCGGCCTGCAGGACCTCCTGCTCGATCGCGTACGACGTGGAGACCAGCGTCTTGAGCCGGCCCTGGTAGATGGCGTCGATGTAGCGCAGGCGGTCGATGTTGGTGTCGAGCACCGTCACGTCCGCGCCCATGCCGACGGCGATCTGCGCGGCGTTCAGCCCGGAGACGCCGCCGCCGATGACGACCACCTTCGCCGGGGCCACGCCGGGCACGCCGCCGGGCAGGACTCCGCGGCCGCCGTTGAAGCGCATCATGTTGTAGGCGCCCACCTGCGGCGCGAGCCGGCCCGCGACCTCGGACATGGGGGCGAGCAGCGGCAGCGCGTTGCCGACCTGGACGGTCTCGTACGCGATGCCGGTCGTCCTGGCGCCGAGCAGCGCGTCGGTGCAGGAGCGGGAGGCGGCCAGGTGCAGGTACGTGAACAGCACCAGCCCTTCACGCAGGCGGTGGTACTCCTCGGCGATCGGCTCCTTCACCTTGAGCACCATGTCCGCCTCGCCCCACACGGCGTCGGCGCTGTCGAGGAGCTTCGCGCCCGCCGCGAGGTACTCCTCGTCCGTGATGGACGAGCCCAGCCCCGCGCCTCGCTGGACGAGGACGTCGTGGCCGTTGCCCACCAGCTCGTGAACTCCGGCGGGGGTGGCGGCGACGCGATATTCGTGGTTCTTGACCTCGGCAGGAACGCCGATCTTCATGGGTTGATCCTTTCGCGAACCGGCACGCCGTCGTACCGGGATGACGGTGTTATGCGCCCGGTTACAGGCGTGTTATAGGCGCGCCCACGCTCGGGTGAGCACGTCACGGAGAATCGACCCGATCTCGGCGAACTCCTCCGGACCCGCGATCAGCGGGGGCGAGAGCTGGATGACGGGATCTCCGCGGTCGTCGGCGCGGCAGTAAAGGCCCGCGTCGAACAGTGCCTTGGACAGGAAGCCACGCAGGAGCCGCTCCGACTCCTCAGCGTCGAACGTCTCCTTAGTGGCTTTGTCCTTGACCAGCTCGATGCCCCAGAAGTAGCCGGCGCCGCGCACGTCACCGACGATGGGCAGGTCGCGCAGGCCGTCGAGGGTCTGCTTGAACAGCGGCTCGTTCCTTGTGACGTGACCGAGCAGGTCCTCACGTTCGAAGATATCAAGGTTGGCCAGTGCAACGGCCGAAGAGACGGGGTGACCCCCGAACGTGTATCCGTGGGCGAACATGGTGTCGCCGTCCTTGAACGGCTCGAACAGCCGCTCATGCGCGATCATGGCGCCGATGGGCGAATAGCCGCTGGTCAGGCCCTTGGCGCAGGTGATGATGTCAGGCACGTAGTCGAACTTCTGGCCGCCGAACATCGTGCCCAGCCGGCCGAAGGCGCAGATGACCTCGTCGGAGACGAGCAGCACGTCGTACTCGTCGCAGATCTCGCGCAGGCGCTGGAAGTAGCCGGGGGGCGGCGGGAAGCAGCCGCCGGCGTTCTGCACGGGCTCGGCGAAGACTGCGGCCACCGTGTCGGGGCCCTCCATCTCGATGGCGCGGGCCACGCGCTCGGCCGCCCAGAGGCCGTACTCCTCGGGGGTCATGCCCTTGACGCCGGTGATCTCGTCGGCGCGGTAGTGGTTGGTGTTGGGGACCCTGATCGAGCCGGGCACCAGCGGCTCGAACATCTGCTTGAACGCGGGGATGCCGGTGATCGACAGCGCACCCTGCGGGGTGCCGTGGTAGGCGATCTGGCGGCTGATGACCTTGTGCTTGAGCGGCTTGCCGATGAGCTTGTAGTACTGCTTGGCGAGCTTCCAGGCGGTCTCCACCGCCTCGCCGCCGCCGGTGGTGAAGAAGACGCGGTTCAATTCGCCGGGGGTGTAGGAGGCCAGGCGCTGGGCCAGCTCGGCGGCCTTGGGGTGGGCGTAGGACCACAGCGGGAAGAACGCCAGCTCCTGAGCCTGCTTGGCGGCAGCCTCGGCGAGTTCTTGGCGTCCGTGGCCGACCTGGACCACGAAGAGCCCGGCCAGACCGTCGAGGTAGCGCTTGCCGTGGATGTCGTAGACGTACGATCCCTCACCGCGCACGATGGTCGGGATCTCGGACTGCTGATAGGCGCTGTGCCTGGTGAAGTGCAACCACAGGTTGTCTTGCGCGGCCTTGAGGACGTCGTTTTCCGGCTGCGTCATGGTTATCTTCCCTCGTGTCTGAACTCCCCACAGTGTGCATGCTCACCTGCGGATTTGCCAAGCGAATCGGTCGCAGCACTATGCAAGAAAATCGAGATCCGCAGAACCGCTTTGTAACGGCGACGAAATCCGCATGTACATTGACGCGCGGGTCAGGCCCGTTCCCGAACTTGGGACGTTCTGTGATCCAATGAGAGCAACGCGTCTATACCAGCCCGCACCGGCTGAGACCTGTTGATGTAGACCACCCACTGACGATGAATGACCCACCGGGGGACCTTCCGTGACTCCTGACCAGATCAAGAGCGCTGTCGCCGCGGCGATGCCCCAGTCCGTCGAGGACCTCAAGCGACTGGCCTCCATACCCTCCGTGGCCTTCCCCGGGCATCCGGAGGAGCCGGTGTTCGCCGCCGCCGCGCTGACGGAGGAACTGCTGCGCTCCGCGGGACTGCCGCGCGTGCAGCAGGTGCCCGTCGAGGGCAGCTTCCCGGCGGTCTACGGCGAGGCGCCGGCGCCGCCCGGCGCTCCCACCGTCCTGCTGTACGCGCACTACGACGTGCAGCCGGCAGGCGACCTGGCCGCGTGGCGCACCCCGCCGTTCGAGCCGACCTTGATCGACGGCCGCCTGTACGGGCGGGGCTGCGCGGACGACAAGTCGGGCATCATCTCCCACGTCACCGCCCTGCGTGCCTTCCAGGGCCGGTTCCCCGTGGGCATCAAGGTCATCATCGAGGGCCAGGAGGAGTACGCGGGCGAGCGCCTGGAGGCGTTCGTCGAGCGCAACCCGGACCTGCTGCGGGCCGACGCCATCGTGGTGGCCGACTGCGGCAACCCGCGCGTCGGCGACCCGGCGGTCACGACGTCGCTGCGCGGCATGGCGGCGTTCACCATCGAGGTCCGCACGCTGAAGGAGGCGGTGCACAGCGGCTCGTTCGGCGGCGCCGCCCCCGACGCGCTGGCCGCCCTGATGCGCATGCTGACCTCGCTGCACGACGACAACGGCGACATCCGCGTGCCCGGACTGCCGCGCGGGAGGTTCCTGGGCCAGGGGCCGTCGGAGGAGGAGTTCACGAAGACGGCCGGCGTCCTGGACGGGGTCTCCCTGGTGGGCTCGGGCTCGCTGGCGGACCGCCTCTGGTCGTCGTACGCGATCACCGTGACGGGCCTGGACGTGCCGTCGGTCTCGGGCGCGGTGAACGCGGTACAGCCTTCCGCACGGGCACGCGTGACCGTCCGCGTCCCTCCGGCGGGGGACCCGAAGACGACGGTGAACGCGGTGGTGGAGTTCCTGCGCAAGGTGGCGCCGTGGGGAGTCCAGGTGTCGTTCGAGGACTTCACGGTGGGCTCGGGCTTCCAGGCGGACTCGGGCGGCAAGGCCCGCACGGCGCTGAACCGCGCCATGGAGTGGTCCTTCGGCCGCCCGCCCCGCGACGTGGGCGCGGGTGGCTCGATTCCGCTGGTGAACACGCTGCTGAAGCAGTTCCCCGCGGCCGAGATCCTGCTGTTCGGGGCGGAGGACGAGGACGCCGCCATTCACGCGCCGAACGAGCGGGTGGACCTGGAGGAGCTACAGCGCGTGGCGACGACCGAGGCCCTGTTCCTCCACGAACTCAGCCTCCCCTCGGCGCTGGGGGTTTAGGCAGTAGGTTGCGCAGGCCCACCCACTCGTTGCCCGACTGGGCGGTGAGTAGGTGGGCCGACGCGCACCCACCCGTTGCCCGACTGGGTGGTGGGCCTGCTGGACCCCGCCCCGGACGGGCCTCGCTCCGCTCGTCCCGGGCCGCGCCTGACGGCGCGCAAAGGTCTTCGCCAGGGGGCGCTTCGCGCACGTGGGCTCAGGCGCCGCTTCCAGTCGGGCCAAAGCCCCGACCCCTGGAGGGCTTCGCTTCGCTCAGGCGCCCTCATCAAGGCGCAGGCTTCGCCTGCGCATCGTGGCTACCCAGGTCGCATGATTTCTCTGGGAAGAGACACGCTGTCGGATCAAACGTCCTGGTCACGGCGTGGCACACCCTCACCCCAGCGGGAACCGCACTCCTCAACCCCGAACCAGTGGCGAGTCTCCGAGCTCTGAAGGGCCCATGATCCAAGCCCGGTGAGGCGTGTTCGAGTTCCGGTGTAAGCGGCCATGAAAATCTTGGTAGATGGCCAAGGAAATCACTCGATCATGCCCATGTGCCGCAGTACGGTCTGACACTTGGCCGGATTGAAGAGAGAACCGTAATGAGCTCCGCCACCTACATCGAACCTGCTGAATCCGAACCCGAGATCGCGCTGGTCGGCGGTGACGTCACCGAGGGCGTCGTACGCGTCGGCGACACAGTGCGGCGTCCGGTCGGCTTCAACGCTCCGCTCGTCCATGCCTTGCTCCGCCACCTGGAGGTGGTCGGGTTCGCGGGCGCGCCGAGATTTCTCGGCATTGACGCGGCCGGACGTGAGGTGCTGACGTTCGTCGCCGGCGAGGTCGCCGGACGGCCGAGGCCCGCGTGGATCGCCGACGAGGCTCGGTTGGCTTCGGTCGGCCGCCTCGTCCGGGCCTACGACGACGCGGCCACCGGTTTCGTCCTCCCCGAAGGGGTCCGGCCCTTCTCAGGGCTCACCGAGCTCACCGAGCAGCCGGACATGCCACCCGCACCGCCCTATCCGGCCGAACTGGTCGGGCACATGGACTTCACGCCTGACAACATCGTGTTCCGGGACGGCGAGGCCGCTGCGCTCATCGACTTCGACCTGGCCAAGCCGGTCTCCAGAGTCGACGAGGTGTGCAACGCGATGCTCTATTGGGCTCCGCTGGATGATCCCGTCGACGCCGATCCGCTGCTGCAGGACGTCGATGCGCCGCGCCGCTGCCGGATCCTCGCCGACGCCTACGGGATGTCGGATACGGATCGTTCCCGGCTCGTCGAGGTAGCCGTGCTGCGGTCAAGGCGGGCGTGGTTCTCAATGAAGCAGATCGCCGAGGCGCAGGGCGGGGGTTGGGCGCGGATGTGGCAGGAGGGCGTCGGCGATCAGATCAAGCGGCAGGAGGCGTGGTTGGAGCGAAACGGCGCGGCGATCGAAACGGCGTTGACCGCCCCATAGATTCCTTCGCCACGGGAGCAACGACGAGCTCGCCGGCTTCGGAAAGCGGTTCCGAAACGCGGTGACGTCGATTTCGACTGAAGGGCCCGCCCCGGAACCGACCGGCGAGCGGACCTACTTCTCACCCACGAAAGCCACCCGCCAAGAAGCTACCTGGCCACCCAGCGGGAGTTTGACGGCCGCCAACCTGGATCACGTTGGCCGCCATCAGGAAAACCTCGGCTCTGTCTCACTCCATGGGGTGGGACTACGGATGGTGACTGTCAGTTGTGCAGGATCATGGCGCGGAGGAGGTCGTGGTTGGCCCGGCTATACATGATTCTCTTCAGGTGCTTGATCTTGCAGTTTCTGCCCTCGATCGACCGCTCCGGACGAGTGGGACAGGGACAGGCCGTTGAGGACGGCAGCGTGGTCGCGACGGAGGCCGTTGGCGAAGGAATGCAGGTGGGGCAGGTCGTCGGCGTCGACGGTGGCCAGCCATCGGTCCAGGTCGTGGGTACCAGTGCGGTGGATGAGCATCTTGGCGAACGCCGTGACATGGCGGTGGAGGCGCTCCAGGCGAGGGCTGCGGGTGGTGACCTCACCGAGCCGCTGCTTGTCGGTGTCGGTGAGGTGCTCGGGGTCGCTGGTGATCCACCGGCGGACCTCCCGGATGGAGGGTGGTTTGGGCGGCAGCTCGGGGACGTGTAGTCCGGCACGCAGCGGTGCGATGTAGCGGCGGATCGTGCGGACGCTGCCACGGTAGCCCTGCTCACGTAACTCTCGGCAGAGCTGGGCGGCGTTGCCGCAGCCGTCGTCCAGGACGCGTTTCCGCAGGTAAGGCATGAATCCTCGGAAGTGGCGGGGCTTGTCTATACCGCTGGACAGCAATTCCTCGGCGGTGGAGGCACGCCGGTATCTCTGCACGGTTTTGAAGTCCAGGCCGAGGATCTGGCAGATCTGGGTCTGGTTGTAGCCCTCGGCGAGGAGCTTGTGGATCTCAGCGTGACGGTGGCGGGTCCGCTCCACGACCGGGGTCTCCTTCATCACGATCATCACTCCGCTCTGCTCATGCTCGCTTGGGTCCAGCGTGGGTTCACGCAGGTCAGCGTGGTGGGCGTGGATCGTCTTGTCGACCGCCACACATAGGTTCTGATACAGATGCCACCGGTCTGCGCATTGCTGGGCATCGGGTGCTCCCAGACGGGTGCCCTCGGCGAAGCCGCCGGCGCGATCGCGGCACACTACCCGTACCCCTGGGTGCGCGATCAGCCAGTCGGCCAACATCTGGGCCTCCCAGCCGTCCAACACATCGACCGGCTGGTGGGTGTCCATATCGACCAGGATGGTCGCGTAGCTCTGTCCTACGCGGTTTCACTGATTCCCTCCAAAGAAGCCGATCCAGAGCACGTCAGCGATCTCCTCCTTGATGCGCTAAACATTTCGGCAGATCGTCCGATAATATCGATTCAACAGCGCGCTATGGACCTTGTTCACAAAGCTACTCAACGATGGGGTGAAGCGAGTCGATTCAGCGACATTCACCACGCCGTATCTGCACGGAAAGTATGTTGATGAGCGAACCACGCCGTGAGATTCTTCCCAATTCTTTCAACAACGATGGACTCGACGAGCGTTTCCGAAGGCTTCGATACCTCGCTAACCACTGGAATCGCAGCGCCACCCCGCGCACCTACTACTGGTATCTGACGTTCGAGCCGTCGCCGCAGCTGCAATCGCTCGTCAAGCAATGCCAGGCAGCGATCTCCTTTCCTTACTATGATTTGATCCCCGAAAGCGACTTGCATCTTACGCTCGACAGAATTGCATTCGAAGATGACATAACGCCGACTCAACTACGTTCAATCGAAGCTGCCGCGATACACGCCTGCGCACAAATAACGCCTTTCGACATTTCCATCGGCTCCCTGGGCGGCACCCCCGGCGCACTCGGATTTAGCGCGTCACCGAGCGAGCCAATCAGACATCTTCGCGACGCCCTTCGCGAAGCAACCCTCTCGGTCCATCCAAAAGCACCCATTAAAGATGCCAAATTCCATCCACATCTGACAATAGCTTATTGCAACTCTGCCGATATTCCCGCAGCGCGGGCTATTGCAATGGTCGAGAGACTGCGCACTCTCCCCTCCGCAGACGTCGCGGTCAAGGAGAGTTCGCTCGTTTTGCTTGAGCGTCGCCAGCGCACCTATGCATGGCAGGAGATCTCCCGCATACCGCTTTCTGGACAATACGTCGAGGGCTAAACACTACAGCCGCGCTTCACGACCGTGACGCCATGGCCTGGGAGGACGCCCTCAGGTGGAGGTCATCGCCTTCCTCTCGGGACCGGTCCCCAGAAAATGTGGAAGGCTCTGAACATGACGAGTGAGCAGGGGGCCACGCCGTCCGACGAGGGCAGCGAACGTACTCCGCGCAACGGGCGCGATACGCCACCGCAGGACCAGCTGTCCGACCCGTCCGAACAGGACGCGAGCGTGTACTGGACACCTCCACCCCGAGCTGTGACGGTCGCTTCGACGCTCTGGATCTGCTTAGGCGTGCTGCTGGCCTTCGCCATGATCTATGAATTCTTCGGCCCGGGATCGGTCCCTTTGAGCACCGGTTGGTTATCTCTGGCCCTGTGGTTCGGTGTTGGCGTGGCCGTAATCGTCCTTGCCAAGCTCATGCGGCAAGGGAGCACTGGCGCCCGAATCGCGCTGACCGTGTTGGGGGCTGTGATGCTGCTCGGTATCTGGACCGCCCTGCTCGTCGTCCCCGCAATCGTGTTGCAGTTCCGGCCGAACAGCAACGCGTGGTTCCAGGCCGTCAACGGGCGAGTCGAAGCTTAGTACTCCAGCCGCACTGTGGCGCGCTGCCCAGCAGCCGGACAAGGCGGCAATGCATGGCCTTGAAGCCTTGACTCTGGCACAAGACACTAATTCAGCCCGTACCCATCAGGAAGTTCTGCGCCTCGTTGGACAATTGCGACTTTGGCAGCACATGGACAGCGTACGCGAACTACGCCACGCTATCCTTGCCTAGCCACTCGGCCACGGCACGAATGACATAGGCTTGCCACTCCTGTGTCTGCAGATTGGCATACTGAGGGTCATCGTGAACGGCGATACCGTGTTGGGCACCCTCGATTTCGATCAGTCGAGCATTACCTCCAAACCGGCCCACCGCATCCGCGACGACTGAACCGGAATAAACGTGTCGCCGGTGCCATGCACGAGCAGCGTCGGCGCATGGATATTGCCCAACTCCTGATGTGGCTGGAGGTAGAACACTTCATTGAGCAGACCTCGCCCCAGTTTGAAGGTCGGCGAGTGTGACACAAGTCCTTGTGTAGTCAATTCCCGTCCGGCGTCTTCGTTGATGTGGTCTCCTTGCCAATATGGCTTGTCGTTCACGAAGCGCTTTTTATAGTTGAGTAGCGGATTGATCAGGACCAGCCGCCGCACAGCTTCCGGGTAACGTGACGCGTAAAAGGCCGAGATGCCACCGCCGAAGCTTGCGCCGATAATGTTCGCCTGCTCGCATCCAAGTTCAGCGTATACATACTCGGCTGCCGCCCGGATGTCGTTGACGACACCTGCAATCGTCAGGTCTTCTTGCCGTCCCTCACTCTCGCCATGAGCGCGGAAGTCGAAGCGCAGCGAGGGCAGGCCAGCATCCGCCAGGCCAAGCGCTAGACGGCTGAAGAATCCGCCTTCCTCACGTGTGACGCCACCACCATGCACTAATACCGTTGCCGGTGTGGTTGGGGGCACGTCAGGAGCGACCAGAGTGCCACGAAGGTTCAGCCCGTCAAGGGAGCGGAAGACGATTTCGCGAGCGATCGAAGCCACACACAGCAGCATACGTATCCACAGCCTGGACGGCTCGCCCGGCCAACTCACCCCTGCTGAAGGTCGATCGGCGCTCTCTGGAGCCGCACAGGGCCTATCGCGGGGCGACCCTGTGCGATATCCATACGGACCAACATGGTTGACCATGCCGGGACGTCGGCTCAGCATGATCCGTTAAGGGGTTATTCGTCGGGTTGCGAACGTCCACAGGGACAATCGCGCACCTTTCTTACGAGGGAGGAGGAATGCCAGAAAGAGCGATGAATTCACACACCACCCGTTGAGGGAGGTGATACCAAACGAGCGCCTTCGTTGAACTCGGTCGCGATCAGTGACAACTCTTGCTCGTCGCGGATCGACCGGTGATTGGCCAACCGGAATCGGATCAGCACCCCAGGCCCCTTTGAAGTGTCCTCACGCCATGCCAGAGCTATTTTGGCGCAGAAAACCTGCACCAAAGAGTCTATGGCGAGCTTCACAGAGGTTCCAGTGTGCCCACACCAGGGACATGTTCATCGTTCGGAAGCCTCGACGCCACCAAGAACAACAGGGCCGTACCCGATGTCCAGCACGGTCACGCTCGTGCCCGAGGTCGGGCGACTCCAGCACACACGACTTGTAGTCGCGGGTCACCTGGTCGAGACAAGGGAACGCCTTGCGTCGACCCCGCCGACAACAAATCAGCCGTTTACAGCCCCGAGAAGCAGAGATCGAGTTGTCGTCCGCACCCTGGCCTATCGGGTCATTCCGGGGCGAGCTGCAACACCGCGGATTCACCGTCGACGGCCACCGCCGTGATGCTCAGGCCGTTCTGGGTGGCGGTGCTGTCGGCGCCCAGAACGACCTTGAACCTGCTCCCTGAGCTGGAGGAGTTGCAGCTGGTGCCGGTGCAGAATCCGCGCTGCGAGTCTCCGAGGTAGCGCCCGACAACCGTGACGGTGTCGAAGTCGACCGATTGCACCCGTACCGAAGCGATCCCCAGGCGGCGTGGCACAGTGATGTCCGCCCCCGGGCTCACCCGCACCTCGCACCGTCCGTCGGCACAGGCGGCGAGATCGGTGCCGTCCGCGGCCGACTGCTGGTCGGACGAGCTCGAATGCTCGCTCTGCGACGAGGTGTCCGGTGTGGCGCCGTCTTCGGCGCCGTCCGCGGCTGCCGTCGGGTCGGACGGGCTCGGAGACTCGCTCCGCGACGCGGCATCCGGCGAGGTGTCGCCACCCGACGCGCACCCGGCCAGCACCAACGTGCCACCCGCCAGCACCGCCGCGATCAGCCGGCGCAGCATGCCGATCCCGAGTGGGACGCCAGGTCTGCGCTCGCCGTGGGTTGTTCCTGCGTTGTCCACGTGTCTGCACTCCTTGCCTGCGACTGAACCCAGCGTAACGAACCGACCACTCAAAGTGGTCGAAGGGTGGTCTGTTCGACGCCACCCTTGACGCGCCGTGGCTCGTGGGCGGATGGGAGCCGGCGTGCGGCTTCGATCAGCTCGGTGTGGTCGGCAGTGGCGGCGGACGACCGGGGCGCCGATGCGCAGGCTCGGCGCCGCCGGTTTGGTGAGCGAGGTCAGGTAGACGACGGTGCCGTCATGATCGCCGGCCAGCAGGAGCGGCGGCACCGGCGTGCCGTGGCCGAGGTGCCGCGCGAAGTCGTCCCTCGATCACGAATGCGCCTGCCGCTCTGGCCGCGTCGATGATCTGCCGGCGGCGTTGTATCACACTCCTCTGACCTGGCGTTTCTCGTCTTCACGGCCACCGAACCGAGAAGATGATCTCGCCTGGTCATGGCTTGGCGATCACCTCGGTGGTAGGGAGGACCCCACCCCGACAGGCAGGCAGGCGTGACTGATCCTGAATGATCTTCCCGCGACATTGGAGGCATGACGAAATTGCTCGCTGCTGCTGTCGCCGGTTCCCTGATCCTCGCCCCTGTCGCCCCCGCCTTCGCCACCACCGCAACGCCCTCACCGCAGTCCCGCCTTGACCTGCTCACCACCGAGGACGGCATGGCGGGCGCGTTAAGCCAGGTGCGGAGCCCGGGCGACGCGACCGTGACCCGGCGCTCCGGCACCGCCGAGCGGGGCACCGGGAAGCCGATGATCGGCCCCCAGGGCCGGTTCAGGATCGCCAGCGGGAGCAAGCCGATCATTGCCGCCACCGTGCTGCGGCTGGTCGATCAGCAGAAGATCGACCTGGACGCCAGTGTGGAGCGTTACCTGCCCGGGGTGCTGCGCGGCACCGGCGACGGCGCCGGGATCGACGGTCGGAAGATCACCGTCCGGATGCTGCTGCAGCAGACCAGCGGCCTGCCCGAGTATCTCAACGCGATCAAGTGGAAGGAGCCCTTCCCGGACTTCCTGAAGGTGGCGCTGACGCTCAAGCCCACGCCCCGCGGCTCCTTCGCCTACGCCAACACCAACTATCTGGTCCTCGGCATGATCGTGACCGCAGTGACCGGCAAGGACTTCCGCCAGGTGAGCCGGGACCTGATCCTCGAGCCGTACGGGATGCGGGACACGTACTGGCCGGCCAAGGGCGACTACGGCATCCGCGGCCCGCATGCCCACACCTACGGGGTGCACCCCGGCCGGCCGCAGGGCGGCGAGGTGGACCTGACCGACCAGCTGCCCACCTACGAGTTCGGTCCCAGCGGCGGCCTGGTCTCCACTCCCGAAGACCTCAACCGGTTCTGGCGCAAGGCCCCGCTGGGCAAGATGATGGCCCGGCCGGTGCAGGTCGAGGAGGAAGGCTGGCCCGCGGACGCCCGCTACGGTTTCGGCGTGATCCGGATGAAGTCGAGCTGCGGCTACGCCTACTTCGTCGCCGGCGACATGCCGGGGGCCGCGGTGATCAGCGGCCGGCACCCCGCCGGGCGCGCCGCCACCGTCTACGTCACTGGCGTGCCCAAGAATCGGCAGCACCTGATCGACGCCTTCGTCGCCGCCATGTGCGACCGCTGAGTCCGGGCGGCCAGGTGGCGGCCTCGAGGCCGACGACGCGTGATAGCCGCGGGGCTCCGCCGCGGCACCGACACCCGCGACGCGCTGCGGCGCTTCCTACGCGCCACCATCGCCGAACTCGACGCCAATCCGCTAGCAGGTCTGGGTGGATGGCGGCCATCGGCTCGGCCGCCGTAGTGATCGGCTCGTCATCTCTCCGGTGAGCCGGCTCCGCACCCTGCCACCGGCGCAGCCGGAAGCGGGTGTGTTCAAGTTAACGGCTCTGCCTCTCTTTCGGTGGTGACGGAGCCTTGCGGAAAGGCAAGATGCCGGATGCCGCGAGTGGGCGTGTCCGTTGGAAGCGTGAACGCGTCCGACTCGCGGAAGCCGGCCGGGCCGGGTCTGCGTGAGGATCGGGACATCCCCTCGCGGCAGTCGCCGCCCCGATCCAGGAGGTCCTTGTGATCATTGCCATTGTCGACTTCGACACCGCCGCCGCCGACCGTGCGGCTGCCCTGGCCCAGCTCGACAGCGTGCGCGACGAGGTGCGCGCGATGCCGGGTAACGTTGCCTATCGGGTGTACGCCTCCCGGGAGGACGAGACCCGGGTGACCATCATCCACGAGTGGGACGACTGGGAGTCGTTTGCCGGCTACCAGAAGTCGGAGTCCTTCACACGCTCGGGCGAGGTGATTCGGCCGATGATGACCGGGTCGCCGGTGAGCCGGCGCTTTCGCGCGGAGTTGCTGGAGACCGTCGCCTGACCGGCGTCGTGGCGGCCCCCTACGATTGGTTCATGCGAGGCCGTGGATGACCCGGAAGGCGTACAGCTTCGTCCGCACGTTTCCGCGGGAGCCCGCTCGTGCGCTCAAGGTGGACCGCCACTACCTGCTCTGCGCCTCGGCCGGTGCCCTCCGGCTCGAGGCGCATGGCCAGGCGTGGCTGCTACCGCCGGCACGGGCCGCCCTGATCGAAGCGGGCGAGGCGATACGGGTGAGCATCCCGCAGCCGGCCACCACCGCGTCGGTGCTGTTCGACACCGGATTCACCCCGGCCCCGCCGGCGCCGCTGACCGTCTTCGACCTCAGTCCTCTGGCACGCGCATTGGTGACCGAATGCGGCGCCTGGGGCGAGAGCGACGAACCTCTTACGGCGTACGCGGAGACGCTTTTCACCGCGCTCGCCGCAGTGAGCTGGCGGCTCGCCGAGCGGCCGAGTCCGGTCGTCGTGCCGTCGGGGCGGTCACCGGAACTACGCCGGGCCCTGCAGCTGACCGAGCAGCGGCTCGGCGGCGAGATCCGCTTCGAGGACGTGGCAGACGAGGTGGGCCTGGCGCCACGGTCGCTGGCCCGGCGCTTCGAGGACGAGACCGGCATGACGTGGAGGGCGGTCCTGCGCCGGATGCGGGTGCTGCGTGCGATCGAAGAACTGGCTGCGGGCGATACCCCGATCACCCAGATTGCGTTCACGGTCGGCTACACCTCACTGTCGGCGTTCAACGCCGCGTTCCGGCAGCTGACCGCCCGCACGCCCACGGAGTACCGCGCCAGCTTCCACCCCTGACCGGGGCGGGCTCGCGCCTTTCGCGCCCGGATATGGTGCGCGAACTCGGCGACGAGGGGCGCGCGTGCACGGCTGTCAGAATTTTTGGAACCGCCGGCGCCGTTCGCGGCAATTACTCGTGTCATGACAGGAGAAACCCGAGAGGCAACAGATGCGACACGAGAGCCGGGCGGACGCGTTGTCGCGGCCCGACGTCCTCGGCACGGGCGGCGGGGTCGCGGCGGTCGCGC
This sequence comes from Nonomuraea sp. B19D2, assembly GCF_040137845.1. Classification (NCBI taxonomy): domain Bacteria; kingdom Bacillati; phylum Actinomycetota; class Actinomycetes; order Streptosporangiales; family Streptosporangiaceae; genus Nonomuraea; species Nonomuraea sp. B19D2. The sequence continues at coordinate 2,390 of NZ_JBEFAK010000043.1, read as the reverse complement.
CATCCCGGCGTGCGTCCGAGCGGTTCGCCACCCTGTTCAGGCTCCACGCTCCTGAGCTCAAGCGGTACGTCGTGCGCCGCCTGGGCGTGGAGCCGGCGGACGACATCGTGGCCGAGACATTCGCAGTGGCGCTGCAGCGGCTGGAGTCGTACGACGTGAGCCGGGGCGACGAGCGCTCGTGGCTGTACGGCATAGCGACCAACCTCATCGGGCGGCACCGTCGCCGCGAGATCGGCCTTTACAAGGCGCTGATCCGCACAGGGGCCGACCCGGTGATCGAGCCGTTCACGGACGAGGTCGAGCAACGGGTGAGCGCGGACGGGGCCCGCAGGCGGCTGGCGAAGGCGCTGGCCGGGCTGTCCAGGAAACATCGGGACACGTTGCTGCTGGTGGCGTGGACGGAGTTGACGTACGAGGAGGCCGCGACGGCGCTCGGCGTGCCCGTGGGAACCGTGCGGTCGCGGGTCAACCGGGCTCGGGGCAAATTACGCAGGGCGCTCGGTGACATCGATCCAACCGCCGCGGACGAGGGGTAGCGAATGATGAACGAGATCGAGCTGCTCAGGACGATGCGCGACGAGGTGCCCGCGCAAACCGAGCTGACCGGGGTGGAACGCAGGCTGGCCGAGATCCGGGCGGGGTCGACGGTGCGGCACCCGCGGCGCGCGTACCGGTTGCGGATGGGTCTGGCGCTGGCGGGGGCCGGGGCGCTGGCCGTCGCGGCGGTGGGTGTGATCCAGGCCAGGGGCGGCGAGGCGCCGCACGCCCGCACCTTGGCGGGGAAGGCGCGCAGTGCGGCGGCGGTGCTGGAAAGCGCGGCGCTGGTCGCCGACCGGAGCAAGGCCGTCGAGATCCGGCCCGACCAGTGGTTCTACCTCAAGGAGACACAGCACCTGGGTGGGGAACTGCCGACGTTCGAGCACTGGAGCAAGATGGACGGGACCAAGGACGCGGTACGGGTGAAGGGCGAGCTCCGGGTCGGCAAGGCAGAGAAGGGGCTTACCCACGCCGGGCGTACCCAGGAGGAGATCGAGAGCCTGCCGGCCGAGCCCGGCGCGTTGCTGCGGCACTTCCGCGATCTCAAGCAGGAGCGGGTCCCGCTGTCGATCTGCCAGCCGCACTGCCCGCCGGAGATCGCGGACAGCGTCAAGGTGTTCGGTGCGATCGGGTGGTACATGAAGTTCGGGCCCATGATCCCGCCGGACACGGCCGCGGCGATGTACCGGGCGCTGGCGATGATCCCGAACGTGGCGGTCGAGGAGAACGTCACGGACGGGGACGGGCGCACCGGGATCGGTGTCGTGCTCGATACCGGGGAATCGGGCAAGGCGTACTACATCCTCGATCCCGGCGATTACCACTATCTCGGGATGAAGATCGTGAACGACGATCAGACTGTGTCCATGTCCGTGCTCGATTCCGGGATCGTGGACGAGCCGGGTCAGGTGCCGTAGTCGATCAGGCTCAGCAGGCGCTCGGCCTGTGCGCGGTCCGAGGCGGCCAGGGCGATGCCCTTGACCAGGGTCAGCAGGTCGCGCACGTCGAGGCCGGCGCGGACGGCGCCCGCCTGCTTGGCCGCGTCCAGCAGGGTCGAGGCGGTGGCGAGCATGGACGCGTGCCACTCCGCCACCAGTGCGGAGATGCCCTGGTCGTCGGTGACCGACAGGGCCAGGTCGCGCTTCGTGGTGATGTGGTCCATCAGGTCGAAGGCAGGGGACTGCTCCCTTCAGGGGGCGGGGGAATGGCGGGCGGGAAGGCGTTCTAGCGCCTGAGCGTGCCTTGTACCGCGGGTCCGTGCGGGTTCCGGTGAACACCGGTGCTATAAGAGCATCATCGTTATACTGATCGTGTGTCTCGTCAGGTGCGTACTTCCCCCGGCGCTGCCTATGACTTGGGCTACCACGTGGTGTGGTGCTCCAAGTATCGGCGGCCTGTTCTGGGCGGCCGGGTCAAGACCCGGCTGGAGGAACTGCTGCGCGCCAAGGCCGCTGAGCACGATTGGGAGATCATCGCCTTGGAGGTGATGCCCGACTACGTGCATCTGTTCGTCAAGCCGCATCCGAAGGACTCCCCGTCGTACGTGGCCAACCAGTTCAAGGGCTATACCTCCCGCCACCTGCGGGCCGAGTTCGGTCACCTGCGTTCCCGGCTGCCGACGTTGTGGTCGCGCTCGTACTTTGTGGCGAGTGTGGGCGCGGTCAGCGCGGTCACGGTCCAGCGGTACATCGAGACCCAGTACGAGCGCGCTGGCAAGGCCAGGAGTGGGGGCGAGGGTGCGTAGGTCGTTCAAGTTCCTGCTGGTGCGCCACGAGGCGCTGGATTGTCGAGTGAGGTGAAAGACCTGCACCGTTGGGTCGTCGCAGCGGCCCGATAGAAGCTGGGGGCAGTCT